>NZ_JACNDE010000002.1:0-345484 GCF_017351415.1 Pseudomonas sp. FW305-25 | reverse complement strand
GACATCCGAATGGACACCGCCGATCTCAACGCTTGTTGAGCACCCGCGCCAAGCGGTCGCCGCCGAGCTGGATCGCTGCGACGAGGATCACCAGCAGCACGATCACCGTGAGCATGATCTGGCTGTCGAAACGCTGGTAACCGTAGCGATAGGCGATGTCCCCCAGGCCACCGGCGCCGATGGCCCCGGCCATGGCCGAGGAGTTGATCATGGTCACCAGGGTGATGGTGAAGCCGCCGACGATGCCCGGCAGCGCCTCGGGCAACAACACATGCCAGACAATGTGCCAGCGCCGGCAGCCCATGGCCTGGGCGGCTTCGATCAGGCCATGGTCGACCTCGCGCAGGCTGACCTCGGCGATCCGCGCGAAGAACGGCGTGGCGGCGATGGTCAGTGGCACCACGGCCGCCCAGACGCCGTAGGTAGTGCCGACGATCAGCCGGGTGAAGGGGATCAGCGCCACCATCAGGATCAGGAACGGGATCGAGCGGAACAGGTTGACGAAGGCCCCCAGCACGCTGTTCAGCCTGGGCGCTTCATAGATCCCGCCCTTGCCGCTGGTGACCAGGATCACCGCCAGCGGAATGCCCGCCAGCAGAGCGATCAGCGACGACACGCCGACCATCAGGAAGGTATCGATAACGCCCTGGAGCAAGCGATCAAACCACATAACCCAGCACCTCTACCTGTTGTGTCCATTGCTTTTGCAAAAAGTGCTGCGCGCGCAAACGTTGCTCCTCGGCGCCCAGGGACGAGCCGCTGACCGCCAGCAGCAGTTGCCCCAGGGCATGCCCCTGGATCCGTTCCACGCCGCCGTGCAGCAGGCGCACGCGGCCGCCCAGGGTGCTGAACAGCGCGGCCAGGTCCGGCTCGTCGCTGCTCCTGCCGGTGAACTGCACGCGTAACACCACCGCCGCGTCGGAAGACTTCGGCTGGGCCTGCAGGCGGTTTTGCAACTCTTCCGGCAGGCCGTGCTGCAAGGGCGCCAGCAGGGTTTTGCTGACCTCGTGCTGCGGGTTGCCGAACACTTCCCAGACCGGCCCCTGCTCGACGATATGCCCATGCTCCAGCACCACCACCCGGTCGCAGATATCGCGGATCACCGCCATCTCGTGGGTGATCAGGACGATGGTCAGGCCCAGGCGCTGGTTGATCTGTTTGAGCAGGCCGAGGATCGACTGGGTGGTCTCCGGGTCCAGCGCCGAGGTGGCCTCGTCGCACAGCAGGATCGCCGGGTCGTGGACCAGCGCCCGGGCGATGCCCACCCGCTGTTTCTGCCCGCCCGAGAGTTGCGCCGGGTAGGTTTTGTGCTTGTCCTTCAGGCCCACCAGTTCCAGCAGTTCGCGGACCTTGCGCTCGCGCTGTTCCTTGGGCACGCCGGCCACCTTCAGCGGCAGCTCGACGTTCTGCCACACGGTCTTGGCCGACATCAGGTTGAAGTGCTGGAAGATCATGCCGATGCGCCGGCGCAGCTCCACCAGGCGGTCTTCGTCGAAGTCGCCGATGTCCACCTGATCGATCAGCACCCGACCGCCCGAAGGCTGTTCCAGGCGGTTGATGGTGCGGATCAGCGACGACTTGCCGGCGCCGCTGCGGCCGATGATGCCGAACACCTCGCCGCGCTGGATCGCCAGGTCGATCCCGTGCAGGGCCTGCACCGGGCCTTGCTGGCCCTGGTAGGTCTTGGTCAGGCCGATGAAGCGCACGTGGGCCCGGTTCAGTTCTGGATGCAGCTCGGTCTGCTGCGCGTCCTGCCGCTGTTCGGGCGGCTGGTTCGGCGACTTGTGCGCAAGGTAGGCGACGCTCATCTCAACCTTCCCAGCCGGCTTGGTAGAGCTTGCCGTGGGCTTTGTCCAGGGCGGCGCGCACCGCCGGCGAATGCTGGTAGATATCGACGAACTTGATCAGCCGCGGGTCGGTCTTGCTCTTGGGCTGGATCACGAACTGGATCACGTATTCCTTGTGGTCGAGGCCGTCGAACAGCAGCGCCGAACCGGCATCGAAGGTCTTGGCCAGGCGGATATAGGCCGGGTAGCCCTGCACCAGGTCGGCGTCGTCATAGGCGCGTACCAGTTGCACGGCCTCGACCTGGAGGATCTTCAGTTTCTTTGGGTTGGCGACTATGTCGTCCTCGGTGGCCTTATAGCCGACCCCCGGCTTGAGGCTGATCAGGCCGGCCTTGGCCAGCAGCTGCAAGCCGCGGCCGCTGTTGATCGGGTCGTTGGCGATGGCCACGGTGGCGCCTTCGGGCAGTTCGTCGAAGCTTTTGTATCGCTTCGAGTACAGGCCGACGTTGTTGATGATCCCCGGGGCGAACGGCACCAGGTCGAAGCCGGCGGCGGCCTTGGCGTTTTCCAGGAACGGGATGTGCTGGAAGTAGTTCACGTCGATATCGCCGGCGGCCAGGCTGACGTTCGGCGCGATCCAGTCGCTGAACTCCACCAGCTCGACTTTCAGGCCCTGTTTGCCGGCCTCTTCGACGGCGGCTTCCAGGGGGATGGCGAAGGCGGCGGTGGTGCCGACTTTCAGCGGCGCGTCGGCGGCGAATACCGCGCTGCCGAACAGTCCGAGGGTGAGGGCCAGTGCTTTGACTGGGTGGCTTAAGAGCTTGGTTTTCATGGTGTCGTTTCCAGTCAGTGCATGAAATTTTCGGGTGTTTGGGCCGACCTCATCGCGAGCAAGCTCGCTCCTACAGGGAATGGGCTCAACCTGTAGGAGCGAGCTTGCTCGCGATAGGGCGATAGCCCGCTCCGGCGTGTTGCTCGGGTAACTGCGCGTCCTGCCGGAACAGCTTTTCGCGCAGGGTGCCGTTGTCGTAGGCGGTCTTGTACGAGCCGCGGCGTTGCAGCTCGGGGATCACCAGGTCGATGAAGTCGGCATAACTTTCCGGGGTGACGATGCGGGTCAGGTTGAAGCCGTCCAGGCCAGTCTCGGCGATCCAGGATTCGAGGTCGTCGGCCACCTGCTGCGGCGAGCCGACCACGGTGATGTAGCGCCCGCCCAGGGCGTGCTGGTCGAGCAGCTTGCGCCGGGTCCAGTCGTTGTTCTGCAGGTTCTTGGTGGCCGACTGGATGGCGTTGCTCTTCACGTACTGGATCGGTTCGTCGATCTCGTACTGGGAAAAGTCGATGGCGGTGGACGCCGAGAAATGCGCCACCCCGGCTTCGGCGCTGGCGTAGCTGCGGTACTCCGCGTGCTTCTTCCAGGCCAGCTCCTCGGTCGCGGCGACTATCACGTTGAGCCCCATGAACACCTTGATGTCCTCGGGATTGCGCCCGGCCGCCACGGCGCTGGCGCGGACCTTGTCCACCTGGGCGCGGGTTGTGGCTTTGTTCTGCCCGCTGATGAACACGCACTCGGCGTGGCGCCCGGCGAACAGCAGGCCGCGATCGGAACTGCCGGCCTGGAACAGCACCGGCGTGCGCTGCGGCGAGGGTTCGCACAGGTGATAGCCCTTGACCTGATAGAACTCGCCCTTGTGCTCGACCTTGTGCACCTTCTCCGGCCGGGCGTAGATCCGTTGTTCGCGGTCGTTGATCACCGCGTCGTTTTCCCAGCTGCCTTCCCAGAGCTTGTAGAGCACTTCCAGGTATTCATCGGCCTGGTCGTAGCGCCGGTCGTGCTCGGCCTGTTCGCTCAGGCCCATGGCCTTGGCGGCGCTGTCGAGGTAGCCGGTGACGATGTTCCAGCCGACCCGGCCGCGGCTCAGGTGGTCCAGCGTCGACATGCGCCGGGCGAACAGATACGGCGGCTCGTAGGTGAGGTTGGCGGTGAGGCCGAAGCCGAGGTTGCGGGTCACCGCGGCCATGGCCGAAACCAGCAGCAGCGGGTCGTTGACTGGCAGCTGGATCGACTCCTTGAGCGTCACGTCCACCGAGTTCTGGTAGACGTCGTAGACCCCGACGATGTCGGCGATGAACAGCCCGTCGAACAGTCCGCGCTCCAGCAGCTGCGCCAGCTCGGTCCAGTACTCGATAGTCTTGTACTGGGTCGAGGTGTCCCGAGGGTGGGTCCACAGGCCGTGGTTGATGTGCCCGATGCAATTCATGTTGAAGGCATTGAGCAGGATCTTTTTTTTGCCTTTCTCCAGAGCACTCATCAGATAGTCCCCCGCAATGGCGGGTTCGTCTGGTTGAGGTAGTAGTTGCCCACCGCGTGGTACTTCCAGCGCACCGGGTCGTGCAGGGTGTGCACCCGGGCGTTGCGCCAGTGCCGGTCGAGGCCGTGTTCGGCCAGGGTCGCCTGGCTGCCGGCCAGCTCGAACAGGGTGCTGCCGGCGGCCAGGGAGATTTCGCTGCTGATGGCGCGGGCCTCGGCGACCGCGATGGAGGCGGCGGCCACCGTCTCGGCGTTGGGCTCGACCTGGGCCGCGTCGAGGAACTCCCCGGAGCGCTCCAGCAACGCCTCGGTGGCGTGCAGGCGAATGCTCAGGTGGCCGAAGCTCTTGAGGGTCAGTGGGTCTTCGCTGGCCTTGTCGTTGCCGGAGTCGATCCACGGCCGGGTCTTGGTGCGCACGAAATGCAGGGCGTCCTCATAGGCGGCGCGGGCGATACCGGTGTCGATGGCGGCGTGGAGAATCTGCGCCAGCGGGCCGACGGTGGTCGGGCGCTCGAAGGCGCTCTGAAAGGGAATCACGTCCTCGGCGGCGACGAACACGTCCTCGAATACCACCGAGCCGCTGCCGGTGGTGCGCTGGCCGAAGCCGCTCCAGTCGTCGATCACGTTCAGGCCCTGGCTGCCCGCCGGGACAAAGGCCAGTTGCTGCACGCCCTCTTCATCCACCACCGAGGTGGGGATGCGCTGGGCATAGAGGGCGCCGGTGGAATAGAACTTGCGACCGTTGATGCGATAGCCGTCGCGTCCGTCCTGCACGTCCCGGGTCAGGCGAGTGATGCGGTCGTGGGCGGTCTTGGTGCCCAGCTCGGCCAGGGCATTGCCGAAGCGCTGGCCGGCCAGGACCTCGGCGTACAGGCGTTTTTTCTGCGCCTCGCTGCCGTTCACCCGCAGCACTTCGAGGGCGTAGTAATGGTTCTGCGGGATCTGCCCCAGGGAACCGTCGGCCTGGGCGATCAGGGCGATGACCTTGGCCAGGGTGACGTTGGACACACCGGCGCCGCCGTATTCCCTGGGCACGCTGATGCCCCACAGGCCGGAGCGGGAAAAGGCTTCGAGTTCGGGGTGGGGCAGGCGGCGTTCGCGGTCGCGCAGGGCGCTGTCGCGCTTGAAATCCTCGGCCAGGTCGCTGGCGACGATCAGGGCTTGCTCATCGCTGGTTATGACCGCGACGTGTTGAGAAAGAGTCATGTACTTCTCCAGAGATCTGGTCGCTTAAATCCAGGAATGGCGAGCCGGCAGGGTGCCGTTCAGGTGATAGGCGCCGACGGCGTGGTATTTCCAGCGCACCGGATCGTGCAGGGTGTGGACCCGGGCGTTGCGCCAGTGCCGGTCGAGGTTGAACTCGGCGAGGGTGGCGCGGCTGCCGGCCAGCTCGAAGAGTTTCTCGCTGGCCAGCAGGGAGATCTCGGTGGTCAGCACCTTGGCTTCGGCCACGGCGATCGAGGCGCGGGCGGCGGACTCGGCGCTGATCGGCGCGGCATTGACCTGGTCCAGCACCTGGCCGGCCTTGCGTAGCAGGGCCTCGGCGGCGTGTAGTTCGATTTTCAGCTTGCCGATGTCGGCGATCACATAGAGGTCGTCGCTGGCCCGTTCGACGTTGGCGTCGACCCACGGCCGCGAGTGTTCACGCACGAAGCTGATAGCGTCGTCGATGGCGGCGCGGGCGATGCCGGCGTCGATGGCCGCCTGGATCAACTGCGAGACCGCGCCCTGGATATTCGGCGACTCGTTGATGCGCCAGTTGTCCACCACCAGCTCGGCATCGACCCGCACGTTGTTGAGCAAAATGGTGCCGCTGGCGGTGGTGCGCTGGCCAAAGCCCGACCAGTCGTCGACGATGCGCAGCCCTGGCGTGCCGCGCCGGACGAAGGCCAGGACCTGCCTGCCGTCGTCGTTCAGCGCCTTGACCGCCACCCAGTGGGCGAACAGGGCGCCGGTGGAATAGAACTTCTGGCCATTGAGCAGGTAACCGTCGCCGTCGGCGCTGATTCGTGCCTTGAGTTCCAGGGTGTTTTTGGTCCCGCGCTCCGGGCCGGCGTTACCGATGCGCCAGCCTTCCAGCACGCTCTGGAACAGCTGCTTTTTCTGCCGTTCGGTGGCGCTGCCGAGGATCAGGTTGAGAATGCCGAACTGGTTCTGCGGGATCTGTCCCAGGGCCGGATCGGCCGCGGCAATGATCGCGAAGACTTCGGCCAGGGTGACGAAGGAAACCTGCGGGCCGCCGTACTCACGGGGGATGGCAATACTGCCCAGGCCACTGCGGGTGAAGTGTTCGATTTCCGCCCACGGCAGCTTGCGCTGCTGGTCGCGCCGGGCCGCCTGCTGGCGGGCGACGGTGGCCAGTTCATGGGCGGCTTGAAGGGCTTCTGCGTCGTTCAGCAGAACCCGTGCGGGCAACAACAGGGGGGCGACATCCAGATCGCTCTGGACATTTGCATCGGCCAGATTGGACATCAGTGCCACTCCTTGGCTGCACGCAATGCCCTGGCGATCTGCACTGGGGTGATTGTGTTCCGGACCATACCTACCTCACATCTTTGGAAGTGCCGCGCCGTGGCGGCGAAATCGGGTTCAAGAATGTCCGGTGGTCCGGTGCATATACCCTATGCGCGTATAAAAATTAAATAAACTAACTTTTAGGAATATGTATAGAAGGGGTTTACGTATACGGCAGGTAGGAAAAGGCGAAGGGTAATGGGAGATAGATCTGAGGCCTGTAGCCGCTGGCGCAGCCTGCGCGCGGCGGCGTAGCCGTCGTAAAAACCGGGGCATACGGTTTTCCGGGCGCAATGCAGTGGCGGGCCTGGCGGCCGCTGTGTCGGAATGCCGCCCAGACCGATCGCAGCCTCGCGGAGCTCGGCAGCGGCTACAGGGGGGGCGGTTACAGGGGCGCGTGGTTTCTGTAGCCGCTGGCGCAGCCTGCGCTCGGCGGCGCAGCCGTCGTAAACCGGCGCATGCCATGTGTCTGGCGGAATGTGACGGCGGGTTTGCGTTCGCTGCACAGCCCATCCTGGGCTCGGCAGCGAGGGCGCCGCTCAGGCCTGGGGATGGCCCGAGGTGAGGAACTTGCTGAGGAATTGCCGGGTGCGTTCTTCCCTGGGGTTGGCGAACAGCGCCTTGGCTTCGCCCTGTTCGACGATCACCCCCTTGTCGAAGAAGATCACCCGGTTGGCCACGTCGCGGGCGAAGCCCATTTCGTGGGTGACGATGACCATGGTGCGCCTCTCTTCGGCCAGGCCGCGGATGGTCGCCAGCACTTCGCCCACCAGCTCCGGGTCGAGGGCCGAGGTCGGTTCGTCGAACAGGATCACTTCCGGCTCCATCGCCAGCGCCCGGGCAATCGCCACGCGCTGTTGCTGGCCGCCGGAGAGGCGCCGCGGATAGGCGTCTTCCTTGCCCGCCAGGCCAACCTTGGCCAGCAGTCCGCGGCCCAGGGCCAGCGCCTGCTCGCGGGGCGTCTTCTTCACCACCAGCGGGCCTTCGATGACGTTTTCCAGCGCGGTGCGATGGGGGAACAGGTTGAAGTTCTGGAACACGAAACCCACCTGCTGGCGCAGTTGCCGCACCAGGCCCTGCTGCTGGGTCAGCGGGCGGCTGCCATCGATCTCGATGTTGCCGACCTTGATCCGGCCGCTGGTAGGTTCTTCGAGGAAATTCAGGCAGCGTAAAAAGGTGGTCTTGCCCGAGCCGCTGGGGCCGATGATGGCGACCACCTCGCCTTCCGCCACCGTCAGGTCGATGCCATTGAGGACGGTCTGACCCTTGAACTGCTTCGTCAGTTTTTCAACCACAATCATGGGTTCAGGACTCCTGGTCGTGCCGATTGACCCGCTCTTCCAGTCGGTTCTGCAGGTGCGCCAGCACGCTGGCCAGAACCCAGTAGATCAGCGCGGCGGCAAGATACATGGTGAAGACTTCGAAGGTCCGGGCGGTGATCAGCTGTGCCTGGCGGAACAGTTCCGGGACCTGGATGGTGGCGGCCAGGGCCGTGTCCTTGACCAGCGAGATAAAACTGTTGCCCAGGGGCGGCAGGGCCGTGCGCATGGCTTGTGGCAGGATCGCCCGGCGCAGGGTCTGGGCCCGGGTCATGCCAATGCTGGCCGCCGCTTCCCACTGCCCGCGCTCGATGGAGCCGATGGCCGCGCGCAGGATCTCGCAGGCGTAGGCCGCCATGTTCAACGAGAAGCCGATCAGCGCCGCCGGCAGCGGGTCAAGCTCGATACCCAGCTGCGGCAGGCCGTAATAGATCACGAACAGTTGCACCAGCAACGGCGTGCCGCGAAAGAACGACACATAGACGCGGGCGATCCAGCTCAGCAGCTTGAAGCGCGACAGGCGCATCAGCGCCAGGGCGAACCCCAGCGCCAATCCGAAGAACATGCCGCCGAGGCTGAGGATGACCGTGAAATACGCGCCCTTGAGCAGGAAGGGCGCGGAGTTCAGCAACAGCTGCGTGGTTTCGGCGATTTGCTGGCTCAACTGCGGGAAAGACAGTTCGAACTGAAAACCTGCTTCCATTATTGAGTGACGTCAGCGTTGAAGTATTTTTCCGAGAGCTTTTTCAGCGTGCCGTCGGCGCGCAGTTCCTCGATTGCCTTGTTCACCGCGGCCAGCAGCTCGGGTTCGCCTTTGCGCAGGGCCACGCCGGCTTCCTGGCGGGAGAAGGGTTCGCCGGAAACGGCCAGGGTGTCGTTGGTTTTCTTGATCAGCTCGAAGGCGGCCAGGCGGTCCACCAGGATCGCGTCGATGCGGCCTACGCGCAGGTCCTGGTACTTGGTCGGATCGTCGTCGTAGGTCTTGATGATGGCTTGTGGCACGTTGTCCTTGAGCCATTGTTCGTAGTTGGTGCCCAGGCCGACACCGACCTTGTGCCCGGCCAGGTCGGCGGCGGTCTTGAACTTGCCTTCGTTCTTCTTCTGGGTCAGGGCCTGAATGCCGGAAACCGTGTAGGGGGTGGAGAAGTCGTATTTTTTCTTGCGCTCATCGGAGATGGTCACCTGGTTGATCACCGCGTCCAGACGCTTGGACTCCAGGGCGGCGAGGATGCCGTCCCACTTGGTCGGCTGCAGTTTGACCTTCACGCCCAGCTTCTGCGCCAGGGCTTCGGAGAACTCGACTTCGAAGCCGGCCAGCTTGCCGCTTTCGTCGACGTAGCTGAACGGTGGATAAGTGCCTTCCAGGCCGACGTTGATGGTGCCGGCGTCCTTGATCTTCTGCAGTTGCTCACCGGCAACCGCTTGCCCCAGCAACCCGGCACCGAGGGCCAGACCCAGCGAGCCAATGAGGATATTTCGACGTAGTGCGGAAAAAATCATGACAAGCCCCTGTGTTTTCTTATGCAGATGCGGTTGGGAGATGCAGGTCAATCGGTGAGCGGGAACGAGCGCCTTATCCTGCACTAAATGCAGCGTATGCGTCTCGCGGCAAATTCGCCTGCGGCGCGACTATAAGTGGCTGCTTATAGATGTAAAAATAATATAAATTCACATTGTTATTCTTTTTATAAATATACATCCCTGTAGCCGCTGCCGCAGGCTGCGATCGATTGGACGGCATTCCGACGTAGCAGGCGCAAATCCGGCGAACGTGTCTCTTCCGATACGCCGCATATGCAGGTTTTACGACGGCTGCGCCGCCGAGCGCAGGCTGCGCCAGCGGCTACAGGCATTTGTTAGGCAAACGAACCGGCATAAGCGAACAGCGCCGGCGCGCCGCCGGTGTGCAGGAAGATGATCGGGCCGTCGTCGAAGCGCTGGCGGCCGATGCCGTCGAGCAGGCCGGCCATGGCCTTGCCGGTGTAGACCGGGTCCAGCAGCAGGCCTTCCTGGCTCGCCAGCAGTTTCACCGCGGCCAGGGTGCCGGCATTCGGTTCGCCATAACGCGGGGCGAAATATTCGTCCCACAACTCCACCTTGAAGCTCTCCGGCAACGTCACCCCGAGCAATTCGGCGGTGCGTTCGGCCAGGCCCTGGACCTTCGGCCGTTGCGCTTCGTCGGTGCGCGACACGGTGACGCCGATCACCGGCAACTGCGGCAACACTTCGCTCAAGGCCAGGGCCAGGCCGCTGTGGGTGCCGGCGCTGCCCGAGGCCAGCACCACGGCGGCGAAGTCGAGCCCGCTGTTGTTGATCTGCTCCGCCAGCTCCAGGCCGGCGCGCACGTAACCCAGCGCGCCGAGGGCATTGGAGCCGCCAATCGGCACCAGGTATGGCTGCTTGCCGCTGCTGCGCAGGCGCTCGGCCAGGGCCTGCAACTGCTCGTCGGCGTTGTCCAGGTTCTCCACCAGCTCGACCTTGGCGTCGAACAGGTCGAGCAGCAGGCGGTTGCCGTTGCCCAGGTAATTGCCGTCGTCGGTGCCGATGGGGTTTTCCAGCAGGGCGACGCAACCCAGGCCGAGCTTGGCGGCCAGGGCCGCGGTCTGGCGTACGTGGTTGGACTGGATGGCGCCCGCGGTGATCAGGGTGTCCGCGCCCTGGGCCAGCGCATCGGCGGCCAGGTATTCGAGTTTGCGCAGCTTGTTGCCGCCCATGGCCAGCGGTGTGGTGTCGTCGCGCTTGACGTAGACATCGCGGCCCAGCCAGGTGGACAGGCGTTCGAGTTTTTCCAGGGCGGTGGCGCCGCCCAGCAGGTCGAGACGGTTAAAACGGTCGAGCTGTCGTTTGATCATGAGGCCGCACAGGTTGTCAGAGGTGTCAGGGACTATAGGCAGCGATATTTACCGGGGCAACCGTCAATCGCTTATGCCAAAAGGTACTTAGGCCAGCACAATTAGTTCTTAATTTGGCCTGGGACGCATACCGTAAAGTGACGTCGTTTACGCGGCCAGACCGTCCGGCCGCCTGAGTGAGGAGTCTTATCGTGAGCGAGCGTTCCAGCCATTGGCAATTGCAGACCATAGTCAGTCAACTGCGTGATGCCCGCGACCAGTGGCGTACCCGCAACGGGCGGGTCAGTGGTGAGCAGGGTGGTCGGGAACTGCCGTCGCGCGCGGCCATGGCCGAGATTCTCGAAGCACTGTGCGGCGCCCTGTTCCCGATGCGCCTGGGCCCGGTGGACCTGCGCGAGGAAAGCGAGGACTTCTACGTCGGCCACACCCTGGACGCGGCCCTCAATGCACTGCTCGCCCAGACCCGCCTGGAACTGCGTTATGCCGCGCGCCAGAGCGGCGAGGCGGACGAAGACGTCAACGCCAGGGCCATCCGCATCATCCAGGATTTCGCCCTGGCCCTGCCGGGGCTGCGAGTGTTGCTCGATACCGATGTGCTGGCCGCCTACCATGGCGACCCGGCGGCGCGCAGCGTCGATGAAGTGCTGCTGTGCTACCCGGGCATCCTGGCGGTGATCCACCATCGCCTGGCCCACCATCTGTATCGCGCCGGCCTGCCGCTGCTGGCGCGGATCAGCGCGGAAATCGCCCACTCGGCCACCGGCATCGACATTCACCCGGGGGCGCAGATCGGCCGCAGCTTCTTCATCGACCACGGCACTGGTGTGGTGATCGGCGAGACCGCGATCATCGGCGAGCGTGTGCGCATCTACCAGGCGGTGACCCTGGGCGCCAAACGCTTCCCGGCGGACGAGGACGGCCAGTTGCAGAAGGGCCATCCGCGCCACCCGATCGTCGAGGACGACGTGGTGATCTACGCCGGCGCGACCATCCTCGGGCGCATCACCATCGGCAAGGGCTCGACCATCGGCGGCAACGTCTGGCTGACCCGCAGCGTGCCGGCAGGCTGCAACCTGACCCAGGCCAACCTGCAGCATGACGATGGGTCGCAAAAATAAGCCGAGGTGCTTGCATTATGTAGCCGCTGCTGCAGGCTGCGATCGCCCCGAGAGGGGCGCCGCTCTGGGGTCTTTTGCAGGCCCTGCGGGCCTTGGCGCAGCCTTCGGCGGCGGCTACAGAGATCGGCATAATTTAACGCTGAACGATTCCCTCCGCGACACATCAGACCTTTCCTAAAACCTGCGAAATCAGGCGACCGCCGAGCCCGGCGATTAGTCCTTGCGCGCCTATCCGTGTTTAACTTGAACGCTTGTTCAAGTTAAACCGGCAGCTCGCTGCCCGCTCACAACAGGAGGCTTACCTTTGCTGAGTCCGATCTTTTCAGCCGCGTTTTACCCCCTCGAGGTGCACGTTTCATGAGTGCATCGTCCATTCCCGCCAGCGGCCTGATCCGCATGAATCCGCCGGTGTTCTACTTCGCCGCGAGCTTTATCCTGGCCTTCGGCCTGGTGGTCATTGCCCTGCCGGAACAGGCCGGCGCCTGGCTGCTGGCCGCGCAAAACTGGGCGGCCAATACGGTCGGTTGGTACTACATGCTGGCCATGACCCTGTACCTGATCTTCGTGGTGGTCACCGCCTTGTCCGGCTACGGCAAGATCAAGCTCGGTGCCGACCACGACGAACCGGAATTCAGTTACCTGTCCTGGGCTGGCATGCTGTTCGCCGCCGGGATCAGCATCACGCTGTTTTTCTTCTGCGTGTCGGAACCCCTGACCCACATGCTGCAACCGCCCCAGGGCGAGGCCGGGACCGCGGATGCGGCGCGCCAGGCCATGCAGATTCTCTTCCTGCACTGGGGCCTGCATGGCTGGGGCGTGTTCGCCTTCGTCGGCATGGCCCTGGCGTATTTCGCCTATCGGCATAACCTGCCGCTGGCCCTGCGTTCGGCGCTGTACCCGCTGATCGGCAAGCGCATCAACGGCCCCATCGGCTACGCGGTGGATGGCTTCGGCATCATCGCCACGGTGTTCGGCCTCGGCGCCGACATGGGCTTTGGCGTGCTGCACCTCAACTCCGGCCTGGACTACCTGTTCGGTATCGCCCACACCCAGTGGGTCCAGGTGGGCCTGATCACCCTGATGATGGGCGCGGCGATCATTGTCGCGGTGTCCGGCGTCGACAAGGGCGTGCGGGTGATGTCCGACATCAACATGCTGCTGGCCTGTGCGCTGCTGCTGTTCGTGTTGTTCGCCGGCCCCACCCAGCACCTGCTCAACACCCTGATCCAGAACCTCGGCGATTACCTCGGCGCCTTGCCGACCAAGAGTTTCGACCTCTACGCCTATGACGAACCCAGCGACTGGCTGGGCGGCTGGACCGTCTTCTACTGGGCCTGGTGGATCGCATGGTCGCCGTTCGTGGGCCTGTTCATCGCGCGGATTTCCCGTGGCCGGACCATCCGTGAATTCGTGTTCGGCGTGCTGCTGATTCCCCTGGGCTTCACCCTGGCCTGGATGTCGATCTTCGGTAACAGCGCCATCGACCAGGTGCTCAACCATGGCATGAGCGCGCTGGGCATGTCGGCCATCGAGAACCCCTCGATGACCCTCTACCTGCTGCTGGAAACCTACCCCTGGAGCAAGACTGTCATCGCTGTGACGGTGTTCATCAGCTTCGTGTTCTTCGTCACCTCGGCCGACTCCGGCACCGTGGTGCTCTCGACCCTGTCGGCCAAGGGCGGCAATGCCGATGAAGACGGGCCGAAATGGCTGCGGGTGTTCTGGGGCGCGATGACCGCGCTGGTCACCAGCGCGCTGCTGTTCGCCGGCAGCATCGACTCGCTGAAGTCGGCGGTGGTGCTGACCTCGCTGCCGTTCTCGATGATCCTGCTGCTGATGATGTGGGGGCTGCACAAGGCCTTCTACCTCGAGTCGCAGAAGCAGATCGCCCAGTTGCATTCGCTGGCGCCGGTGTCGTCGTCCTCGCGTCGTGGCAAGGGTGGCTGGCGCCAGCGCCTGAGCCAGGCGGTGCATTTCCCGTCGCGCGACGAGGTCTATCGCTTCCTCGATCAGACGGTGCGCCCGGCCATCGAAGAAGTGACCGCGGTGTTCGTCGAGAAAGGCCTGAACGTGATCACCCAGCCGGACCCGGCCAACGACAACGTCAGCCTGGAAATCGGCCATGGCGACCAGCATCCGTTCGTCTACCAGGTGCAGATGCGTGGCTACTTCACCCCGTCCTTCGCCCGTGGCGGCATGGGGCCCAAGGAGATGCGCAACCGGCGTTACTACCGGGCCGAGGTGCACCTGGCCGAGGGTAGCCAGGACTACGACCTGATGGGCTACACCAAGGAGCAGATCATCAACGACATCCTCGACCAGTACGAACGCCATATGCAGTTCCTGCACCTGGTGCGTTGATCGCGGGGCGGTGGCGTTTGTGCCACCGTCATCGCGGGCCTCAGGCCCGGCCCAATACCGTGAACAACACCAGCGCCGCCACCGGCACGCCGAACACCACACTGCCGACCGCCAGCTCCGTGCTCAGGGGCTGGCCGGCGTGGACCATCCCCACCGCGCCGTTGATCACCGTCAGCGCCAGCCAGAGTACGACGAAACTGTAGGCTAGGGTCTGGCGACCGAGGCCGAGCTTTTCGCCGATAAACAGCATCAGCGCCAGGAGAATCAGGCCGAAGCAAGTGATGATCGCGGTGTGCATGATGAAGTCCTCGCGGGCGGAATTCAGGGGTGAGTCCAGGGTCGATGGCGGTTCAAGGCTCCCGACCTAGAGTGTGGTCCAGGGAGTGGCGTCCTGCTCCGCGAAAAGCGAAGGCCGGGATCAGCAGGGTGGGTCGGGCGCATGAGTGTCTCCGCGAATAAGCCGGTGGAAAGCAGCGATGGCCCGGGGAGTGCCCGGGCCACCCATGCCGTTGTTTCAGCGAACGGTGGGCTTGAGCAGGTCTTCCAGGCCGATGCGGCGGAACATCTCGGCGCGCACCCGGTCGGCCATGGCATTGACGATCTCGGCACCGTCCTGGGACGGGTCGATATGCCGGCGCAACGGCCGGGAGCCGAAGGGCAGGCCGACGATCTCGACGATGGCCCTGGCCACCTCGGCGACATCGGCGTCAGCCGGCTCCAGGGCGGCCAGGCCGTCGAGTGCCTGCTCCGGCACACCGGCATAGGGGCCCTGGTTGTACTCGGCGGCGCGGGCCTGGTCGGCCGGGGCTCCGGAGTGCGCGAAGTGGTTGGTGCCCTGGGTGAAGGCGCCCGGCACGATGATCGAGGTCTCCACGCCCCAGCGCGCCAGCTCCCCGGCATAGGACACCGCCAGGGAGTCCATCGCCGCTTTGGCCGCGAAGTACGGCGCCAGGTAGGGCGGGGTGCCGCCGCGGGCGCTGCTGGAGGATACCCACAGCACCAGCCCCCGGCCCTGCTTGCGCAGTTGCGGCAGGGCCGCGCGGTTGACCCGCTGGGTGCTCAGTACGTTGATGTCGTAGAGCTGGGCGAACTGTTCGGGGGTGAAGGCTTCGGCGGGGCCGAAAGCCATGTGCCCGGCGTTGTGGATGATCACGTCCAGCCGGCCGCAGTCGGCGACTATCCGGGCGACACCGGCCTCGACCGAGGCGCTGGAGGCGACGTCCAGTTCGACGCTGCGCAAATCGACCCGGTGCTCGTCGGCGTAGCGCCGCACCTCGGCCACCTGAGGCGCATTGCGGCCCAGGGTTTCACGCATGCTGGCGTAGACGATGTGGCCGGCGTCGGCGAGGGCGCGGGCGGTCAGGGCGCCAAAACCACTGGAGGCGCCGGTAATCAGGATGACGGATTGCATGGCATTGATCTCTTCGGGTGAGGGTGGTTTCAGGCACGCCGGGGCAGGCGTTGTTGTACGGCGTGGGACAGCCAGCCGGCGAAGGTGCCCAGGGCTTGAGGTGGCTCAGACGAGCCCGCCGTTGGCGCGCAGGACCTGCCCGTTGACCCAGGCCGAATCAGGGCTGACCAGGAAGGACACGACGCGGGAAATATCTTCGGGTTGAGCCAGGCGCTCCAGCGGGGCCATCTTGGCGAAACCCTGGATCTGCTCTTCGCTCTTGCCGTGCAGGAACAAGTCGGTGGCCACCGGGCCCGGTGCCACTGCATTGACGGTGATATTGCGACCGCGCATTTCCTTGGCGAACACCTGGGTCAGGGATTCCACCGCCGCTTTACTGGCGATGTACACCGCGTAACCCGGCAGGTTCATGCCGACGGTGCTGCTGGAGAAATTGACGATGCGCCCGCCGGCGTTCAGGCGAGTCGCGGCTTCACGCAGGGTGTTGAAGGTGCCGCGAGCGTGGATGTTGAAGTTCTGCTCGAACAGTTCGTCCGTGTGTTGCGCCAGCGGCAGGACCTTGAGGATGCCGGCGTTGTTGATCAGCACGTCGACCTTGCCCAGTTGGATTTCGGTCTCGTCGAACAGGCGGCGCACGTCATCGGCGTTGGCCACGTCGGCCTTGACCGCTATGGCCCGGTGGCCGGCCTGGCGCAGCTCCACCACCAGGGCTGAGGCTTCGCTGGCGCTGTTGGCGTAGTTGATGGCGACGGCGAAGCCTTCGCTGGCCAGTTGCCGGGCGATCACCGCGCCGATGCCGCGGGAGGCGCCGGTCACGATGGCAACTTTCGAAGTCTGGGTAGTCATGGCGAATTTCCTTCTGGGTAACGAGTGATTGGCTGTGGTGTGGAAGCAGATTCACATGTTTACCCAGGGTGATAAATGCGCCAGAGTTGGCTTGACTGTTCAATAATCGCCAACAATCAATGAGCCCTGGAGCCCGTCGTGGATCAAGTCAAAGCGATGAAGGTGTTCGTGCGGATCTACGAGCGCAGCAGCTTCACCCTGGCCGCCGAGGACCTGAACCTGCCGCGCGCCACCCTGACCCATACCCTCAACCAGTTCGAGGCCTGGCTCGGTACCCGTCTGCTGGAACGCAGCACCCGCCGCGTGCGCCCGACTCTCGACGGCGAGGCCTATTACCAGCGCTGCGTACAGCTGCTGGCGGAGCTGGAAGAGGCCGAACTGGCGTTTCGCACGGTGGCGCCGAAGGGGCGTTTGCGGGTCGACCTGCATGGCACCCTGGCCAAGTACTTCGTGATTCCGGCCCTGCCCGAATTCATGGCGCGCTATCCGGAGATCGAGCTGTCCATCAGCGAGGCCGATCGTTTTGTCGACCTGATCGCCGAAGGGGTGGACTGCGTGTTGCGCGCCGGCACCCTGGGCGATTCGTCGCTGATCGGCCGGCGCGTGGCCGGCCTGCAGCAGATCACCTGCGCCAGCCCGGCGTACCTGCGCAAATACGGCGAGCCGAAGAGCCTCGACGAGTTGTCGCGGCACCGGGCGGTGAACTATGTCTCGCGCACCACCGCCAAGCTGTTTCCCTTCGAATTCATGGTCGATGGCGAGCTGCGGGAAGTCGCCATCGAGGGTGCGCTGTCGGTGTTCGGCGCGGAAATCTATGCTGCTTCGGCCGTGGCCGGGCTGGGCATCATCCAATGCCCGCGCTACCGCATGGCACAGCAGATTTCCCAGGGGCTGGTGCAGGAGATCCTCACCGATACCCCGCCGCCGCCCATGCCGGTTTCCGTGCTGTACCCACACAACCGTCAGATGTCGCCACGGGTGCGGGTGTTCGTCGACTGGCTGGCGGAGGTTTTCGCCAGGGCGGTCTGAGCAGGGCAGCGCCGGTCATCGCTGCTTTCTGTATTGATTGTCTGGATGTGTATAGTGTGTATTGTTCGCCTTTGACTGTGTACGGTGGCTTTTCGGGACGTATCGAAAGGACACGGCAATGCGCAGTCGGGAGCTGATCAGGATGATCGAGGAGGACGGGTGGTATCTGATCGCGGTCAAAGGCCGTCATCACCAATACAAGCATCTGCACAAGCCGGGGCGGGTCACTATTCCCCACCCGGATGCGGATCTGCCCAAGGGCACGATCCACAGCATCTTGAAACAGGCGGGCCTGAAATGAGGCCGGCCTTGAACGAAGAGGTCAACGAGATGAAATTCCCGGTCGTGCTGCACAAGGATGCCGACTCCGGATATGGCGTGATCGTCCCCGATGTGCCGGGCTGTTTTTCCGCCGGCCATACCGCGGCAGAAGCCTTCGAGAATGTGAAAGAGGCCCTGTCGCTGCATTACGAAGGCCTGGTCGCCGATGGTGAACCGCTGCCCCAGGTGCATGAGGTCGACGTGCATATCGACAACCCCGATTACGCCGGTGGCGTGTGGGGCATGATCGAGTTCGATATCACGCCTTACTTCGGCAAGGCGGTGCGCTTCAACGCCACCCTGCCGGAGCAACTGCTGGAACGCATCGATCAGACGGTGAAGCGCGATCAGCGCTACCGCTCGCGTTCGGGCTTCCTCGCGGCTGCCGCTTTACGCGAACTCTCCGCCTAGGCATTGCCCGCCCCCATGGTTCCCATGGGGGCATGCCTGGCATCTGTCCCTCGATATTTTCCTCTACCACCCAGGCTTTGGAACCCTTCGTTTCGGCCCGGCAGGGTGGCGTTTTAGCGTCTATAAACAACGGGTGCAGCGCCTTGTTCGATGCCGCCATTCCTGGTTTTTCCAGGCGGTGCAGCACCGCCAGGGCCCTGTGTTTCCGGGGTTTTGTCCGCTGATCCGGCTTCCGGTCGACGGCGTCATTTAGTCGGGATTTTCATCGGCTGAGCTTCCCCTCCAGCTACGATTTCGTAATGTGGTACGTGGTACGTAATTAAATATTTCGACAGTAATATCTATTTCCTGTTTTCGAACATCCGATTTGGGCAATAGCGCGGTGCCAATGCCACGTTCGAGCGTTCCGCCAGCGGGTGTCAGATCGTTTCTGTCATTGGCCACTCCTGCAGTGGCCGCGAGCGCGCCTGGGCGTATGCTGGGCAACTTTCTGGCGTTTGGCTGATTCATATGCTGCAAGGGCGCTGCCCCACACCCATGTGCATTCGCTTAAACCCGGGCGTTCAGGACCAAGAGAGGATTCGATGACTTACCTTGCTGCCGAAAACCGCTACGACTCCATCCCCTACCGCCGCGTCGGACGCAGCGGCCTGGTGCTGCCGGCGCTGTCCCTGGGCCTGTGGCACAACTTCGGCGACAGCACGCCGATCGACACCCAGCGTTCGTTGCTGCGCACCGCCTTCGACCTGGGCATCAATCACTTCGACCTGGCCAACAACTACGGCCCGCCCTATGGCAGCGCCGAGATCAACTTCGGTCGCCTGCTGCGGGAAGACTTCAAGCGGTATCGCGACGAGCTGATCATCTCCAGCAAGGCCGGTTGGGATATGTGGCCCGGTCCGTATGGCCAGGGCGGTGGCTCGCGCAAATACGTGCTGGCCAGCCTCGACCAGAGCCTGCAGCGCCTGGGCCTCGACTATGTGGATATCTTCTATTCCCACCGCTTCGACCCGGACACCCCGTTGGAAGAAACCGCCAGCGCCCTGGCCACAGCGGTGCAGCAGGGCAAGGCGCTGTATATCGGTATCTCGTCCTATTCCGGGGTGAAGACCCGCGAGATCGCAGCCTTGCTCAAGGAGTGGAAAGTACCGCTGTTGATCCACCAGCCGGCCTATAACCTGCTCAACCGCTGGGTGGAAAAGGACCTTTTGGACACCACCGAAGAACTCGGCGCCGGGGTGATTGCCTTCACGCCGTTGGCCCAGGGCCTGCTGACCGACAAGTACCTCAACGGCATTCCCGAGGATGCGCGGGTCAACCGCCCGGGCGGTGGTTCGTTGCAAGCCTCGCACCTGTCCGAGGCCAACCTCGCCCATGTGCGCGCCCTCAACGAAATCGCCCAGCGTCGTGGCCAGAGCCTGGCACAACTGGCCCTGGCCTGGACTCTGCGCGACCCGCGGGTGACCTCGGCCCTGATCGGCGCCAGCCGGCCGGAGCAGATCGTCGAGAACGTCGGCGCATTGCAGAACCTGAACTTCAGTGCCGAAGAGCTGGCAGAGATCGATCGTTTTGCCCGCGAAGGCGGGATCAATCTGTGGGAGAAACCTTCAACCGCGGAATAGAACCTGCCGTCATGTTGCAAGGCTGCCGCGGCTTCTGTAGGAGCCAGGCTTGCCGGCGATCGCGGCGGTGTGTTGTGTCAGGCATGCCGCCATCGCGAGCAAGCTGCGCTCCTACAGAGCCGGGTTCAAATTTCGAGCGGCAGCCAGGGGTTGATAACGATCAACCCGGTGTCGCTGAAGTCCTTGGCGTTACGGGTGGCGATTGCCGCGTCGTGGACGCGGCATATGGCCGCAATTTGCGCATCCACCAGGCTGATCGGACGCCCCAGGCTTTCCCGGTGCGAAATCAGATGGGCGTAGTAAAGAGCCGCCTGGGTCCCGAAGGGCACGATGCGGTCGATGAAATCTTCCTCGAACATCGCCAGGGCCGACGCATGGAGCATCTGTTTGCGCTTGCCGTGGGGCAGGCGCGCGATGCCGTGAAGAATCTCGGCCATGGTCATGGCGCTGATGTAGAGGTCTTCGACAGGTTGCGCTTCGATCCACAGCAATACCGATGCGTCCGGTTGGGGACGCATCAGTTCCGACAGCACATTGGTGTCGAGCACGATCATTCGCCCAGATCCACCACGCGTGCCGGCTCGGTACGTTCGGGCAGCTCAAGCTTCACTCCGCCGGCCTCGGCAAAGCGTGCCCGGATACGACTGGCCAGGCCTTGGCTGTCGGTTGTTCTGTTCAGGGCGCGGCGCAAAATCAAGCGGGCTTCTTCTTCCATGGAGTGGCCGTTGTGGGCGGCTTCGATGCGCAGGCGCTCTTTGATGTGGTCGTCCAGGTTTCGGATTGTCAGGCTGGCCATGGGCTCCTCCGAATGAAATCAATGCAATCATTGATAGCATAGCTATGTGTCATCGAGGATGGGCAACCACTTGTCGTTTGGTGATGCCGCAATCCCCCGCCAGTCCTGCGTCATGGGCAAGCTGGCGAGTATCGGTTATCGGAAAAACGGCACATCCCCGAGAATCGTCGCGCGGTGCATCACGCGGCGTTGCGGGCGGTAGTCGTCGACCGCGTAGTGCTGGGTCACGCGGTTGTCCCAGAAGGCCACGTCGTTGGTCTGCCAGCGCCAGCGGATAGTGAATTCCGGGCGGGTGGCGTGGGCGAACAGCAGTTTCAGGATGACTTCGCTTTCGCTGTCCGACAGCTCGTTGATCCTGGTGGTGAAGCCTTCGTTGACGAACAGCGACTTGCGCCCGCTGACCGGGTGGGTGCGGATCACCGGATGCGACAGCGGCGGGTTTTTCCGCTTGGCTTCTTCCCAGCGCGCCAGGTCCTGCGGAGTATTGCCGAAGCGCTCCAGGGGGAAGGACTTGATGAACTCGTGAGTGGCGGTCAGGCCTTGCAGCAGGTTCTTCATCGGCTCCGAGAGCGCCTCATAGGCCGCGATGCCGCTGGCCCACAGGGTATCGCCACCGTAGGCCGGCAACAGCTTGGCGCTGAGCACCGCGCCCAGGGCCGGGGTCGGCAGGAAGGTCACGTCGGTGTGCCAGATGGCGTTGTCGCGTACGTCGGTTTGCGCGGTGTCGAGGATCAGCACTTGCGGCTGTTCCGGCACGTTGGGGTAGATCGGATGGATATGCAGGTTGCCAAAGTTCGCCGCGAAGCGCGCCTGTTGCTGCGGGTCGATCGGCTGGTCGCGGAAGAACAGCACCTGATGCTGGAGCAGCGCCTGCTCGATGATGTCGCGCTGTTCGCCGGCCAGCGGTTGGCTGATATCGACGCCGCTGATCTGGGCGCCCAGGGCGGAGCTTAAAGGGGTGATGGTCAGGCTCATGTCGTTCTCGAATTCAGGTGTGGCCGCTTGTAGCCGCTGCCGAGCGTAGCGAGGCTGCGATCGCCTGCGAAGCAGGCGCAGGCTTTGGCTTTGGCTTTGGCGAGCGCGTTGCGCTCGATCGCAGCCTCGCTGCGCTCGGCAGCGGCTACAGGGCTACAGATACAGGGTTTCAATGGGCCTGGCCGTGCCAGGGCACCAGCTTGCGCTGCAGGGCGCGCAGGCCCATTTCCATGGCGAAGGCGATCAGGGCGATGACCAGGATCCCCAGTACCACCACATCAGTGACCAGGAACTGCGCGGCGGACTGCACCATGAACCCCAGGCCGCTGGTGGCGGCGATCAGTTCGGCGGCGACCAGGGTCGACCAGCCCACCCCGAGGCCGATGCGCACGCCGGTGAGGATGTCCGGCAGGGCGCTGGGCAGGATCACATGGCGAATCAGCTGGGCCCGGGTCGCGCCCAGGGACTGCGCGGCGCGCAGCCGGGTCGGGTCCACGGTGCGTACGCCGGTGGCGGTGGCGATGGCGATCGGGGCGAAGATCGCCAGGTAGATCAGCAGCACCTTGGACAGCTCGCCGATGCCGCACCAGATGACGATCAGCGGCAGGTAGGCCAGGGGTGGAATCGGCCGGTAGAACTCGATCAGCGGGTCTAGCACGCCACGGGCGATACGGTTGTGGCCGATGGCGATGCCCACCGGGATCGCGCTCAGCACGGCAAAACCCAGGGCCAGACCGATGCGTCCGAGGCTTGCGCCCAGGTGCTGCCACAGGGTGGAGTCCATATAGCCGCTGGTCACCAGCAGCCAGCCCTTTTGCAGCACGGCGGAAGGTGGCGGCAGGAACAGCGGTTCGATCAGGCCGCTGGCCGTCACTGCCCACCACAGGGCGAGCAGCACGACCAGGGTCAGCACGCTGATCCAGCGAGTGCTCAGGCTGCGGCGCAGGGGCACCGTGGTGTGCGGGTTAGCGGCTTTGGTCGTGGTGGCCGGAAGGTCGTAGCTGTTCATGCGCGCTCCTGCCGCAAGACGGCACTGCGTTGGGAGAACACCCGGGCCAGCACATGTTCGCGGGTTTCGATAAAGCGTGGATCGGACTTGATTGCTCGGGCCGATTCGCCGGCCGCGTAACGCTGGCCGAAGTCCAGGCTCAAGCGCTCGACGATTTGCCCCGGGTTGGGGGCCAGCAGGATCAGGTCGGTGGCGAGGAACACCGCTTCCTCGATGTCGTGGGTAATCAGGAACACCGGCTTGGCGGTGCGTTGCCAGACTTGCAGCAACAGCTCCTGCATCTGCTCGCGGGTGAAGGCATCGAGGGCGCCGAAGGGTTCGTCCATCAGCAGCAGCCGCGGGTCGGCGGCCAGGGCGCGGGCCAGGCCCACACGCTGGCGTTGTCCGCCGGAGAGCTGCCAGATGCGCCGTTTGTCGAAGCCGGCCAGGTCCACCAGCGCGAGCATTTCCCGGGCGCGGGCTTCGCGCGGGTCGCGGGCGATGCCGGCCAGTTCGAGGCCGAAGCCGACATTGGCCAGCACGTCCTGCCAGGGCAGCAGGGCATCGTCCTGGAACACCACGCCGCGTTCGGCGCTCGGGCCGGCGACTGGCACGCCGTCCAGGGTGATTCGTCCGGCGCTGGGTTCGACGAAACCGGCGATCAGGTTCAACAGCGAAGTCTTGCCACTGCCGGAAGGGCCGAGGGCGACCAGCAGCTGCTGGGGCCCGAGCGTCAGGGAAATATCCGCCAGCACCGGTTCGGCGGCGCCGGGGTACTGTGCGCTGATGCGCTCCAGTTGTAGCAAAGCCATGGCGGCGCGCTCCTTGTTCAAATGCAGCCTTTGTCGAGGTGAGACGCTGTACGAGAAGCGCCGGGCCTGGGCCCGGCGACCTCTGCGGCTGACCTTCAGTGGGTGATGTACTTGGCGCTGACGTATGGCGCGTAATCCGGCAGTACCGCCTCGACCTTGCCCTGTTCCTTGAGGAACACCGCGGTGTCGGTGATGGCCTTGGTGGTCGGCGCGCCAAGGCTGATGACCTGGTCGGCCGCCAGTGGGTAGACGTTGCCCTGCAACAGCAGCGGAATGTCGCTGGCCTTGGCGCCGGAGAGTTTCACCAGCTTGTCGACGTTACTCTGCTCGGCCAGCCAGGCTTTTGGGTCCTTGCGGTAATCGGCGTAGGCGTCGAGGGTCACCTTGGCGAAGGCGGTAACGATTTGCGGGTGCTTCTCGGCGAAGTCCTTGCGCACGATCCAGGCGTCGAAGGTCGGCGCGCCGAACCGGGCCAGTTCGCCGGAGGTGATCAGCACCTTGCCGTTTTCCTTGGCCACGCCCAGCGCCGGGTCCCAGACGTAGGTGGCGTCGATGTCGCCGCGTTTCCAGGCAGCGATGATCGCCGGTGGCGCCAGGTTGAGAATCTGTACTTTCGCCGGGTCGATTTTCCAGTGCTTGAGCGCGGCCAGCAGGCTGTAGTGACCGGTGGAAACGAAGGGCACGGCGACTTTCTTGCCGACCAGGTCCTGGGGCGTGTTGATCCCGGATCCGTCGCGGGCCACCAGGGCCTCGGCGGCGCCGATCTGGGTGGCGATGAGGAAGGTTTCCACCGGCACCTTGCGGGTGATCGCGGCGGTCAGCGGGCTGGAGCCGAGGTAGCCGATCTGTACGTCACCCGAGGCGATGGCGGCGATGATGTCGGCGCCGTTGTCGAACTTGCGCCAGTCGATCCTGGCCTGGGTGGCCTTTTCGTAGGTGCCGTCGGCCTGGGCGACTTTCGCCGGATCGACGGTGGTCTGGTAGGCGACGGTGACCTCGGCTGCCTGGGCGAACAAGCTCACGGTAGCCAGGGATACGGCCGCCAGAAGGCGAAGGGGAAAGTGCATTTTCATCATGAAGCTCCTCGACAGGCGGCCAAGTGTGGGCGTGAGAGGAGACTAAATGATCTAAGAATCTAAAAATAAATAACTTTTTAGAATTAGCTTAAAAGAGGAATCTTCTAAAGAGAGCACTTTTTTGAAGGGGAGCGCTTTGCGCTCCATCGCGAGCAAGCTCGCTCCTACAGGACAGTACTGTGTAGGAGCGAGCTTGCTCGCGATACAGGCGGCGCGGTGTGTCAGTTACTGATTGCCAGGATACTCGCCTGGTACGAGCCGACAAACACGTCGAAATCACCGACTTCGTTGCGTTCCAGCTCGGCCTGTTGCAGCAGGGAGCTGCGCGCGGCTTCTTCGAAACGCGTCTGGTCTTCCTTGCTCAGGGGCTCGCTGCGGAAGAACTCGGCGTGGGCCAGGCTCTGGCGCAGGGAAAACTGGCTGAAGCTTTCCTTGTGCTCCTGCATGGCGGCCAGGACCTGGGCCGAAGGCGTCAGGGACGAATCCTTGACCTTGGCCAACTGGGCGTCCAGCGCCTTGCCGTGGGCATCGCTGCCGTGGCTGCGATCGAGCAGGGCGGCCAGCGGCGCGATTTTTTCCAGCAGCTCGCCGGCCCATTCCTTGAGCTCCACCAGTTGCCCCTGGCGCAGCAGGTGCAGGCCCGGACGACGACCTTCCTTGACCACCTTGAGGAAGTTCGAGGTGGCGTTGCCGCACTCATTGTTTTCCAGCAGCGGACTCTCGTTGAGCGCGCAATACAGCAGGAAGGCGTCGAGGAAGCGGGCTTCCTGCACGTCGATGCCCATCGGCAGGAACGGGTTGATGTCCAGGCAGCGCACTTCGACGTACTGGATGCCGCGGGCCATCAGCGCCTGGATCGGCCGCTCGCCGGTGTAGGTCACGCGTTTCGGGCGGATGTTGGAGTAGTACTCGTTTTCGATCTGCAGGATGTTGGTGTTGAGCTGGACCCACTCGCCGTCCTGGTGGGTGCCGATCTCCACGTAAGGCGCGTACGGCGTGGCGACGGCCTTGCGCAGGCTGTCGGTGTAGCTGTTCAGGTCGTTGTAGCAAGGGGTCAGGCCGGCCTGGGCGTTGCTCTGGTAGCCCAGGTCGCTCATGCGCAGGCTGGTGGCATACGGCAGGTACAGGGTCTCGGCGTCCAGTTGTTCCAGCTGGTGCGAGCGCCCGCGCAAGAAACCCGCGTCCAGCGCCGGCGAGGCACCGAACAGGTACATCAGCAGCCAGCTGTAGCGGCGGAAGTTACGGATCAGCGCGATGTACGCCGACGACTGATAGTCGCGGTCGCTGCCGACGAAACCTTCGGCCTGCTTGAGAAGCGGCCAGAGCTGCTCCGGCAGGGAGAAGTTGTAGTGGATCCCGGCGATGCACTGCATGGTCTTGCCGTAACGCAGGGCCAGGCCCTTGCGGTACACATACTTGAGCTGGCCGATGTTGGAGGTGCCGTAATAGGCGATCGGGATGTCTTCCTCGGCCGGCAACGGGCACGGCATCGATGGACTCCACAGGTACTCGTTGCCGAGCTTGCTGTAGGCGAAACGGTGAATCTTGTCGAGGCTGGCCAGGGTGTCAGCCGGATCGGCCAGGGCCGGAGTGATGAACTCCAGCAGCGACTCGGAATAATCGGTGGTGATCTGTTCGTTGGTCAGCGCGGAACCCAGTTCTTCCGGGTGCGGGGTCTGTGCCAGGCGCGCTTCGCCGGTCACGCGCAGGCATTCGCGCTCGATACCGTGCAGGCACTGCTCGAGCAGAGAGAGGTTAGCGCGCTCGCCGAGCAGAGCCAGGCGGCGGTTGAGAAGTTCGCTCAAGTTGGATTCCTTCACGCGTCAGTCGCCCCAATATGGGGGTGGGCAGGACGGTCTACAAGGGTGAAGTTGAAACTGGCGTTTTCGCCTGGTCGTTGAGCCTTGCCGGCCCGCTTTGCAACGCCATTGCTTCATCCTTGAACTGGCTCTTGCACGCGCAAAAAATTCCGGCGCCGTGTGTGCAGCGCCGAAATTAACTCAAATCGAGGTTGAGGGGCTATAGAACAGCGAACGTGCCTTGTGCTTTAGCGACCAGTTTGTCGCCTTGCATCACATCGGCCTCGACCACCAGGGTGCGGCGGCCCGGGTGGAGCACCCGGGCGTGGCAGAGCACGTCGCCCTCGGCGACGGCGCGGATGTAGTTGATCTTGCACTCGATGGTCGCGCTCTGCTGGTCGAAGCCGTGGGAGCTGGAACAGGCCAGCCCCATGGCGATGTCGACCAGGCTGAAGATCGCCCCGCCGTGCAGCTTCTGGCCGCGATTGCGCAGCTGCGGCGTCAGCGTCAGGGCGACGTCGGCTTCCCCGACCTCCAGGCGCTGCAGACGGCAGCCGAGCAGTTGGCTGAACGCGCTTTCGGTCAAGCCGGCCGGGATCTCCATCAGCGTTTCTTCAACTGCTTGGCGTTGGCGAACAGCGACGCCATGGCGTTGTTGGTCGGGGCCGCGGCCACGGTTTCCTTGCGCGGGGCGCTGTTGCCTGACGAGCGTGGCGCCGAGCCTGGGCGCGAGCCACGAGCGCCGTCGATCTTCTCGCCCGGGGTGTCGCTCATGCGCATCGACAGGCCGACGCGTTTGCGCGGGATGTCGACTTCCATGACCTTGACCTTGACCACGTCGCCGGCCTTCACCGCCTCACGCGGGTCCTTGATGAACTTCTCCGACAGCGCCGAGATGTGCACCAGGCCGTCCTGGTGCACGCCGATGTCGACGAAGGCGCCGAAGTTGGTGACGTTGGTCACCACGCCTTCGAGGATCATCCCCAGTTGCAGGTCCTTGAGGTCTTCGACGCCTTCCTGGAACTCGGCGGTCTTGAACTCGGGACG
The DNA here is from genome assembly GCF_017351415.1 of Pseudomonas sp. FW305-25. NCBI lineage: Bacteria > Pseudomonadati > Pseudomonadota > Gammaproteobacteria > Pseudomonadales > Pseudomonadaceae > Pseudomonas > Pseudomonas sp. FW305-25. Next base: position 318,089 of record NZ_JACNDE010000002.1, on the reverse strand, counting down.
CGGGTCGCGGCCCGGCTTGTCCAGTTCCTGGAGGATGTCGGTGACGGTCGGCAGGCCGAAGGTCTCGTCGGTGAACTTCTTCGGATCCAGGCGCTTGAGGAAGCCGCTGTCGCCGATCAGCGAGCGGATGTCGCGGTCGGTCTCGGCGGCGATGCGCTGCACCAGCGGGTAGGCTTCCGGGTGTACCGCGGACGCGTCCAGCGGGTTGTCGCCGTTCATCACGCGGAGGAAGCCGGCGGCCTGTTCGAAGGTCTTTTCACCCAGGCGGGCAACCTTCTTCAGCGCGGCGCGGGTCTTGAACGCACCGTTTTCATCGCGGTGGCTGACGATGTTCTGCGCCAGGGTGGTGTTGAGGCCGGAGATCCGCGCCAGCAGGGCCACGGACGCGGTGTTGACGTCCACGCCGACGGCGTTCACGCAGTCCTCGACCACCGCATCCAGGCCACGGGCCAGCTTCAGCTGCGACACGTCGTGCTGGTACTGGCCGACGCCGATGGATTTCGGATCGATCTTCACCAGCTCGGCCAGCGGGTCCTGCAGGCGGCGGGCGATGGACACCGCGCCACGGATCGACACGTCGAGGTCGGGGAATTCCTTGGCGGCCAGTTCCGACGCCGAATACACCGAAGCGCCGGCCTCGGAGACCATGACCTTGGTCATGCGCATGGCCGGGTATTTCTTGATCAGCTCGGCGGCCAGCTTGTCGGTTTCACGGCTGGCGGTGCCGTTGCCGATGGCGATCAGGTCCACCGAGTGCTTGGCGCACAGCGCGGCCAGCACGGCGATGGTCTGGTCCCACTTGTTGTGCGGTACGTGCGGGTAAACGGTGGCGTGGTCCAGCAGCTTGCCGGTGGCGTCCACCACCGCCACCTTGCAGCCGGTACGCAGGCCAGGGTCGAGGCCCAGGGTCGCGCGCGGGCCGGCCGGAGCGGCCAGCAGCAGGTCGTGCAGGTTGTGGGCGAAGACGTTGATCGCCTCGGTTTCGGCGTTGTCGCGCAGCTCGCCCAGCAGGTCGGTTTCCAGGTGGGTGTAGAGCTTGACCTTCCAGGTCCAGCGCACCACTTCGCCGAGCCACTTGTCGGCCGGGCGGTTCTGGTTCTGGATGCCGACCTGCTGGCCGATCATGCCTTCGCACGGGTGCATGGTGCCGGGCAGTTCGTCGCCGACTTTCAGCGCGGAGCTGAGGATGCCTTCGTTGCGGCCGCGGAAAATTGCCAGGGCGCGGTGCGACGGCATGCTCTTGAGCGGTTCGTCGTGTTCGAAGTAATCGCGGAACTTGGCGCCTTCCTCTTCCTTGCCGGCGATCACGCGGGCACTGAGGGTGGCTTCCTGCTTGAGGTAGTTGCGCAGCTTGTCCAGCAGGCTGGCGTCTTCGGCGAAGCGCTCCATGAGGATGTACTTGGCGCCTTCGAGGGCGGCCTTCACATCGGCCACGCCTTTTTCCGCGTCGACGAAGCGCGCGGCTTCGCTTTCCGGGGTCAGGCTTGGGTCGTTGAACAGGCCGTCGGCCAGTTCGCCGAGGCCGGCTTCCAGGGCGATCTGGCCCTTGGTGCGGCGCTTCTGCTTGTACGGCAGGTAGAGGTCTTCGAGGCGGGTCTTGGTGTCGGCGAGCTTGATGTCGCGGGCAAGTTCCGGGGTCAGTTTGCCTTGCTCCTCGATGCTGGCGAGGATGCTGATGCGCCGTTCGTCGAGTTCTCGCAGGTAGCGCAGGCGCTCTTCCAGATGACGCAACTGGGTGTCATCGAGGCTGCCGGTTACTTCCTTACGGTAGCGGGCGATGAAGGGCACGGTGGAGCCTTCATCCAATAGAGCGACGGCCGCTTCGACCTGTTGTGGGCGTACGCCGAGTTCCTCGGCAATGCGGCTGTTGATGCTGTCCATAAAACCACCTGACAAATTGTGAAGCAGGCTCGCCGGCACGGAAAATTGGCCTCGGCGAGTCTGGTTGAGCGGCCTGGCGTGCGCCGCTGCCTGGATCAAAAGGCTGCCTGTTGACCCGTGAAATCGAACAATTACTGCCTGGCCGGGAAAAATAAAAAGTGGCCACGGGCGGTAACGATCAGACGTTGCCTGACACAAAAGGCGGCGCATTATAACCAGCGTTCCAGTCTTCGGGGGTATTGGCCCACTGGCGGCCGACGGTGGGTTTTCTGGCGGTAGAGGAAAAATCTGCTAACAATGCACACGGTGCGTATAACGGCAGCTACGCCATAATGCGCACCGAGATAAAAGGAGCATCTGATGAGCAGCACTGCACAAACTGCCGAAGGCGAAAAAATTCTTATCGTTGATGACGACCCCGGGCTGAGCAGCCTGCTGGAGCGCTTCTTCGTCAGCAAGGGCTACCGTGCCCGCGCGGTTCCCAACACCGAGCAGATGGACCGTCTGCTGGGTCGCGAAGTCTTCAACCTGGTCGTCCTCGACCTGATGCTGCCTGGCGAAGACGGCCTGACCGCATGCCGCCGCCTGCGCAGTGCGAACAACCAGATCCCGATCATCATGCTCACCGCCAAGGGCGACGAGCTGAGCCGCATCAAGGGCCTGGAACTGGGCGCCGACGATTACCTGGCCAAGCCGTTCAACCCCGACGAGCTGATGGCGCGGGTCAAGGCCGTGCTGCGTCGCCAGTCGGCTCCGGTGCCGGGCGCGCCGGGCAGCGAAGACGAAAACGTCACTTTCGGCGACTACGAACTGTCCCTGGCCACCCGCGAACTCAAGCGCGGCGCCGAAGTGCACATGCTCACCACCGGTGAGTTCGCAGTGCTCAAGGCCCTGGTGATGAACGCTCGCCAGCCGCTGACCCGCGACAAACTGATGAACCTGGCCCGTGGCCGCGAGTGGGATGCCCTGGAGCGTTCCATCGACGTGCAGATCTCCCGCCTGCGCCGGATGATCGAACCTGATCCGTCCAAGCCGCGTTATATCCAGACGGTCTGGGGCGTGGGTTATGTGTTCGTGCCGGATGGCACCACCACCAAGTGACCGATGATTTGTAGGAGCGAGCGCGGCTCGCTCCTGCAAAGCGTGTAATGGCTGTTTATGAAAACCCCGCTGTGGTTCCCGCAAAGCTTCTTCTCCCGCACCCTCTGGCTGGTGCTGATCGTGGTGCTGTTCTCCAAGGCGCTGACCCTGGTTTATCTGCTGATGAACGAGGACGTGCTGGTGGACCGCCAGTACAGCCACGGCGTGGCCCTGACCCTGCGCGCCTATTGGGCCGCCGACGAATCCAACCGCGACCAGATCGCCGAGGCCGCCGGGCTGATCAAGGTGGTCGGCAGCGGTGTGCCGGCGGGCGAGCAGCATTGGCCCTACAGCGAGATCTATCAGCGGCAGATGCAGGCCGAGCTGGGCGCCGACACTGAAGTGCGCCTGCGCATGCATGCGCCGCCTGCGCTCTGGGTGCGCGCGCCGAGCCTGGGCGACGGCTGGCTGAAAGTGCCGCTGTATCCGCACCCGCTGCGGGGGCAGAAGATCTGGAGCGTGCTCGGCTGGTTCCTGGCCATCGGCCTGTTGTCCACGGCGTCGGCGTGGATCTTCGTCAGCCAGCTCAACCAGCCGCTCAAGCGCCTGGTCTATGCCGCCCGGCAACTGGGGCAGGGGCGCAGCGTGCGCCTGCCGATCAGCGATACGCCAAGCGAGATGACCGAGGTGTACCGCGCCTTCAACCAGATGGCCGAGGATGTGGAGCAGGCCGGGCGCGAACGCGAGCTGATGCTGGCGGGGGTGTCCCACGACCTGCGCACGCCGCTGACCCGCCTGCGCCTGTCGCTGGAGTTGATGGGCAGCCACAACGACCTGACCGACGACATGGTTCGCGACATCGAAGACATGGACGCGATTCTCGACCAGTTCCTGGCCTTTATCCGCGACGGCCGCGACGAATCGGTGGAGGAGGTCGATCTCAGCGACCTGGTGCGCGAAGTGGCGGCGCCCTACAACCAGAACGATGAAAAGGTGCACCTGCGCCTGGAACCGATTCCGCCGTTCCCGTTGCGTCGGGTGTCGATGAAGCGCCTGCTGAACAACCTGATCGGCAACGCGTTGAACCACGCCGGTACCGAAGTCGAAGTCGCGGCCTATGTGTCGGGCGACACCAGCGCGCCTTATGTGGTGCTGAGTGTGATGGACCGAGGCGCGGGCATCGATCCGTCGGAGCTGGAGGCGATCTTCAACCCCTTCACCCGCGGCGACCGTGCCCGGGGCGGCAAGGGCACCGGCCTGGGCCTGGCCATCGTCAAGCGGATCGCCTCGATGCACGGCGGCAATGTCGAATTGCGCAACCGCGCCGATGGCGGCCTGGAAGCGCGGGTGCGCTTGCCGTTGGGATTGTTGCTGCCCAGGGATGCGGTTTAGGGGCAGCTGCAAGCCATAAGCTGCAAGCTGCAAGAGAAGAGCCTGCGCTGGCCCGCTTTTCTCTTGCAGCTTGCAGCTAAAAGCTTGCCGCTGCTCTTACCCTTTGCCCTTGGTCCGGGTCATGTTCGGGCCACCGTTCTTCTCGATGTGCTCGATGATGATCCCCGCCACGTTCTTGCCTGTGGTGGTCTCGATGCCTTCCAGGCCCGGCGAGGAATTCACTTCCATCACCAGCGGCCCGTGGTTCGAGCGCAGGATATCCACGCCCGCCACGCTCAGGCCCATGACCTTGGCCGCGCGCAGGGCGGTCATGCGTTCTTCCGGGGTGATCTTGATCAGGCTGGCGCTGCCGCCACGGTGCAGGTTGGAGCGGAACTCGCCGGGCTTGGCCTGGCGTTTCATCGCGGCAATCACCTTGTCGCCGACCACGAAGCAGCGGATGTCGGCGCCGCCGGCTTCCTTGATGTACTCCTGGACCATGATGTTCTGCTTCAGGCCCATGAAGGCTTCGATCACCGACTCGGCCGCCGTGGCGGTTTCGCACAGCACCACGCCTATGCCCTGGGTGCCTTCCAGCACCTTGATCACCAGGGGTGCGCCGTTGACCATCTCGATCAGGTCGGGAATGTCGTCCGGCGAGTGGGCGAAGCCGGTCACCGGCAGGCCGATACCGCGCCGCGATAGCAGTTGCAACGAGCGTAGCTTGTCCCGCGAGCGGGCGATGGCCACCGACTCGTTGAGCGGGAACACACCCATCATTTCAAACTGGCGCAGCACCGCGCAGCCGTAGAAGGTCACCGAGGCGCCGATCCGTGGAATCACCGCATCGAAACCTTCCAGCGGCTTGCCGCGGTAGTGGATCTGCGGTTTGTGACTGGCAATGTTCATATAGGCGCGCAGGGTGTCGACCACCACCATTTCATGGCCACGCTCGGTGCCGGCTTCGACCAGGCGACGAGTGGAATACAGACGCGGGTTACGCGACAGCACAGCGATCTTCATGCAACACCTGTGGCAGAGGTAGTGGACACCGGGAACACCGGTTTGTCTTGAACGTATTTGATCCCTGGATTGACCACCAACTGGCCATCGATCAGGGCTTTGGAACCGAGCAACAGTCGATAGCGCATGGCCTTGCGGCAGGCGAGGGTGAACTCCACCCGCCAGACCCGATCGCCGAGCGCCAGGGTGGTGCTGATCACGTAGCGCACCTGTGCCTGGCCGTTGGAGCTTTTAATGGTTTTCATCGCCACCAGCGGTGCTTCGCAACGCCGGTGACGCAACTGCACCACGCTGCCCAGGTGCGCGTTGAAGCGCACCCATTGCTCACCGTCGCGCTCGAACGGCTCGATCTCGGTGGCATGCAGGCTGGAGGTGCTGGCGCCGGTGTCGATCTTGGCGCGCAGGCCGGCGACTCCCAAATCCGGAAGCGCCACCCACTCGCGCAGACCCACGACGGTCAAATGGTCAAATGTCTTCAAATGTGCTCAACCGCTGAGGAACCCGCTCGTACCGTCAAGCGGCCGAATTCGCGGTATTCACGCAGAATAATGGGTAAAAGGCGACAGATATCTAGGCCCGGATCCACAGCGCCCGGACGGGCTGCTGCGAAGCCTCGCATTCTAAACCGAGCCATCGCAATTCATGGCACGGGAGAAACGGTAGTACAGTTCGAAAATATTTCAGAATGAGGACATGCCATGGCACAAAAAGCCGAAGACGACGACAAGGTCCGTCTGGATAAATGGCTGTGGGCGGCGCGCTTCTACAAGACCCGTGCCTTGGCCAAGGCCGCCATCGAAAGCGGCAAGGTGCACCACCGTGGCGAGCGCTGCAAACCGGGCAAGGAGCCGAGGGTCGGCGACGAGTATGAGATACGCACCGGCTTCGACGAGCGCACCGTGGTGGTCCAGGCCCTGTCGATCGTGCGTCGTGGGGCGCCGCAAGCGCAGGCTCTTTATACGGAAACCGCAGCCAGCATCGCCAAGCGAGAAAACGCCGCGGCCCTGCGCAAGGCCGGCGCCCTGGGTGTGAGCACCGATGGCAAGCCGACCAAGAAACAGCGGCGCGACCTGTTCAAATTCCGCAGCAGCGAATAGACCCTTGGCCTTCTGAACCCTGCGGGTTCAATCGCCAGCAAGCTGGCTCCTACACAGCCGGCGCACCGCTCAACCCCCTGTAGGAGCGAGCTTGCTCGCGATCCGCGGCAAAGCCGCGACAAGCAGCAAATCCGAAGAGTCAGGCCGCCCGCACCACGCTCAGGCGCGACAGCAGCGGTAGCTTGCCCAGCAGGTTGAACAGCGGGTTGGTCGCCCGCAGCAGGAAGTCCGAGGCCTTGGCCGCGTACGGGGTGTAGTAGCCCCAGCCGAGGGCCCAGACCGCCAGCAGCACGCCACCGATATAGTCGTCCTGGCCCCAGTGCGCGCCGGCCACCAGGCGCGGCATCATGAACAGCAGGGTCAGGCCCCAGATCACCAGGAATTGGCCGACGCCGCGGCTGAACACACTCATGAACAGCGCCCAGATCAGCAGCACCGAGGCGTGGTCACCGGGGAAGCTCTGGCTGGAACGGTCCTTGAGCTCCCAGGTTTTTTCCCAGTGCGGGAAATAGTCGCTCATGTGCACGGCATCCTGGAGCATCATCGACGGGCTGTCGTGCTGCCAGCCCATGGCGTCGGCGAGCCTGGAGAACAACAAGCGGATAATCAGCATCAAGACCAGGATCGACAGGAAGCCGAAAAAGGCCCGGCGCACGTCCACGGCCTTGAACACCCAGTCACCGCGGATCAAAAGGGTCAGCAGGATCAGCCCGACTATCGCGTCGAAAGGCCGCAGGCTGGCCACGGCCCAGATATGCAGCCAGGTGGAGTTGCTCGCAAGGGGAGCATTCAGCAGGCGGAACAGCCATTCGTCGAACATCACACACAGCATGTGCCCGCTTGGCCATAACCAGAAACCCAGCAGTGCCAGAGGGAGCAAATTGCACAACACCAGCTTGCCGAGGTTCCACCTTGCTTGGAACAAACCCGGATTGTTCATAAAATGCCTCCAATGGCAGAAAATCGCGCACCGTAACAGTGCAAAAAGCGCAATTTTCATATCTTGTAACCATTTTGTCATCACTTCAGATACCCAAACCTATGACTCATTTGCCGGATACCGACTTCACCCAACGCTTCATCTTCGATGACAGCGACGCCCGCGGCGAGCTGGTGGCGTTGGAGCGCAGCTATGCCGAAGTCCTCGCCAAACACGCTTACCCGGAGCCGGTCGCGCAACTGCTCGGCGAGCTGATGGCGGCGGCCGCGCTGTTGGTCGGCACGCTGAAGTTCGATGGCTTGCTGATCCTCCAGGCCCGTTCCGAAGGCCCGGTGCCATTGCTGATGATCGAGTGCTCCAGCGAGCGCGAGATCCGTGGCCTGGCCCGCTACGACGCGGAGCAGATCGCCCCGGATGCGACCCTGGCCGACCTGATGCCCAATGGCGTGCTGGCCCTGACCGTCGACCCGACCCACGGCCAGCGCTACCAGGGCATCGTCGACCTGGATGGCGCCACCCTGTCGGAATGCTTCACCAACTATTTCGTCATGTCCCAGCAGGTCGGCACCCGTTTCTGGTTGCATGCCGACGGTCGTCGCGCCCGTGGCCTGCTGCTGCAGCAACTGCCGGCCGACCGCCTCAAGGATGAAGAAGAACGCGCCGCCAGCTGGCAGCACATCACCGCGCTGGGCAGCACCCTGACCGCCGACGAACTGCTGAGCCTGGACAACGAAACCGTGCTCCATCGCCTCTACCATGAAGAAGCCGTGCGCCTGTTCGATGTGCAGCCGTTGCGCTTCCGTTGTAGCTGCTCGCGGGAACGCTCGGGCAATGCGCTGGTCAGTCTGGGTCTGGAAGATGCGCAGAAGCTGGTGGTCGAACACGGCGGCAGCATCGAGATCGATTGCCAGTTCTGCAACGAGCGCTACCTGTTCGATGCGGCCGATATCAGCCAATTGTTCGCCGGAGCGGGTGTCGAGTCACCGTCAGATACTCGTCACTAAAACGGTTCAGCGCAGGTAAATCACCTGGCAAGCGCCGGATTAACGCCGTTCTGACGGGAGGGCCCTACTCTTTTTGGGCTTTTCTGGCATAATCCGGCGCACTTTTTTCGCGGTAGTAGTGCACGACTTTCTACTACAAAACGTTTGGAGCACTCGGCCACTGGCCGACGGGGAACCTCATGACGCAAGCCAATAACGCCGTGTACACCGATCTGAGTGTTGATGATCTGGTCAAAGAAGCCCTGAAGCGCGGTGAAGGCGAGCTTGCCGATACCGGCGCGCTGGTTGTTCGTACCGGTCACCGTACCGGCCGTTCGCCAGTCGATCGTTTCATCGTTGAAGAGCCGAGCACCCAGGACGCTATCGCCTGGGGCCCGATCAACCGCAAGTTCCCGGCCGACAAGTTCGATGCCCTGTGGGCTCGCGTCGAGGCGTTCAACAACGCGCAAGAGCATTTTGTTTCCCATGTGCATGTAGGTGCTTCCGACGAGCACTACCTGGCCGTGAAGATGACCACCCAGACTGCCTGGCAGAACCTGTTCGGTCGTTGCCTGTTCATCAACCCGGCCCAGTACAACCCGGCTGGCCGTGATGAGTGGCAGGTGCTCAACGTTGCCAATTTCGAATGCGTTCCAGAGCGTGACGGCACCAACTCCGACGGTTGCGTGATCCTCAACTTCGCTCAGAAAAAAGTGCTGATCGCCGGCATGCGCTACGCCGGTGAAATGAAGAAAGCCATGTTCTCGGTACAGAACTTCCTGCTGCCGGCCGCCGACGTGCTGCCGATGCACTGCGCCGCCAACATCGGCGAAGAGGGCGACGTGACCCTGTTCTTCGGTCTGTCCGGCACCGGCAAGACCACCCTGTCCGCCGATGAAAGCCGTTACCTGATCGGTGACGACGAGCACGGCTGGGGCGAGGGCGTGGTGTTCAACATCGAAGGCGGTTGCTATGCCAAGTGCATCGACCTGTCCGAGAAGAACGAGCCGGTCATCTGGAAAGCCATCAAGCATGGCGCCGTGCTGGAAAACGTTGTGCTGGACGACGCCAAGAAGGCTGACTACGCCGACGGCAGCCTGACCCAGAACAGCCGCGCCGCCTACCCGCTGGAGCACGTCGAGAAGCGTTCCGAGAAAAACCTCGGTGGCGAGCCGAATGCCGTGATCTTCCTGACCTGCGACCTGACCGGCGTACTGCCGCCAGTCTCGATCCTCAGCGAAGAACAAGCTGCCTACCACTTCCTGTCCGGCTACACCGCTCTGGTGGGCTCGACCGAAATGGGCTCGGGCGCCGGCATCAAGTCGACCTTCTCCACCTGCTTCGGCGCACCGTTCTTCCCGCGTCCGGCAGGCGAATACGCAGAGCTGCTGATCAAGCGCATCCGCGGCTTCGGCTCCAAGGTCTACCTGGTCAACACCGGTTGGACCGGCGGTGGCTATGGCGTTGGCAAGCGCTTCAACATCCCGACCACCCGTGGCGTGATCGCCGCCATCCAGAGCGGCGCTCTGGTCGGTGCCGAGACCGAGCACCTGGGCACCATCAACCTGGACGTGCCACTGGCCGTTCCAGGCGTCGAAACCGGCCTGCTCAACCCACGCAACACCTGGGCTGACAAAGCCGCCTACGACGAGGCCGCCAAGGCCCTGGCCGGCCTGTTCATCGAGAACTTCAAGAAGTTCGACGTGAGCGACGCCATCAAGGCTGCTGGTCCGAAGCTGTAAGCATCGGGCAAGTGGTTCAAGAAGCCGCCCTTCGGGGCGGCTTTTTTGTGGGCGTCATTCAGTCCTGTTCAAACACTAGGCGGCTTGTCCGGGCGGTTCAATAAGCCAGATTCGACGCGATTTGTAGGGTAAATCCTTGTGTCCTGTCGTAGACCGTTTAGGGCCAATCGCAGGGCATGAACGAAAAAGAAAAGTCGCTCGACCAGCTCGGATTTGCCTGACAGCCAGGGCCCCCTCGCACTGGTTACCGTGAGATCCCCGGTTGAAGGCCGGGGTTTCCCAGGCGACCGAGCAAAGGACTATGGCCCGCAACAAGGATGTGTCCCAGGTATGGCAGCACTACGACGCTGACGGCGGTGGTTATCGTCGCCTGCGCGATATGACTGCGAGCGAATTGGCCGAGCGTGATGAGGCGCAGCAGGGTTACGAGCAGATGCTCGCTCGTCAGCAGGCCTATGAAGAGCGGCTGCCGACCACACAGGTGGAATCGCAACCAACGCCCGTCGGTTGCGTATTTGCCAAGTCTTGCAAGCTGCCGAACGCAATCATCGACTACGTCACCCCGACGGGCTTCATACCCACTGATTCGGTGGCGAATTACGGCGCGTTGACGCTGCTGGGTGGCCGCGAGGTCGAGGCGGGTGGGCGAGTGCCCCTCAAGCGCATCATCGGCGCGCTGCCGGCCAATCTCGGTGCCTTGACCCTGGGTGGTGTCTCCGTGGGTTCTGGTACCACCGGCAGTGGCTTGGGGCTGATCTCCTCGGGCGTGGCGGCCGGTGCGTTGCTGGGGCTGGTGGCCTTGCTCGCTCCATCGAGTTTGGGTGACGGCGCGCTGTACAGCGAAGAGCAACTACGCAACCTCAAGCAGGCCCGCACCCGCTTACGACTGCGGGTCGAACAGCAGGCCGATGGCAGCCTCAAGGGCTACGGTTTCAACACCCAGGGGCGCCGCGAGTGGGAAATGATTCCGGTGGTTGAGTTTGAGGCTCGTGATGAGCAGCAAGTGGCCGATCTGGGTGATGGCATCACCCTTATCTGGACTCCAGCGGTGGACCCCTCGAGCACCGCAGGGATACCACCGCTGGAAGCGGCGCCACAGACACCACCGATCTGGGTTTTCCCGCCGACGGAAGCGGCGGAACGGATCATCGTCAGCCCAATTTATCCGCCGGAGTATCGGGATTTTATTTTGGTGTTTCCGCCGGGGTCTGGAGTTCAGCCGCTGTACATTGTGCTGAGCACACCGGTATCAGGATATGTTCCTGCACCGAGCGCCTTGCCTGGCTTTCCTGATGCTATTAGGGCAAAGCGGAAAACTTCTGTCCAAGGAGGTGGTGGGCGGAGTAAGCGATGGAAAACGGCAAAAGGGCTCATTTTAGAATGGGACTCTCAACATGGCGCAGTTGAAATGTATGACAAGCACGGCCGCCATCTTGGCGAATTTGATCCGCTTACTGGTGAACAAACTAAAGCAGCTGATAAAGCAAGGAGCGTAGAACCATGAAGTTTCTCGTTGAGGCTTTTGACAAGAAAACCGAGATGTTGGTTTTTGACGTAGAACTGCCGGCCGACTGTGACGAGCGGGTGAAAGAGATCATGGGCTGGACAGTGGACCCTCAAGGTTGGGAAGGCTATGACCTGAGTGCAGCGCAGTTGGTGGAGTTTGAAAAGATCACGGAGAAGAAATTTGATCTCTGTGCATACGATTTCCAACTGACAGCTAATGGCTGAGTATTTTCGGAGGGGCACTGAAAAAGAAGTGGATGCGCTTGTACCTCATTTCCAAAAGTTGAGCGAATACTCAGCAGGCTCCGATCTGATTTTCTACCCAGAGGACGGTGCCGATGACTCGTCCGAAGGCATCACACGGATAGTGAAGGAGTGGCGAGCGGCTAATGGTTTGCCCGGTTTCAAATCTGTCTGAAAAGGTTTTGCCATCCCGGCCCCTCAGCAAACTTCAGGGATTCCCACAGCCCCCATCTTTCCCAATGGATTAGCAAGCAAATCCCGAAAAAACTGTGTATCGTGCGCGCGAAATCTGCCGGGTACCTTTGGGTGCCGACTTCATACACTTAAAGGGAATTAGGTATGCGATTGTTTCGCGTGACTTCGATTTTTTCGTTGTGGGCATTGGCGTTTTCGGTGACGGCGCAGCAGCTGCCGGTCGAGGTGCTGAGTGCGGTGGTCAAGGACCAGAAGATCGCCGACGCCGAAGTGCTGGTGCAGCGCAATGGCGCGCAGAGTGTGGTCGGTCGTACCAATGCTCAAGGCCAGGTGACCCTGACCACCGACTTCGCCGATGACCCCAGCAACCTGCTGATCATCAAGAAACCCGGCTATTCCAACCTGGTGGTCAAGTGCCCATGCAGCGGCATGACCTACGCCATCAGCCCGGTGATGCAGAACCTCGACGGTCTGCGCGTGGTGCTGACCTGGGGCGCGAACCCCAGCGATCTCGACTCGCACATGATCTTTCCGGGCAACAACATCTACTTTCGCAACCAGCAAGGCGATGACGCCCACCTGGACGTCGACGATGTCGACAGCTATGGCCCGGAAACCATCACCCTGGAAAAGAAACACTACGGCGAAAGCTATGTGTACGCGGTGCATGACTACAGCAACCAGAGCCGCCCGGCGTCCCGCCAGCTCTCTGCCAGCCAGGCCAAGGTGTTCGTGTACATGGGCCAGTCGCTGGTGCGCACCTACTACGTGCCGCAGGACCGCAGCGGTAACCTGTGGACCGTGTTCCGCATGACCGGCAATGGCGACTTCCAGGACATCAACACCCTCAGCGGCGTGACCGTCGACGCGCAGGACGTGCTGAACGAAGTATCGCCGCTGCTCGACGACAAAGTGGAAGTGGCCGCTGTCGCCGTCAGCAGCAGCGCGCAAGCCGATGCGAAAACCCTGAACCGCAAGGGCGAAGAGGCTTACCACGCCGGTAACCTGCAGCAAGCCATCGACTTCTACCGTCAGGCCATCGAGCTGAACAACGGCTACGGCCAGGCCTACAGCAACCTCGGCCTGGCCTATCAGAAAGCCGGCAACACTGCCGAGTCGATCTGGGCCAACCGCAAGGCCATCGCCCTGGCCAGCGGCAACTCGGCGGCCACCGTGCGCGCCAGTTCCTACTACAACATCGCGCGGATCTACGAAGCGGCCGGCCAGTTCGCCGATGCCCTGCGTCACTATCAGTTGGCCAAGCAGCAGAAGGCCAACCCGGTGTACGACAAAGCCATCGAGCGTGTGCAAAACCGTTGATTCACGGGTGTTGATCTGACCCCCATAACGCGCCGTCCCACGGCGCGTTATGCATTTATGGAGGTTGTTATGCGGGTTCTGGTTGTTGCTTTGATGTTGTCCCTGTGGACGGCCGTTGCCCAGGCTGCCGGCCCGATGGTGTTCGCCACTATCGACCGCAGCACCTGGCCGGGTTCGCTGGCCACGCAAGCGGGTTTCGATACTGCCTCGCGTGCGGAAATCCTGATGTTCGGCAAGGCCCTGCTGGCCAGCGAGGCGCTGGACGATGCGAGCCTCAAGCAGCGCCTGGGCGTCAAGGCGCTGGAGCATCATTCGGTCGAGCAAGTGCGCGATCGTTTCTGGATACGCCTGCTCAGCAGTTACCACAGCGCCAGCCAGGACTGTGAAGGTGCCGCCTTCTGCCCGCCGGTGCGTAACCTGGATGACTTGCGGCAACTGGCCCAGGGCTTCACCGGGACGGTCAGCCCGGCCTATGACGCCTGGGCCCAGGCAAGCCGGCAGTTTCATGAGCAGTATCTGAACGAACAGCTGCGCCTGGCGGCCTTGTTTCCGAAGATCAGCAGCGAGATCGAGCGTTTCGACAGCGCCGAGCTGATGGGCGACGAATTGGCGGATCGGCAGTTTCTACTGACCTTCGACGACGGCCCGACGGCCGCGGGTGGCCACACCGATACGCTGGCCAACGTGCTGCGGGCCAATGACCTGCACGGATTGTTTTTCGTCCTGGGCGAGCCGTTCCAGGCACGTCTGCGCAAGTCGTCGCCGGCGCAGATGCGCGAGTTGTACAGCGGCCAGTGCGTTGCCCTGCATGGCTGGACGCACAAGTCCCACAGCGCCTGGAGCGAATGGCAGCAGTCCATCACCCGTTCCGCGACCCTGGTGCGCGGCACCTTGCCGGATGACTACCAGCCGCTGTTCCGTCCGCCTTATGGCCAGCGTTCGAGTGACAGCCCGGCGTTCTTCAAGGCCCAGGGCATCAAGGTGATGCTCTGGGGCGTCGACTCCCAGGACTGGAGCAAGAGCATCAGCGCCAGCGCGGCGAGCCAGCGGGTGCAGACGCTGATGCTGCTGTGGCGCCGGGGAATCATTCTGTTCCACGACATTCACAACAAGGCGCCTGCCGCAGTGCCGGCGCTGATCGCCGCGAACAAGAGCAATGGCGTGAAGTGGGTGGATTGCCGCGCGACGCGCTAAGAGTACGATTTCTATCGCGAGCCATCGCGCATCGACCGGTGCCCGATGGCTTGCGATACACCCTGAAAAACTCCGCGTCATCCCCAGCCGAACGCCGTTCTCCGTCCCCCTGTATCATCCCGTATCCTTTTCCTCCCGACCTTTTCTCGACCCGCTGACTGGCCGCGCTAGGCTTCAAGGCACGTCAGCGGTCAAAGGAGTGACAGCTCATGCACAACACCCTCGAACAGGTCTTCGGTTATCCACAGTTCCGTCCCGGCCAGGAGGCGGCGGTCAGTGCGGTGCTGGCCGGGCGCTCGGCGGCGGCGATCTTTCCCACGGGCTCCGGCAAGTCGCTGTGCTACCAGCTGCCGGCCTTGCTGCTGCCGCACCTGACCCTGGTGGTTTCGCCGTTGCTGGCGCTGATGCAGGATCAGCTGGCGTTCCTCCAGCGGCACGGCATCGCCGCCGCGAGCATCGATTCGGCGCAGAGCCGCGACGACGCCAACGAGGTCATGGCGCGGGCGCGCTCCGGTGAGCTGAAGATCCTAATGATCTCGGTGGAGCGCCTGAAGAACGAGCGTTTTCGCAACTTCCTGCAGCAGGTGCGGATCTCCCTGCTGGTGGTGGACGAGGCGCACTGCATCTCCGAATGGGGCCATAACTTTCGCCCCGACTACCTCAAGCTGCCGGACTACCAGCGCCAGTTCAATATTCCCCAGGCACTGCTGCTGACCGCTACCGCCACGCCCAAGGTGATCGCCGACATGCAGGCGAAATTCGCCATCGCCGGGCAGGATGTGGTGACCACCGGTTTCTACCGGCCCAACCTCAACCTGCTGGTGGAGCCAGTGCGCGGCCAGGACAAGCGCCGGCGCCTGGTGCAGTGGATGAGCGAGCGTCCCGGCCAGCCGAGCATCGTCTATGTCACCTTGCAGAAAACCGCCGAGCACATCGCCGAGCATCTGAGTCGCAACGGCATCCAGGCCCAGGCTTATCACGCCGGTCTGCCCCATGAGCAGCGCGAAGCCATCCAGCGGCAGTTCATGGCGGGCCAGTCCAATTGCATCGTCGCCACCATCGCTTTCGGCATGGGCATCGACAAGAGCGACATCCGCAATGTGGTGCATTTCGACCTGCCCAAATCCATCGAGAACTACAGCCAGGAAATCGGCCGCGCGGGGCGTGATGGCCAACCTTCGGACTGCCTGGTGCTGGCCAACCGCGACAGCCTCAACGTGCTGGAAAACTTCGTCTACGGCGACACGCCGGAGCTGGAAGGCATTCGTTGTGTGCTGGACGAGCTGCAGGGCGCAGCGCCTGACGGGCAATGGGAGTTCCTGTTGGGGCCGCTGGCGGACCAGAGCAATATCCGCCAGCTGCCGCTCAAGACCTTGCTGGTGCAGCTGGAACTGCGCGGCCTGATCGCGCCGCGTTACGCCTACTTCGCCGAATACCGCTTCAAGTTCCTTGAGGAACCGCAGGCGCTGCTGGCGCGTTTCGAAGGTGAGCGCCGGGACTTCGTGGCGGCGATCATCGAGACCTCCAGCCGTGCCCGGACCTGGGCCACAGTGAATTTCGACGCGCTTTATCAGCAGCATCAGGCCGAGCGTAACCGGGTGGTGAAGGCCCTGGACTACTTCCAGGAAAAGGGCTGGGTCGAGCTGGAAAGCAAGCAGATGACCGAGGTCTACAACCTGCTGGAGACGGGCTTCGATGCCGCGACCCTGAGCCAGCAACTGCATGCCTACTTCAAACAGCACGAAAGCAGCGAGATCGCGCGGATCCACGCGATGCTCGCACTGTTCGCCACCGAGCAGTGCCTGGGGTATCGCCTGGCGCAGTATTTCGGCGACGACCAGGCGCCGCAGCGGTGCGGGCATTGCTCGGTATGCCATGGCCAGGTGGCCCGCCTGTCGGAGCCGCCAGCCTTGCCCGCGCTTGTGGATAAAAACTTCGAAGCGCTGTGTGGCGAATTTATCCACAGGCACCACCAATACAGCGGCACGGTTCCAGGGGCGGAACGGCTGACGCGTTTCCTGTGTGGGATCAGCGTGCCGCTGTTCACCAAGCTCAAGGCGCGGTCGATCCCGGGTTTTGCGGTGCTCGAGGATTACCCCTACGCCGAAGTACGCGATTGGGCCGAACATCACCTCCAGGATTGATATCTGCCCGATCCATCTGCTGAATGCCGCTCATCACAGGAATAAATTTCAAAAATGCCCTAGGCCTGATTATGGTGGTTTGCGTCTTTGAGCCACCTACAGGGGAGCCACTATGAGCCAGATCGATATTCAGCGCGCCGCGGTGATCGGTGCCGGGACCATGGGCCGCGGGATCGTGATGTGCCTGGCCAATGCCGGGGTCGCGGTGCAGTGGGTGGACAACAATCCGCAGATGCTCGAACAGGCGCTGACAGCGGTGACCGAGACTTATGCACACAACGTGCGTCAGGGGCGGATCGATCAGGCAGAGGCCGATGCGCGTCGGGCCCGGATAAGCGCGGCGGCGGATTATCCGGCGATCCGCAATGTGGATCTGGTGATCGAGGCGATCTACGAGAACCTCGAGCTGAAGCAGCAAATCTTCCGCGAACTCGATGGCCTGCTCCAGCCGCTGGCGATCCTCGCCAGCAATACCTCGGCGCTGGATATCGACGCCATCGCCGCAGTCACCCGGCGCCCAAGACAGGTGCTGGGCCTGCACTTCTTCAGCCCGGCCCACATCATGAAGCTGCTGGAAATCGTCCGGGGCGCCGCGACTGCGCCGCAGGTGCTCGAGGCCGCGCTGGCGCTGGGCGAGCGCATGGGCAAGGTCAGTGTGGTGTCCGGCAACTGCCCTGGATTCATCGGCAACCGCATGTTGCGCACCTATGTGCTGGAGGCGCGCAAGATGTTGCTGGAAGGGGCTTTCCCTTATCAGGTGGATGCCGCATTGCAGGGCTTCGGTTTTGCCATGGGCCCGTTCCGCATGTACGACGTGGTCGGCATCGACCTGGAATGGCGTGCCCGGAAGCTGGCCGGCAAAGGCCAGGAGGCGCACGAAGTGCAGGTGGATAATCGCCTGTGCGAGGCGGGTCGTTTTGGCCAGAAGAGTGGCAAGGGTTATTACCAGTACGAGCCCGGCAGTCGCCAGGCTGAGCACGATGTACAGGTCGATGCCCTGGTTCAGGAGGTCAGCGAAGGCCTGGGCTACCGCCGTCGCGACATCGGTCCTGAGGAAATCCTCGAGCGCTGCCTGCTGGCGCTGGTCAACGAAGGCGCGAAGATTCTCGAGGAAGGCATTGCCGGCTCGGCCCACGACATCGACCTGGTGTACCTCAACGGTTATGGCTTTCCGGCGGACAAGGGCGGGCCGATGAACTGGGCGGACCGTCAGGGGCTGGTGTCTATCCAGCAGGGGCTGCTGCGGCTGCAAGCCGAGTCGGGCGCGCACTGGAAGCCGGCGCGGTTGATTGACGAGCTGGTGCAGGCTGGTAAAGGGTTTGCCGATCATCGGGCCATCGGTTGAAATAGGCGTCGCCTGATCGACCACACCATGGTTGCTTTCCAGACACCTCGCCTTCGAGAACCCGCCAATGACCGACCGCATGCCGCAACGCACCGACTACCGCCACTTCCAGCCCATCATCACGCGCTGGCACGACAACGATGTGTACGGTCATGTGAATAACGTCACCTACTACAGCTTCTTCGACACGGCGGTGAACACCTACCTGATCGAGGAGGGCGGCCTGGATATCCATGACGGCGAGGTGGTGGGCTTCGTGGTGAGTTCGGCCTGCGATTACTTTGCCTCGATCGCTTTCCCCGAGCGCATCGAGATCGGCCTGCGTGTCGGCAAGCTGGGCAACAGTTCGGTGCAGTACGAGCTGGCGGTGTTCAAGGCGGGGGAAACCGATGCCTGCGCGGCGGGGCGCTTCGTGCATGTGTTCGTCGATCGGGCATCGAATCAGCCGGTAGGGATTCCCGCCGGGCTGCGTGGAGCGCTGGAACGCTTGCTGGTGTAAGCACAAAAAAGACCGCAGATCGGGCGGCTCCTTGGGGTTCATCCCGGGGGTGATGAACCCTGTCTGGCAGGAGCTGCCGTCAGGCTGCGGTCTTTGTGTCAGCGGGTTGCGACCGTTTCAGGTCTTAGTCGCGCCAGTGACGTTTGTGCTTGCGATGCCCGTAGGCATGGCCACGACCCGGATGGCCGTCGCGGTAGTAGCGACGGTCGTCGTCGTAGTCGCGGTAGCGGCGATCGTCACGATCGCTGGAGTTGCCCATATGGTTACCCAGTGCGCCACCGACGCCACCGCCCGCGGCTGCGCCGATCAGGCTGCCAGTGGTGCCCCCCACGCTGCGACCGACCACGTTACCGCCGGCTGCGCCCAGCGCACCACCGATAGCGGCTTCGCCACGGCTGCGTCTGTCGGCACCCACGGCACTGCCGCCCGCGCCGCCCAGTGCGGCACCGATGGTGGAACCGGTGTTGCCACCAATCGACTGACCGACGACCGAGCCTAGAACCCCGCCCAATGCGCCGCCCACACCTGCTTCTGTGGTGCCGCCGGCAGAGGCGACGCCGCTGACCAGGCCAAGGGACAACAAGAGAATCGAGGAGAACTTCATAGAGGAGCCTCAAAGGGATGACGGCGCGATCCTGAGGCTGTGTTGAGGCGCTTACAATCGAAATCCGACGAATAGCACGAGTTGTACACAATCTCGTAACTTATTGTTTTTAGTAGGGAACTTATCCCGTTTTTGCGAGTCTGTAGCTACTTGGAAAAGGCCGCTTCTGGATGGAAGCGGCCTTTTTTGTGCCTGCGATTTCGCCGCCGCTGGAACCTCCTGACTGTAGCCGCTGCCGCAGGCTGCGATCGGCTCCGTAGGAGACGTTGCTCTTGAGGGCCCTGGAAGGCGCTGCGCGCCTTATCGCAGCCTGCGGCAGCGGCTACAGGGCCAGCGATTTCGTCGATCAGGCCGACCGGGCCATGATCAAGCCGCTGTCGCTGGCCGCTTCCAGGCGGATCGCGACGAACTTCGAGGTCGGGGTGTAGCTGCCGTCCCCGATGCTTTCCAGCGGCACCAGCGGGTTCACCTCGGGGTAATAGGCCGCGGCCTGGCCAGCCGGAATATCGAAGGCCAGCAGGGTGAAACCCTTGACCCGACGCTCGCGGCCGTCATCCCACAACGAGACGATGTCGGCTTTCTGCCCCGGCTTGAAGCCCAGGCGGATGATGTCGGCTTCGTTGACGAACAGCACGTCGCGCTGGCCCTTCACGCCACGATAGCGGTCGTCCAGGCCGTAGATGGTGGTGTTGTACTGATCGTGGGAGCGCATCGACTGCATGATCAGGTCCGGCAACTGCCCGGTGGCGCGGGTGCGTTCGTGCACCAGATCCTTGGGCAGCAGGTTCGGGCGGAAATTGGCGCGGCCCGACGGGGTGTTCCAGCGCCGCGCGCCGGCCGAGTTGCCGAGGTAGAAGCCGCCAGGGTTTTTTACCCTCTGGTTGAAGTCCTTGAAGCCGGGAATGGTGTCGGCGATCAGGTCGCGGATACGGCTGTAGTCGGCCACCAGCCAGTTCCAGTCCACCGGATGGCTGCCCAGGGTGGCGGCGGCGATGCCGGCGAGGATCGACGGCTCCGAACGCATCTGTGGCGACAGCGGCTGCAATTGGCCGTTGGAGGCGTGGACCATGCTGAAGGAGTCCTCCACGGTCACCGCTTGCGCGCCTTCGCTCTGCAGGTCGATGTCGGTGCGGCCCAGGCACGGCAGGATCAGTGCCTCCTTGCCATGGGCCAGGTGGCTGCGGTTGAGCTTGGTGCTGATCTGCACGGTCAGGTCGCAGTTGCGCAGGGCCTGGAAGGTCCGCGGGCTGTCGGGGGTGGCCTGGGCGAAGTTGCCGCCCAGGCCGATGAAGACTGTCGAACGGCCTTCGAGCATGGCGTGGATCGCCTCGACCACGTTATGGCCGCTCTCGCGTGGCACCTTGAACTGGAAGCGCCGCTCCAGGGCGTCGAGGAAGGCCACCGGCGGCTGTTCGTTGATGCCCATGGTGCGGTCGCCCTGCACGTTGCTGTGGCCGCGCACCGGGCACAGGCCGGCGCCCGGACGGCCGATATTGCCGCGCAGCAGCATCAGGTTGGCGATTTCCTGGATGGTCGGCACCGAGTGGCGATGCTGGGTGATACCCATGGCCCAGCACATGATCACGTTCTTGCCCTTGGCGTACATGCGCGCCGCGCGCTCGATCTCTACCAGGGTCAGGCCGGACTGCTCGACGATGTCGTCCCATGGGGTGTCGTCGATGACGCTCAGGTAATCCAGCACGGCGGCAGTGTGTTCGTTGAGGAAGTCGTGATCGAACACCGCCGGCGCACCAGTCTTCTGGGCGTCGCGTTCCCATTGCAGGAGGAACTTGGCCATGCCGCGCACCACCGCCATGTCGCCGCCCAGGGCCGGGCGGAAGTAGGCGGTGTTGGTCGGCTTGTTGCCGTTGGTGAGCATTTCGATCGGGTGCTGCGGATGCTGGAAGCGTTCCAGGCCGCGTTCTTTCAGCGGGTTGATGCACACCACCTGGGCTCCGCGTTTCACTGCTTCGCGCAGTGGCTCGAGCATCCGAGGGTGGTTGGTGCCGGGGTTCTGGCCCCAGACGAAAATCGCATCGGCATGCTCGAAGTCGTCGAAGGTCACGGTGCCTTTGCCGACGCCGACGCTTTGCGCCAGGGCCACGCCGCTGGCTTCGTGGCACATGTTCGAGCAGTCGGGGAAGTTGTTGGTGCCATAGGCGCGCACGAACAGCTGGTACAGGTACGCCGCTTCGTTGCTGGCGCGGCCCGAGGTATAGAACTCGGCCATGTCCGGGCTAGGCAGTGCTCGCAGGTGCTTGCCGATCAGGGCGAAGGCGGCTTCCCAGCTGATGGGCTTGTAGCGATCGGTTTCGGCGTCGTAGCTCAGGGGCTCGGTCAGGCGGCCCTGGTATTCGAGCCAGTAGTCGCTCTGCTCCAGCAGCGAGCTGACGCTGTGTTTGGCGAAGAACTTGCCATCCACGCGGCGTTTGGTGGCCTCCCAGTTCACCGCCTTGGCGCCGTTCTCGCAGAACTTGACCATGCCGCTTTCCGGCGAGTCGCCCCAGGCGCAGCCCGGGCAGTCGAAACCGCCGTTCTGGTTGGTCTTGAGCATCATGCGCAGGTTTTTCAGGGCGTTGTCACTCGTCAGCCAGGCCTGGGCGACGCTGATGAGCGCGCCCCAGCCGCCGGCCGGGCCCTTGTAGGGCTTGTAGCGCGGGGTGGGTGTCTGGTCGGCTTGGTGATGAGTGGTCACGCTTGTTTCTCCATCGCAGGGCTATAGACCCGTGGCGCACTTTTTTGCGGCAGGTGAATGAGATTGAGGTTGTGTCGGCGTGCCCATTGCAGGGCCAGGCCGGTGGGCGCCGACAGACTGACCAGGGTCTGGATGCCGGCACGCAGGACTTTCTGGATCAGTTCCAGGCTGCAACGGCTGGTGACGATGGCCACGCCGCCGGCAGTAGGTATGTTCTGGCGGATCAACGCACCGATCAGCTTGTCCAGGGCGTTGTGCCGGCCGATATCTTCACGGCCCAGCAGCAGCTCGCCCTGGGCGTTCATGAACACCGCCGCATGCACCGCACCGGAGTGCTGGCCCAGGGGCTGGAAGGCGCTGATGCGCTGGCGCAGGCCATCGAGCCATTGGGCGGGCGGCAATGGCGCGCCGGGCAGCACCTTGAGGTCCGGCAGGGCCTGTTCCACGGCTTCCACGCCGCACAGGCCGCAACCGCTGGTGCCGGCCAGTTGCCGGCGTTGCTGCTTGAGGTTCCAGAAGGCGCGGCTGGAGATCTGCACCTGGGCGTACTGGGCCGAACCGCTGCCGCTCAGTTGCAGGTCGTAGATGTCCGAGGCGTCGCCGATGATGCCGCTGCCGAGGCTGAAGCCGACGATGAAGTCTTCCAGGTCGCTGGGGGTGACCAGCATCACGGCCTGGCTGATGCCGTTATAGGCGATCGCCAGCGCGACTTCCTCGGCGAGCGCGGTGCTGGCCGATTCCGTGTGGTCGAGGTTGCTGTAGCGGTAGTTCTGACTGGCGGCGGGCGCGGGCGTTTTCGCAGTGGGCGTCGCGCAAGCCGGGCGCTGGGGTTTCATGGGGCATCACCGGCGGAATATCCAGCCCTAAGACTAAGCGCGTCAAAGTGTCGCGTCTAATTGCTAGTACTGATGTGCCGATAGATGCCGTCGATCAAGACTCGCTCGGTGATTTCTGCTGCAGGGCGAAGCACGCCTCGGCCAGGGCCGAGCGCGGTGCGCTGCGGCGCATGATCAGGCCCAGGTGCGCCAGGGTGTTGGCGTCTGCTATGGGCTGCAGGCGCAGGTGTTCGGTGAGGGCTTCCAGGCCGCCGTCCAGCGGCATGATCGCGCAGCACAGGCCGCCATGTACGGCTTGCAGCAATTGATGCACGGCATCGGTCTGCAGCAGCGGTTGAGGGGTGAGGCCGCGACTGTGGAAGTTATGGTCGATGGACTGGCGAAAATGCATGCCGCTGGTCAGCATGCCCAGCGGCAGTTCGATCACCGCCTCCCAGCTCAGGGGCTGCTCGCCGAAGCTGAAGAAGCGTTGGTCGTAGAGCAGGCCCATGCGGGTTTCGCCCAGGGCCAGGGATTCGAAGCGTTCGCTGTCCAGGCGCTCCAGATAGGAAACGCCGATATCCAGGCGATTGCTCGCCAGCTGTTCGAGGATCTGCTCGGAACTGAGCGCCGACAACTCGAAGCGCACATTCGGGTGCGCCTGGTGCAGGCGCTGCATCAGTGGCAGCGGGTCGAAGCTCGACAGCGGCACCACCCCCAGGCGCAGGGTACCGACCAGATTGCCGCGACAGGCGGCCGCCTCGGCCTGCAACCCGTCGTAGGCGGCCAGCACGCTGCGGGCCCAGGCCAGCACCCGTTCCCCCGGAGCGGTGAAGCCCTCGAAACGCTGGCCGCGGTTGACCAGCGGCAGCTCGAGTTCTTCCTCGAGGTTGCGCAGGCGCATGGACAGGGTCGGCTGGGTGATGTGGCAGCGCGCGGCGGCCTGGCCGAAATGGCGGGTTTCGTCGAGAGCGATGAGGAATTTCAGCTGCTTGATGTCCATCTTCGCTTCCTGGGCGCGGGGGGGAGGCGATTCTAGCGTGCTTGCCGTGCACAGCGTCATCGGTCGATTTTGAACCTCGTCTCTCAAGGCTGGTCTAGTCTTTCGCGTCTGGACCTACTAAACCCAAGGAGTGTGCACCATGAGTATTTTTAGCTTTGTGAAAGAAGCGGGCGAAAAGCTTATCGATTTGTTGACGCCGGGTAACGCCAATGCGAGCGAACAGCTGAAGGACCACATCGCCAAGGTCGGCCTGGGTAACCCCAACGTCCAGGCTACCGTGGAAGGCGACAAGGTCATCGTGACCGGTGAAGTGGCCAGCCAGGAAGAGAAGGAAAAGATTCTGCTGGCCGTGGGTAACATCGAAGGTGTCGGCAGCGTCGACGACCAGATCACCGTCACCGGTCCTGTGGCGGCTGCTGCGCGTTTCGTCACCGTGAAAAAAGGCGACACCCTCAGCGCCATTTCCAAGGCCGTGTACGGCGACGCCAACAAGTACAACAAGATCTTCGAGGCCAACAAGCCGCTGCTGTCGCACCCGGACAAGATCTATCCGGGCCAGGTACTGCGCATTCCCGAGTAATGCTCGGTCTGTAGCCGCTGCCGAAGGCTGCGATAAGGTCCGAAGGACCTTTGGCGATCAACATCGCTACGACCCTTTCACGGTCGATCGCAGCCTGGGGCAGCGGCTACAGGATTGCTCTACAACCCTTCGATCAATGCTCGATAGTCCCCCAGCGCGGCAAATTCCGCCGTGTCTTTCGGCCCCTTGCGGCTGTCCGGTTCACTCACCGCCAACAGATGAGCCACGCCGAAATCTCGCGCGCTGCGCAGGATCGG
Source organism: Pseudomonas sp. FW305-25 (assembly GCF_017351415.1). Taxonomy (NCBI): domain Bacteria; kingdom Pseudomonadati; phylum Pseudomonadota; class Gammaproteobacteria; order Pseudomonadales; family Pseudomonadaceae; genus Pseudomonas; species Pseudomonas sp. FW305-25. Next base: position 293,572 of record NZ_JACNDE010000002.1, on the reverse strand, counting down.
CAGGGTGTCGTCGATAAACAGGCTGCGTGCCGGATCGAAGCCGATATCCGCTTGCAACGCATCCCAGAACTGCGGGTTCTCCTTGGCGAAGCCGTAATCGTGGGAACTGATCAAACGCTCGAAATAGGGCGCCAGCTCGACTTTTTCCAACTTCAATGACAACGAATCGCGGTGCGCATTGGTGATCAGCACCACGCGTTTGCCAGCCTGCTTGATCGCCGCGAGAAAGGTATCGGCGTCCGGGCGCAGGGCGATCAGGTGGGCGGTCTCCAGCTTCAGTTCGCGCACCGGCAATTTCAGTTCGGCGCTCCAGAAGTCCAGGCAATACCACTGCAACTGTCCGGCATTACGCTCGAACAGCGGCTGCAATTCCATTTCCGCCATGGCGCGGCTGACGCCATGCAGCTCGGCATAGCGCTGGGGCAGGTGCTCCATCCAGAAGTGGTTGTCGTAGTGCAGGTCCAGCAAGGTACCGTCCATATCCAGCAGAACGGTATCGATGTCGCGCCAGGGCAGTGAAGGCATGGAAAACGTCTCGAACGGTAGAAAGATATCCGACACAAACAATCGGGAAAGCCGCGTTATAGTAGCGCGTTCACGCCAAGGAGCCTTTTATGCGCCAGAAACCCACCGTACTTGCCCGCGAGATCGTCGCCACCAGCCGTCTGTTTTGCGTCGAAGCGGTGCAGTTGCGCTTTTCCAACGGTGTGGAGCGCACCTACGAGCGCCTGGTGGGCAAGGGCGCGGGCTATGGCGCGGTGATGATTGTGGCGATGCTCGATGCCGATCACGCGGTGCTGGTCGAGGAATATTGCGGCGGCACCGACGCCTACGAGCTGTCGCTGCCCAAGGGCCTGATCGAGCCTGGCGAGGATGTGCTGGCCGCCGCCGAGCGTGAGCTCAAGGAGGAGGCCGGTTTTGGCGCGCGGCAACTGGAACACCTGACCGAGCTGTCGTTGTCCCCCGGCTACATGAGCCAGAAGATCCAGGTGGTGCTGGCCACCGACCTCTACGAAGAGCGGCTGGAGGGCGACGAGCCCGAGCCGATGCGCGTGGACAAGATCAACCTGCGCGAGCTGTCGAGCCTGGCGCAGAACCCGCAATTCACCGAGGGCCGCGCCCTGGCCGCGCTGTATCTGGCCCGCGACCTGCTGACCCAGCGCGGCGCCTTCCAAGCATGAGTGAACCATCGATGAATTTTCCCCATCCGTTGCTGGCGCCGGTGATCGACCTGGCCTTGCAGGCGGGCGAGGCGATCCTGCCGTTCTGGCGCGCCAACGTTGCCGTCACCAGCAAGGCCGACGAGTCGCCGGTGACCGCCGCCGACCTGGCGGCCCACCACCTGATAGTGCAAGGCCTGACCGCGCTGGACCCGAGCATCCCGGTGCTCTCCGAAGAAGACGCCGACATTCCCCAGGACGTGCGTGCCGGCTGGCAGCGCTGGTGGCTGGTGGACCCGCTGGACGGCACCAAGGAGTTCATCTCCGGTAGCGAAGAGTTCACCGTCAATATCGCCCTGATCGAAGACGGGCGGGTGGTGTTCGGCGTGGTATCGATGCCGACCAGCGGTCGCTGCTATTTCGGCGGCGCCAGCCTTGGGGCCTGGCGCGCGGACAAGGGCCAGGCGCCGGTGGCGATCCACGTGCGTGACAGCCTGACGGCGGGCGAAGCCTTCACCGTGGTCGCCAGCCGTCGGCATACCAGCCCCGAGCAGGAGCGTCTGCTGGCCGGGTTGAGCGCGACCCTGGGCGAGTTGCAGCTGGCGAACATCGGCAGCTCGTTGAAGTTCTGCCTGCTGGCCGAAGGCGCGGCGGATTGTTATCCGCGACTGGCGCCGACCTCGCAGTGGGACACCGCGGCGGCCCAAGGCGTGCTGGAGGGCGCTGGAGGCGAGGTGCTGGATCTGAATGGCGCGCCGTTCTGCTACCCGGCGCGGGAGTCGCTGCTCAATGGCTTCTTCCTGGCGCTGCCGGCCAAGGCCGCATGGCGTGGGCGCTTGCTGGAGCTGGCGCGCGGCTGATCCTTGTAGCCGCTGGCGCAGCCTGCGCGCGAAGCGGCTGTGGATCGACTGGCGATATTCCGTCTGACACACCGCGCTGGCCGTTTACGACTGCTGCGCAGCCGATCGCAGGCTGCGCCAGCGGCTACAGGCTCATCGGTGCAGCACGTACTGCCCGGTGAAACGCACCGCATCTTCATCGCTGCCGGCATTCACCACCCGGGTGTGCAGGATCAGCCGCGCGCGGCCGTAGCGCTCATACATGGTCAAGAACCGGTGCCACACCTCTTCGCTCGGCGCGGCGCAGATGGCCGTGGCGTCGCTGGTCACCGGTAGCGGGTAATTGATCTGCCCTTCCTGAATCACGATGTGCCCGTCGTCGATCCCCGCTTCTTTCAATCGCAGGTGCAGCCAGCCCCAGCCGGCCAGCACCGCGCCGCAATACAGGCTGCCGCCGAACATGGTGCTCTTGTGATTGACGTTGGCTTCCAGCGGCAGTTGCAGGCGCAGCTCATGCGCGTGCCAGTCGAGCACTTTCAGGCCCATGTCCCGCGTCAGGGGAATGTCGTGATGGAGGATGGATTCCAGGTGACGACTGTCGCGGTTCATGCAGGGCCTCGGTGGTGAAATGGTGCATTAACAAGATTAGTCGGCATCGCTCACTCGATATCGTCGCCGCCCGAACTGGCGCCGCTGTCGCCGAAGCTCAGGCCGTGTTTGCGCAGTTTGTCATGCAGGGTCTTGCGCGGAATACCCAGGGCTTCGGCGAGGCTGCGCAGGGAGTTGTGGGAGCGGGCCAGCTCGGCGGCGATCAGGCTCTTTTCGAAGTTCTCCACCTGTTCGCTCAGGCCGCCCTCGACCACCGTCGGCGCCGGCTGCGAGGAGCCGCCATCCGCCGCGCTGTTGTCCAGGGCCAGTTCCAGGCCGAGGGCGAAGCGTTCGGCGGCGTTCTGCAGTTCGCGCACATTGCCCGGCCAGCTGTGGCGCAGCAGCAGGGCGCGCTGCCCAGGTTGCAGTTCGTGGGGCGGCAGGCCGTGGCGGGCGCTGGCCTCGTCGGCGAAATGCTGGAACAGCAGCAGGGCGTCTTCGCCACGCTCGCGCAACGGTGGAATACGCAGCGGCGCGACATTCAGGCGGTAATACAGGTCGGCGCGGAAGCGCCCCTGGTCGGCCGCCTGGCGCAGGTCTTCCTTGGTCGCGGCGATGATGCGGATGTCCAGCGGGATCAGTTGATTGCCACCCAGGCGTTCCACCACCCGCTCCTGCAGCATGCGCAGCAGCTTGACCTGCACGTCCAGGCTCATGCTTTCGATTTCATCGAGGAACAGCGTGCCGCCGTTGGCGAATTCGAACTTGCCGATGCGGCGTTTCTGCGCGCCGGTAAAGGCCCCCGGCTCGTGGCCGAACAGTTCGCTTTCGACCACCGATTCGGCCAGGGCGCCGGCGTTGATCGCCACGAACGGGCCGTTGCGCCGGCTCGACAGGTCGTGCAGCGCCCGCGCCACCACTTCCTTGCCGGCGCCGGTCTCGCCGAGGATCAGCACGTCGGCCTTGGTCGCCGCCAAGGCGCCGATCTGTTCACGTAAACGCAGGATCGGCGCCGACAGCCCGACCAGTCGCGCGCTGAGCTCCTGGCGATCGCTCAGGGCCAGGCGCAGGCTGCGGTTGTCCAGCACCAGGCGGCGCAGGGCCAGGGCGCGGCGTACGCTGTCGAGCAGGGCGTCGCTGGCGAAGGGTTTCTCCAGGAAGTCATAGGCCCCGGCGCGCATCGCCTGCACCGCCAGCGGCACATCGCCGTGGCCGGTGATCAGCAGCACCGGCAGCTCAGGGTCCTGGCCGTGCAGTTCGCCGAGCAGTTCGAGGCCGTCCATGCCGGGCATGCGGATGTCGCTGACCACTACCCCCGGCCAGTCGCGCTCCAGGCGCGCGGCCAGGCCCTGGGCTTCGCCCAGCGGCAGGATCTTCAGCCCGGCCAGGTCCAGGGTCTGGCTCAGGGCCTGGCGCAGGTGCGGATCGTCGTCGATCAACACCACCTGCACGTCACTGGTGATCGGTGTACTCATACGCTGCGGTCCTCGGACGGTTGCAGGCTCACTCCCGGCGCGCCGGCGCGCAGCCGCAGGGTAATCAGGGCGCCGCCTTCGCGGTGGTTGGAGAATGACAGTTCACCACCGAAGGCGCGCATCAGGGTGTCGCAGATCGCCAGGCCCAGGCCAAGGCCCTGGGTGCGGGTCTTGGTGGTGTAGAAAGGCTCGCCGGCGCGGCCCAGGGCCTCCATACAGAAGCCCGGGCCGTTGTCGCGAATGTACAGATTGACGCCCGTGGCGGTGGATTCGGCACTCAGCCAGAGTTTGCGCGGCGGGCCTTTTTCGGTCAGCGCGTCCAGGGCGTTGGCCAGCAGGTTGCCGAGCACCTGGCGCAGTCGCGTCTCCCCGGCCTCGACCCACAGGGTGGCCGCCGGCAGGTCGCGGATCAGCTCCACTTCCATCGCCCGTCGACGTTTGGCCAGCAGTGCCAGGGCATCGTCCAGCGCCGGTTGCAGGGCGACGCTTTCCGGCGCGTGGCGGTCGCGGCGGGCAAAGGCGCGCAGGTGGGCGATGATCGAGGCCATGCGCCCGGTCAGTTCGCTGATCAGCTTGAGGTTGCCGCGGGCGTCCTCGGTGCGCTGATGGTCCAGCAGCACCTCGGCGTTTTCCGCGTAGCTGCGGATCGCCGCCAGCGGCTGGTTGAGTTCATGGCTGATGCTCGCCGACATGGTGCCCAGGGCCGAGAGCTTGCCGGCCTGCACCAGGTCGTCCTGGGCGCGCACCAGTTCCTGCTGGGCGTGTTCGCGCTCCAGCACTTCCTGCTTGAGGCGACGGTTCAGGCCTTCCAGGTCGCTGGTGCGTTCGGCCACGCGCATTTCCAGCTCGCGCCGGGCCTTGGCTTCGAAGGCGATGCGTTCCAGGTAGTGGCGACGGCGCTGCATCATCAAGCCGAGCAGCAGCATCAAGACCAGCAGCGTGGCGCCGCCCACCGCCACCACGGTGCGCACCGGGCGATCGATCAGGGTACGCGGGGCGAGGATGCTCACGCTCCAGCCGGTTTCGTCGATCTGCCGGGTCTGCGTCAGCCAGGCATTGGAGTCGAGGTTCAACGGCCGTGGATCGCGGGTCGGGTAGGGCTGGATGGCGCCGATGGCCTGGCTTTCGTCTTCAGTCAGCGGGCGGGTCGAGCGGAAACGCCATTCCGCGCGCGAAGTGAGGATCACCACGCCATTGTGATCGGTGACCACCAGTTGCTCGGGGGTCTTGCCCCAGAGACTTTCGGTGTGGTCCAGGTCGACCTTGACCACCAGCACGCCGATGATTTTCTCGCCGTTGCGCACGGCGGCGGCGAAGAAATAACCGCGCTTGGCCGAGGTGGTGCCCAGGCCGAAGAAACGCCCCAGGCGCCCGGCCATGGCTTCGCTGAAATAGGGGCGGAAGGAGAAATTGCGGCCGACGAAACTGTCGTGCTTGTCCCAGTTGGACGCCGCCAGGGTGTTGCCGGAGGTGTCCATCAGGTACATCACTTCGGCCCCGGTCTGGGCGCTGATGTTTTTCAGCAGGCGGTTGGCGTTGCCCTGGGTCACACCGTCGTCCGGCGCACCGAGGACCGCACGCAACGCCGGCAGCTCGCCGAGAATCTGCGGCAGCACCTCATAGCGGTGCAGGGTGCCCAGCAGGTTGGCGACGTAGAGGTCGAGGGTCTGGCGGTTCTGGCCCGCCAGTTCGCTGCGGTAATAACGCTCGGCCAGGTGCTCCAGCGGCCACAGCAGCGGCGCCAGGCACAGGGCCAGCAAAGCCAGGCTACGCCAGCGGGGGCGTCGGGGGAGAGGTGGGGTCATGGGGACGATGCGCCTGTGGGTACAGGCGCATTATGCCTACCCCTGCTCGGCAAGACACTCGTGCAATGCGCTGCGCCACTCAGGCTGGCGCACGCCCCACTCGCGCTCCAGGCGGCGGCAATCGAGGCGCGAGTTCAGCGGCCGTGGCGCGGGTGTCGGATAGGCGCTGGAGGGGATCGCCTCCAGGGTCGCGCAGGCTTTGCCTTGGGCCAGCAGGTGCTCGCCGATGGCCTGGGCGAAGCCGAACCAGGAGGTCTCGCCAGCCGCGGTCAGGTGGTAGGTTCCCCAGGCTCCTGGCTGGCCGGCCTGCCAGCGCTCGATCAGGGCGGCAGTGCTGGCGGCGATGGTACCGGCCCAGGTAGGCGCGCCGATCTGGTCGGCGACCACGCGCAAGTGCGGTTTTTCCTGCAGCAGGCGTTGCATGGTCAGCAGGAAGTTCTTGCCGGTGTTCGAATACACCCAGCTGGTGCGCAGGATCAGGTGTTCGCCACCTGCCGCGGCGATGGCCCGTTCGCCGGCGAGTTTGCTCTGGCCGTAGACGCTCAGCGGGTGGGGTTCATCGTCTTCGGTGTAGGGGGCCTGCTTGCTGCCGTCGAAGACATAATCGGTGGAGTAGTGAATCAGCGGGATGCCCAGTTCCCGCGCTTCCTCGGCGAACACCCCGGGGGCGCTGGCATTGATCGCAAAGGCCAGGTCCGGCTCACTCTGGGCCTGATCGACGGCGGTGTGGGCGGCCGCGTTGATGATCAGCTGCGGGCGCAGGCTGCGCATTTGCTGGCGAATGGCGTCCGGGCGTGTCAGGTCGAGCAGGCCGCGCCCGGGCACGATCAATTCATGCTGGTTTCCCAGGCGCTGTTGCAGGGCCTGGGAGACCTGGCCGTGCTGGCCGCTGATCAGGATCTTCAACCGGCCGCTCATGGGAACAGCTCGGCTTCGCTGAGCAATTTGCCGGCCTGATCCTTGGCCGAGAGTTGCGCCGGGCCTGTGAGTTGCCAGTCGATGGCCAGGGTCGGATCGTCCCAGCGAATGCAGCGTTCGGACGCCGGGGTGTAGTAGTCGGTGGTCTTGTAGAGGAACTCGGCGTACTCGCTCAGCACCACGAAACCATGGGCGAAGCCTTCCGGTACCCACAGCTGGCGATGGTTGTCCGCGGACAGCCGCACCCCGACCCACTTACCGAAGTGCGGCGAGCTGCGACGGATGTCCACCGTCACGTCGAGTACTTCGCCGGCGACCACCCGCACCAGTTTTCCCTGGGTGTTTTCGATCTGGTAGTGCAGGCCACGCAGCACGCCCTTTTGCGAGCGCGAATGGTTGTCCTGGACGAACTGGGTGCGCACGCCGGTTGCTTCTTCGAACGCCTTGGCATTGAAGCTCTCGTAGAAAAAACCGCGCTCGTCGCCAAACACCTTGGGCTCGATGATCAGCACGCCGGGCAGTTCGGTGGCCAGGACCTTCATTGGGTTTCCCCCGCCAGGCTATAGAGGTATTGGCCGTAACCGGTCTTGCCGAAGTACTTGGCGTGTTCGAGCAGATGCTCGCGGTCGATCCAGCCCTGGTTGTAGGCGATTTCCTCGAGGCAGGCGACTTTCAGGCCCTGGCGGTGCTCGATGGTCTGCACATACTGCGAGGCTTCCAGCAGGCTGTCGTGGGTGCCGGTGTCGAGCCAGGCGAAGCCACGGCCGAAACGTTCGACGCTGAGGTCGCCGCGTTGCAGGTAGGCATTGTTGACGTCGGTGATTTCCAGTTCACCGCGCGCCGAAGGCTTGACCGCCTTGGCGATCTCGACCACCGCGTTGTCGTAGAAGTACAGCCCGGTCACGGCATAGCTGGACTTGGGGTGCTGGGGCTTTTCCTCGATCGAAAGAGCGTTGCCCTGTGCGTCGAAGTCGATCACGCCAAAGCGCTGCGGGTCCTTGACCCAGTAGCCGAAGACCGTCGCTCCGGAGGGTTTCGCCGCGGCGTTCTGCAGCTTCTCGGTGAAGTGTTGGCCGTGGAAGATGTTGTCGCCGAGGATCAGGCACACAGGGTCGTCGCCAATGAATTCCTCGCCGATCAGGAACGCCTGCGCCAGGCCGTCCGGCGATGGTTGTTCGGCGTAGCTGAAGCGCACCCCGAACTGGCTGCCGTCGCCCAGCAGGTTGCGGTACTGCGGCAGGTCCTGGGGGGTGGAAATCAGCAGGATGTCCTTGATGCCGGCCAGCATCAGCACCGAGATCGGGTAATAGATCATCGGTTTGTCGTAGACCGGCAGCAGTTGCTTGGACACACCCAGGGTGATCGGGTGCAGCCGGGTGCCCGAGCCACCCGCCAGAACGATACCTTTCATCATGCGATCAGATCCTTGAAGTCAGTGAAACCGAGCCGTTGCCCTTGATAGCTGCCGTCCTGCACGTGCTGGCACCATTCCTGGTTGTCCAGGTACCACTGCACGGTCTTGCGCAGGCCGCTGGCGAAGGTTTCTTGCGGTACCCAGCCCAGTTCGCGCTCGATCTTGCCGGCGTCGATGGCGTAGCGCAGGTCGTGGCCGGGGCGGTCCTGGACGAAGGTGATCAGGTCGGCGTAGTGCTGCACGCCTTCGGGCTTGCGTGGCGCCAGCTCTTCCAGCAGTTGGCAGATGCCGCGCACCACGTCGATGTTTGTCTGTTCGTTGTGGCCGCCGATGTTGTAGGTCTCGCCGACCACGCCTTCGGTCACCACCTTGAGCAGGGCGCGGGCGTGGTCTTCGACGAACAGCCAGTCGCGCACTTGCAGGCCGTTGCCGTACACCGGCAGCGGTTTTCCGGCCAGGGCGTTGAGGATCACCAGCGGGATGAGTTTTTCCGGGAAGTGGAACGGCCCGTAGTTGTTCGAGCAGTTGGTGACCAGTACCGGCAGGCCGTAGGTGCGCTGCCAGGCGCGGACCAGGTGGTCGGACGCGGCCTTGCTGGCGGAGTAGGGCGAGCTGGGGGCGTAGGGCGTGGTTTCGGTGAACAGGTCGTCGACGCCGTGCAGGTCGCCGTACACCTCGTCGGTGGAAATGTGGTGGAAGCGGAAGGCGCTTTTTTCCGTCGGCGGCAGGGCCTGCCAGTAGGCGCGGGTGGCTTCCAGCAGGCTGTAGGTGCCGACGATGTTGGTCTGGATGAAGTCCGACGGACCGTCGATGGAGCGGTCGACGTGGGACTCGGCGGCCAGGTGCATGATCGCCTGGGGCTGGAAACGCGCGAGCAGGGCGCTGACGCTGGCCTGGTCGACGATATCGGCCTGGACGAACTCGTAGCGGGTGTCGGCGGCGATACTCGAAAGCGACTCCAGGTTGCCTGCGTAGGTCAGCTTGTCGAGGTTGAGCACCTCGTGTTCGGTGTTGCGGATCAGGTGGCGAATCAGCGCCGATCCAATAAAACCGGCACCGCCGGTAACGAGAATGCGCATATGGGTAGGCCTTCTTCCCTAAGACATGGAGTCGCGAATGGAGCATAGCTTGTCGGCAGCCAGCGGCCGCTGCAAGGGCCGCCGATGTCTGGCCCGGGTATTGGCATCCTGTTTGCCTTCCCGGTGGCGGTGCAGCCCTTGTCGGCTACCCGGGCCAGGGGGTTGCGTAACGCCTGGCGCAGTGGCGATATACGCATCTGACAATAATTCCAGGGGTCGTTCCATGTTGCTCGCCACGTTGATTCACCGCGCCAGTCTGCCCGGTCCGCAAGTCACCCCGCAGCAGGCGCTGGACCTGCTCGCAGTGCACTACGGTCTTGGCGGCACGCTGCAATCGTTGGGCAGCCAGCAGGATCTCAACTACCGGCTCGACAGTCCCCAGGGGCGTTTTGTCCTGAAGATCTGCCGTGGCTACTACGCCGCCCTGGAACTGCAGGCGCAACATGCGGCGCTCAAGCACCTGGGCAGCCACCCCGAGCTGCACGTACCCCGGGTGATCCCGGCGAAGAACGGCGCCGACCTGTTGTCCCTTGAAGTCGACGGCCAGGCGCTGCATGTACGCCTGCTCGACTACATCGAAGGCCAGCCGCTGACCCACCTCAAGCACCTGGGGCCCGAGCTGGCGGCCGGCTTCGGCCGGTTGTGCGGGCAGATGGACCTGGCCCTGGCGGACTTCCAGCACCCGGGCCTGGAACGCACCCTGCAATGGGACGCGCGCCACGCCCATAGCCTGATCAATCACCTGTTGCCGGTGATCGCCGACGAACAGCAACGCCGCCTGATCGCCGAAGTGGCCGAGCAGGCCGAGCGCCGTGTGCAGCGCCTGGCCGAGCAGTTGCCGGTGCAGGCGATCCACCTGGACATCACCGACGACAACGTGGTCTGGCAGCGTGACGCCCAGCGTCACTGGCAGGTACAGGGGGTGATCGATTTCGGCGACCTGATCCGCGCCTGGCGTATCACTGACCTGTCGGTGACCTGCGCGGCGCTGCTGCACCATGCCGAGGGCGATCCGTTCTGCATCCTGCCGGCGGTCCGTGCCTATCACGCGGTCAATCCACTGCAGCAGGCCGAGTTGCTGGCGCTGTGGCCGCTGATCGTGGCCCGTGCCGCGGTGCTGGTGCTCAGTGGCGAACAGCAGGTGAGCATCGACCCGGGTAACCAGTACAGCCGCGACAACCTGAGCCACGAATGGGAGATCTTCCGTGTCGCCACCTCGGTGCCGTTCGAGTTGATGGAAGCGGCGATCCTCGCGGCGGTCGGCCAGTCTCTGCCGGCCATCGCCAGCGAAGGTTTCGCCCCCTTGCTGCCGGGCCTGGTGGGGCGCGAGTTCGCCCTGATCGACCTGGGCGTGCTCAGCCCGCATTTCGAGGCCGGCAACTGGGAGCAGCCGGAGATCGATACCCAGCTGTTGCAGCAGGCCGCGGCGGCCCATGGATTGGCGGCCAGTCGTTATGGGCAGTACCGCCTGTCCCGGACTTGCCCGGACAGTGCGGTCGAGCCGGACACCTTCCCGTTGCATGTGCAGTTGCAGGTGCCGTCGGGCACGGCGGTCGAAGCGCCTTTTGCCGGGGTGCTGCACCGCGCCACGGACGGTGTGTTGCGCCTCGACGGTCCGCAATTGAGTGTGCGGCTGTGGGGCGTCACGCCCTCGGTGCATGCCGGCGCGGCGCTGGTCAAAGGCCAGGTGCTGGGGGCGGTGGATGGCGGGCTCAAGGTCCAGCTGTGCCGTGGCGCGCAGCTCGATCCGCCGCTGTTCTGCACGCCCTCGCGGGCCGCGGCATGGCAGGCGCTGTGCCCGTCGCCGGCGGCGCTGCTGGGCCTGGCCTGCGACGCCGAGCCGGAGCTCGACTCGCACGCTTTGCTGGCGCGCCGCGATGCCAGTTTCGCCCGTTCGCAGAAGCACTATTACGTCGACCCGCCACGCATCGAGCGCGGCTGGCGCAACCACCTGATCGACATGCAGGGCCGTTCCTACCTGGACATGCTCAACAACGTCGCGGTGCTCGGTCACGGCCACCCGCGCATGGCCGCCGAGGCCGCGCGCCAATGGTCGCTGCTCAACACCAACTCGCGCTTCCACTACGCGGCGATTGCCGAGTTCTCCGAGCGCTTGCTGGAGCTGGCGCCGGACTCGATGGACCGGGTGTTCCTGGTCAACAGCGGCAGCGAGGCCAACGACCTGGCGATCCGCCTGGCCTGGGCCTACAGCGGCGGGCGCGACCTGCTCAGCGTGCTGGAGGCCTATCATGGCTGGACGGTGGGCGCGGATGCGGTGTCCACCTCGATCGCCGACAACCCCCAGGCCCTGAGCAGCCGCCCGGACTGGGTGCATCCGGTGACCGCGCCCAATACCTATCGCGGCGAGTTCCGCGGCCAGAACAGCACCGCGGACTACGTGCGCAGCGTCGAACACAACCTGGCCAAACTGGCGGAGCAGAATCGCCAATTGGCCGGTTTCATTTGCGAGCCGGTGTATGGCAACGCCGGCGGCATCGCCCTGCCGCCGGGTTACCTGAAGCAGGTCTATGCGCTGGTCCGCGCCCAGGGCGGGGTGTGCATCGCCGACGAGGTGCAGGTCGGTTACGGGCGCATGGGCACGTTCTTCTGGGGCTTCGAAGAGCAGGGCGTGGTGCCGGACATCATTACCATGGCCAAAGGCATGGGCAACGGCCAGCCGCTGGGGGCGGTGATCACCCGCCGGGAGATCGCCGAAGCGCTGGAGGCCGAAGGTTATTTCTTCTCCTCGGCCGGCGGCAGCCCGGTGAGTTGCCGGATCGGCATGGCGGTGCTGGACGTGATGCAGGAAGAAAAACTCTGGGAAAACGCCCAGGTGGTCGGTGGCCACTTCAAGCAGCGCCTCGAAGCCCTGATCGAGCGTTATCCGCTGGTGGGCGCGGTGCATGGCTCGGGGTTCTACCTGGGCCTGGAGCTGATCCGCGATCGCCAGACCCTGGAGCCGGCCACGCAGGAGACCGCGCTGCTGTGCGATCGCCTGCGCGAGCTGGGGATCTTCATGCAGCCCACCGGCGATGACCTGAACATCCTCAAGATCAAGCCGCCGATGGTCACTACGCGCCAGAGCGTCGACTTCTTTGTCGACATGTTGGCCAAGGTGCTGGAGGAGGGGCTCTAGGCCCCACTCGAATGCCCTGCATTCGGATCGCGAGCAAGCTCGCTCCTACCTAGAAAGGCATGCCCTGTAGGGGCGAGCTTGCTCGCGATAGCGTCCGCACTGACACCCCTGAACCCCTATAAATATCGATAATAATCGATATTTATAGGGTTTAATTTTTTGATTATTTGTTTTTAGGCTTTTAAAGTCGATTTTTATCGGATATAAAGTCATCCCTATCAGGGCAGGCTCAAGCCGCGCCTGAGCATTCCCTTTTTTGTCATCGACCGATGCCACCCTCGGTCCTTTGCTGCTGCCCAGGAGATGATCCATGAGCCGTATCGTTACCGTCGCCGCAACCCAGATGGCCTGTTCCTGGGACCTCGAAGCCAATATCGAGACCGCGGAAAAGCTGGTCCGCGAGGCCGCCGCCAAAGGCGCGCAGATCATCCTGATCCAGGAACTGTTCGAGGCCCCGTACTTCTGCCAGAAGCCGAACCCGGACTACCTGCAGCTGGCGACTCCGGTGGCAAGCAATGCGGCCATCGCGCACTTCCAGAAAGTCGCCAAGGAGCTGCAGGTGGTGCTGCCGATCAGCTTCTATGAACTGGCCGGGCGGGCGCGTTTCAACAGCATCGCGATCATCGACGCCGACGGCAGCAACCTCGGGATTTATCGTAAAAGCCACATTCCGGACGGCCCCGGCTATCACGAAAAGTACTACTTCAATCCGGGCGACACCGGCTTCAAGGTGTGGAACACCCGCTACGCGAAAATCGGCGTGGGCATCTGCTGGGACCAGTGGTTCCCCGAGTGCGCCCGCAGCATGGCGCTGCAAGGCGCACAGATTCTGTTCTACCCGACCGCCATCGGCAGCGAGCCCCACGACAAGAGCATCTCGTCCCGCGACCACTGGCAGCGCGTGCAACAAGGCCATGCCGGCGCCAACCTGATGCCGCTGATCGCCAGCAACCGCATCGGCAACGAAGAGCAGGACGGCTACGACATCACCTTCTACGGTTCGTCGTTCATCGCCAACCAGTTCGGCGAGAAGGTTGAAGAACTGAACGAGACTGAAGAAGGTATTCTTGTCCACAGTTTCGACCTCGACGAGCTGGAACACATTCGCAGCGCCTGGGGTTCGTTCCGCGACCGTCGGCCGAACCTGTACAGCGCGATCAAAACCCTCGACGGTTCCCTGGAGTCCTGAACCCATGACCACTTTGCACAGCACCCCTCGCGCCGACGGCTTCTACATGCCCGCCGAGTGGGCGACGCAGACCCAGACCTGGATGATCTGGCCCGAGCGCCCGGACAATTGGCGCCTGGGCGGCAAGCCGGCGCAAGCCGCGCACGTAGCGGTGGCCAAGGCCATCGCCCGCTTCGAACCGGTGACCGTGGCAGTGTCCGCGGGCCAGTATGAAAACGCCCGGGCCCGCCTGGACGTGCCGAATATCCGCCTGGTGGAGATGTCCAGCGACGACGCCTGGGTCCGCGATACCGGCCCGACCTTCGTCATCAACGACCAGGGCGAAGTCCGTGGCGTGAACTGGGATTTCAACGCCTGGGGCGGTTTCGACGGCGGCCTGTATGCGCCGTGGAACCGAGACTCGCAGGTCGGCGGCAAGATCCTCGAGATCGAGCGCAGCCCGCGTTACCGCACCGAGGGCTTCGTGCTCGAAGGCGGCTCGATTCACGTCGACGGCGAAGGCACGGTGATCACCACCGAGGAATGCCTGCTCAACCGCAATCGCAACCCGCACATGAACCGTGCCGAGATCGAAGCGGTGCTCAGCGCCAACCTGGCTGTGGATAAAGTCATCTGGCTGCCGGATGGCCTGTACAACGACGAAACCGATGGCCATGTGGATAACTTCTGCTGCTACGTGCGTCCGGGCGAAGTATTGCTGGCCTGGACCGACGACCCGCAGGACCCGAACTACCCGCGCTGCCAGGCGGCGCTGAAAGTGCTGCAAGACAGCACCGACGCCAAGGGTCGCCCGTTCACGGTGCACAAGATGCCGATTCCGGGGCCGCTGTACGCTACCGAAGAAGAGTGCGCGGGCGTCGACCCGGTGGATGGCACCCAGGAGCGTAATCCGTCGGTGCGCCTGGCCGGCTCCTATGTGAACTTCCTGATCGTCAACGGCGGCATCATTGCTCCGAGTTTCGACGATCCCCTGGATGCCCAGGCCAAGGAAATCCTGCAGAACCTGTTCCCGCAACACGAAGTGGTGATGGTGCCGGGTCGCGAGTTGTTACTGGGGGGCGGAAATATCCATTGCCTTACCCAACAGCAACCGGCGCCGCACAAGGTTTGAGTGTTGTTGTAACAGCCCGTGACGCCTGATTGACGGGCGGTTACATGGATCCAATCCGGCGTCGCCCGGCAAGCCCGCAGCCCTGATGGACTGCGGGTTTTTTTGGATCCGGAAGCTGGCAATTGCGGGACCTTGGCATAGCTCTTGTATCTCTCGCGAGGTCAATCCGAGGCCGGTGGAACTGCGATGTTCTGTCATAAACCTTGGATAAGTTAGCCGCTTACAAACCGGGAGAGAGCGCTGGAAATGAATAGGGTCAGCGAGCGGACTTCCGCAATAAATAGCGAGTCGCTTCAGGTTCTGGCGCAATGGTTGAAGTGCAATGGAACGCGACAGGTCCGGGAAACCGACCCGCGCCGGATGATCCTCGATCGTTACCCTGCTGGTTTGTTCAGCGAGGCCGAACTCGAAGCGCTGTGGGATGTGCTGGAAGGATAAGCAAACAACGGATTGGTAAAAGCGCTGCCCGGATGGCAGCGCTTTTTTTTTGCGTGGGTTTTGTCGCAGGCGCTCGGTCGGCCCTCGCTTGCCGGTGATGGGAGCGTCGCGGTTTGCCTGATGCAACGCGTTATCGTTCATCGCGAGCAAGCTTCGCTCCTACAGGATTGGGAGGCTTTTGTAGGAGCGAGGCTTGCCCGCGATAAGCACAACGCGGTCTGGCCGAGGCGCCGCGTATCCGCTTAAAAACTGTAGGTGCCGGTTACCACCAGGCTGCGTGGATCGCCGAACTGGATCTGCCCGGCGCTGGTGGCCGAGGAGTAATACGTGCGGTCGCTGATGTTGTTCAGCGCGGCCCGCAGGTCCCAGTCCTTCTGCCGGAAGCCGGCCAGGGCGTCCCAGCGGCCATAACCCGGAAGCATCACGGTGTTGGCGTTGTCGGCATAACGATCGCCGACCAGGGTCAGGCCGGTCTCGGCGTACCAGCCCATTTCCGGCTTCCAGGTCACGAACAGGCTGCCATTGCGCTTGGCCACGTTGTTCACCCGGTTGCCCTCGTCACCGTTGTTGCTCTTGACCACCGTCGCGTCCTGCAGGCCGATGCCGCCGCGGATCGACCAGTTGCCGACGATCTTGCCGGCCGCGGTCAGTTCCACGCCGCGTGAGCGCTGCAGGCCGGTCAGCAGGATCACGTTCGGGTCTTCCACGCTGCGGCTGCGACGGTTGTAGAGTTCCAGTTCATAGACCGCGAGCGTGGTGCTGAAGCGGTCGTCGAGCCAGTCGCTCTTGACCCCGATTTCCTTCTGCCGGGTGCGCTCGGGGCTCAGGTCGTTGCTGTTGCCGTTGGCATTGGGGGTGATGCCGATCAGGCCACCGCCGACCGGCGAGAAGCTCTTGCTCCAGGAGGCGTAGAAGGAGTGGTTCTCCAGCGGGGTCCAGACCACGCCCAGGCGCGGGCTGGTGCTGTGGCTGTCGCGGTCGTCCTTGATATCCAGCAGTTTGTTGTGGGTCTCGACGTTGAAGTTGTCGTAGCGCAGTCCCGCGAGCACTTGCCACTGATCGTTCAGGCGCAGCTGGTCCTGGACATACACGGCGCGGCTTTCCACCTCGCTGTGGTTGTAGCTGGACGCCACCATTTTCCCGGTATGCCGCATGTTTTTATCCGGGTTGAACGGGTCCAGGGACGGCACGGCCTGGCCACCGGCGCTGACCGCCGCTGCGGTATAGAGCTTCGGATCGCGTCGCTGGCTGCCCAGCTCGACACCCGTCAGCACCCGGTGCTCGAGGCCGAAGGTATCGAAGGTGCCTTCGACTTCGAGGTTGTTGTAGAGGTTGCGGGTGTTCAGGTCCTGCTGCCAGCGCTGGCGGTTCACCCGCTTGGTGCGGCTGTCGTAGCCGGTCTGGTAGGTGTTGTCGAAATCGCTGTTGAGCTTGAACAGGCTCAGGGTATGACGCAGTTGCCAGTTGTCGTTCAGCTCGTAGCTGAGCTTGGAGCGCAGCGACTGGGACTTGTCGTCGATGTAGTCGCGCGGGTCGCCGTACGTGGTGTCGCGACTTACGTCCGCCGGGCGCCCGTCGATCCCCGGGATGCCGCGGTCCGGCGTGCGGTTGTAGCGGCTGTATTCGTACTGCACCAGCCAGTTCAGGTCCGGCGTCAGTTGCCAGCTCATGGACGGCGCGAACAGCTGGCGACTGCCACTGACGCCATCGCGGAAGCTGTTGTTGTCCTGGTTGCCCATGTTCAGGCGCAGGCTGATGTTTTCGCTGGGGTCGGCGCTGAGGTCGGCATACAGGCTGCGCAGGTCTTCGCTGCCGCCTTTGACTTCGACGCTGGAGTGGCGGCCGAACTGCGGCAGCTTGCTCACCCGGTTGACGATCCCGCCCTGGCTACCACGGCCATAAAGCACCGCCGCCGGGCCCTTGAGCACCTCGATGCGCTCGATGTTGTGCAGGTCGCGCACGTACTGGCTGTCGTCACGGACGCCGTCGAGGTAGAAGTCGTTGCTGGCGTCGAAACCGCGAATACGCAGGCTGTCGAAGCGGGTGTCGGCGCCGCTGCTGACGTTGGGAATGCCGCTCAAGGCCGTGCCCAGGTCGTTGATGCCGTAGTCCAGCAGGTTGCTGGTCTTCACCGAGTCGATGGCTTGCGGCACGTAGCGCACCGGCGTGGCGGTGCGGGTCGCGGTGCTGACTTCCTTGACCCGTGGGTCGTCGGCATCGACTTCCGCGCTGATGGCGGTAGCCGGCAGGGTGGTCGGGGCGGCGCAGGTGAAACCGGCCGTCAGCGAGGCGCAAAAGCCAAGGGTGAGGGGAGTCAGGCGGAAGGGGGCAGGCATGGAAAAACGCATCCAGAAGGGGAAAGAAACAGTCGGCGCGAATGGTAATGCTTGCTATTTACTTTCGTTAATTATTCTTGAAAAGTTCCCTGGGCGGATTGTTTCAATTTGTGTCTTGATTGAGATGAAGTGGATACACGGCCGATTCGACCGATTCTTGAAACAGACTAAAAGCCATTCCAGCGTTTTTCGCCGTGGGCCACAGGCATAGTCTGCCGCCATCGAATTTATCGGCCTTTGTCCCGGAGCCTTGCATGTCGGCAGCGACCCTTCATTACATCTACGATCCTTTGTGCGGCTGGTGCTACGGCGCCAAACCGCTGGTGCAGGCGGCCCAGGCAGTGCTGCCGGTGGTGGCCCATGGCGGCGGCATGATGACCGGGCGCAACTGCCAGCAGGTTTCGCCGCAACTGCGCGACTACGTCATGCCCCATGACCGGCGCATTGCCGAATACACCGGGCAGCCGTTCGGCGAGGCTTACTTCGAAGGTTTGCTGCGCGACTATTCGGCGCTGTTCGATTCGGCCCCGCCGATTGCCGCGGTACTGGCGGCGCAGGCGCTCGCCGGGCGCGGCCTGGAGTTGCTCGGGCGCTTGCAGACGGCCCACTACGTCGAAGGGCGCCGCATCGCCGATGTCGATGTTCTGTTGGAACTCGCCGAAGGCCTGGGCTTTGAGCGCGGCGAGTTCGAGGAAGCCTTCGAGTACGCCGCGGCGAACAGCTTGAACGAGCACATCAAGGCCAGCCGTGCCTTGTTGGCCCGGGTCGGTGGCCAGGGTTTTCCGACCCTGGTGCTGGAGCAGGACGGTCAGTTCAGGCTGCTCGATATCAGCCCCTGGCTGGGCAAGCCGCAGGCGTTCGCCGCCTGGCTGAGCGAAGCCTTCGGTTCGCCAGTGGTCGAGCTTTCACCTAGCCTGCAGGCCTGTGGCCTGAACGGTTGCGCCCTTTGAACCCCCACTTAATTTGCGGAGTCGCCCATGGATAACCTGGCACTGATCAAAAGCACCTACGAAGGCGCCAACTCCCAGGAGAACGCGAAAAACACTGCCGCCGCCCTGGCTGCGGATGCGCGCTGGACCGAAGCGGCAGGTTTTCCCTACGCCGGCACCTACGTCGGCTTCGATGCCGTGGTGGAGAATGTCTTCAAGCGCCTGGCCACCGAGTGGGAGGGGTTTGCCTTCACTGTCGAGAACTATGTGGCCCAGGGCGACAAGGTGTTCGCCTACGGCAACTACAGCGGCGTCTATAAAGCCACGGGCAAACCGCTGAATGCCCGCGTGGCCCATTTGTGGACGTTGAAGGATGGCAAGGTCACGCACTTCGAACAGTTCGTCGACAGCCATACCGTGCAACTGGCCATCAAGGATCGTTAAGTTCTTAGACGATTTTTGCCTATTTTCAGACGATTCTTGAAATTGACACACTGTTCAGGGCGCGGATAGGATTCGCGCCAACGCCTGTGGCCAACGGCCATGACCTTCCAATAATAAAAGGCCCACCGCGATTTTTCGTGGGTGGGTCTTTTTGTTCTGGCCTGAAAAAAGAGCGCTTAAGCGCCGTTTCCAAGGAGCACCACAGCGCGTCATCAACCCGTAATAAGGAAAATAAAATGTTGAACAAGCGGATCGGTCTGATCGCACTGGGGATTCTGAGCAGTACTCAAGTTATGGCTAACGACCAGGCTGAGTCCAAGGGTTTTGTCGAAGACAGCAGCCTGAAAATTTTGCTGCGCAACGCCTACATCAATCGCGACAAGAAAAACGGTAACGATGACCAGCGCGAGTGGGGTCAAGCGGCCATCGGTACCTTCTCGTCGGGCTTCACCCAAGGCACCGTCGGCGTGGGCGTCGATGCCTTCGGCCTGTACGGCCTGCGCCTGGATAAAGGCAGCCACAGCGGCGGCCAGGGCATCGACTTCTTCAAGCCAAGCGAAGGCGGCAACAAGAGCCCGGCAGGCGACCTGGCCAAGGCCGGCGCCGCGGTCAAATTCCGCCTGTCCAACACCGTCCTGACCTACGGTGACCAGATGCCGGCCCTGCCGGTACTGAGCTACGACAATGGTCGTCTGCTGCCGGAAAGCTACACCGGTACCCTGATCACCTCCAAAGAGATCAAGGGCCTGGAGCTGAACGCCGGTCGTTTCACCGCCGAGTCGCGTAAAAGCGCCGAAGGCCGTGACAGCGGTGGCCTGAAGTCGATCAACGTATTGGGCGGCAGCTACCAGTTCACCGAACAGTTCAAGGGCTCGCTGTACGCTTCCGACGTCGAAGACGTGCTGAAGAAGCAGTACGTGAACTTGAACTACGTGTTCCCGCTGGCCACCGACCAGTCCCTGACTTTCGACTTCAACGGCTACCGCACCAAGCTGGACAAGTCCTACGCTGAGCTCAAAGAAGCAGGCGGCCAGGACAACAAGATCTGGAGCCTGGCAGCCACCTACGCCACCGGCCCGCACTCGTTCACCCTGGCGCACCAGCGCAGCACCGGCGACAGCAACCTGGGCTATGCCTATGGCGGCTACCAGAAAGAGCAAAACCGCGTGGGCGATGGCGGCAACACCATCTACCTGGCGAACTCCTACTGGTCCGACTTCAACGCCGAAGACGAACGCAGCTGGCAGCTGGGCTACGGTCTGGACTTCGGCGCCTTCGGCGTACCGGGTCTGACCTACAACGTGGCTTACGTGCGTGGCGACAACATCACCACTGCCACCTCCTCCGGCGGCACCGAGCGCGAAATCTTCAACCAGTTCAAGTACGTGGTCCAGAGCGGCCCGGCCAAGGACCTGAGCGTCAAGGTGCGTAGCTCGATCCTGCGTGTATCGCAGAAATCCAGCGACTACAACGACAGCGGTAACGAACTGCGTGTGTTCGTCGACTACCCGATCAACGTGTTCTGATAAACACCTGATCGCGGCCTGATACTGGGCCGGCCATAGAAAAAGCCCCGACTGGTTCGGGGCTTTTTTGTGGGTGTTGTCCCGTCCTGAACAGCACCGCGGCTCCCTGTAGCCGCTGCCGCCGGGCTGCGATCGGGCGCGAAGCGCCCGTTGAGGATTTGGGGCCGCTTTGATTTGTCAGGCCACTCAGGGCTGTTGCGCCTGAAAGCTCTGCAGATAGGCCAGCAGATTATCGATCTTCTCCTGATCGCTCAGCCCCCAGAAAATCATCCGCGTACCGGGCACCACGGCCTTTGGGTCTTCCAGGTAGGCCACCAGCTTGTCGCGGGTCCAGACGATGCCGGAGGACTTCATCGCGTCGGAGTAGTGATAGTCCGCCACGCTCCCCGCGGTGCGCCCGAAAATGCCATTGAGTTGCGGCCCGAAAGAGCTGCGCACCGAAGGCCCGATATTGTGGCAGCCACCGCAGATGCGCTTGAACAGCTTGCCACCGGCCTCGGCATCGCCCACCGCTTCTGCCTGGGCGTGGAGCGACGGCAGGCTGAGCATCAGGGCCAAGGTCAGGGCGGCGGTGTTTTTCATGTTCGGCTCCGGATCGGGTGTGGCGGGTGGCAAATGCGGGGGGCTATTTGAGCATGGCGGGCGGTCTTTCGGGAAAAGGGGTGTTACGAGTCCGAGGAAAGATTGGTTGCTGAAGCCATTTCGCCCGATGTTTTGAGAAATGCCTTAAATCCTTCTGAATACCCCGGTCGTTAGCATTCAGGCTCATTCCGCTTGCAGGAAATAGCCATGACTTTTGTGATCAGGGAGGGAGACCCGACCACGACGGGAGGTCGGGTTCTCGTAGGGTCGACGACTACGGTTGTGGAGTACCGTAAGGCCGCAAGAATCAGCGATCCGGTGTGGTGTCCTCAATGCAACAGCATGGGGTTTATCGCCGAAGGCAATCCGACTTTTATCGTCGAGGGTGTTGCAGTAGCGACCCATGGCCATGCTGTGCAATGCGGATGCCCTCCTGGCAGCAATCGGCTGATCGCCACTCAAAGTACGGTAATGGCTGCCGAGGAAGGTAGCGTGACCATCGCTCCTGAGTTTGCAGCAAAGGCGCAGGCGGCCACGCATGCCTGGGCACAGGCAATCAGCGATGGTTCTTACAAAAGCGAATTCACTCGGGATATTCCAAGTCAAGGACTGACCGGGTTGACCAGTGCTGAGCCGTTGTCAGCTGCGCCGACAACGCTTCAGGGTGTCGAGCCTGGGTTTCATATTGTGCAAAGCGTTATCCCTCGCTCAGAGCTTGAAGCGCTCCTGTTCGAACAGCCAAGTGCCGCTGTGCTTAACAAGTTCCGCACCTTGAACCCTCAGCTATCGAGCTACGCAAAACCGGGGCAACTGATTGTCTTGAGCGATCCAAAGAACCATCAGTGCACCCGAGAAGAAGCATTGCTGATGGACGCTGCCAATAAGGTGAACAGCGCGCTTGGATCGATGAGTGATGATGAGGCGACCTTTATGGTCCGTCATCGAGCGGAAATCGAATCGTTCTTGACCGAAGGTTCGGGGGCGATCGGCATCGGCGAAGTCATGTTCTCCAAGCATCTGGAAAACGTGAAAAGCACCTTGGGGCAACTGGAGCAGTTGCACCAGCGTACGTTCCAGCAACATGGCAGGTTGCAGACCCCGGAGTTTTTTGCAGAACGAAAGCGTTTGATGTCTCAACTGGATAACAGCCTGGGCCCGCTTGTGCGTAAAGGCGTAGGTATACCTGAGCACCCAAAACTGAAAAATGCCCTGGGGATCTCCAGTCGTAGTCTGGTCCATCACTGGAGCAAAGCCGGAGTGCCTGGAAATATTCCGGGTTATGCGACCCACATTAATGGCGTAGCCAAGGCCAGCAAATACATCAAACTCGGGGGCTGGGTTGGTATTGGGCTTGGGGCATCCGCTTCGGCATTGAAAGTCCAGGAAACCTGTCGACTGGGGCGTGAGGATGATTGTCGTAAGGTGATGCTTACTGAAAGCGGAAAATTTACTGGTGGGCTGATAGGTGGTGCTATTGCCGGCGCGGTGGTCACCGGTTCAGTTGCCGCTGGGGTGTGTACGGCTATCGGGGCGGGGACCGTTGGTGTGGGAGGTATCGTCTGTGCTTTAGTGGTTGTGGCAGGCGCTTCAGTAGCCGGTGGTACGGTCGGAGAGTCTGGCGGTGAGTTAGTCGGTGAGCAAATTTATAAAGTGAGCAACTAGCCATGCTTGATAGCTATGCCCTGAGCTGGATATCAGTATTTGTATTGATACTGCTCTCGTTGGTCCTATGGCTTTACACCGCCTATACAAGAATGGACGAGATGCTGAAACACCTCTCGAATTGTCGTGCCATTCAGATCAGGAAGCTCCTAATGGGCAAAGATCCATTTGGACGTTTGTTCATGATGGGGACCATCGCTGGGGTGCTGCTGACTCCGAAGTTTTATCTGAAAGATGGTGGAGCAGACCCGGACGACATTGCCAAATTCCCGAAGCACTTGAAGAGGGTGATAGCCATTCAATATGGGCTTTTGGTGCTTGCCGGAACTTTGATGTTTGTGCTTTGGGGAATCGGAAAGTACATGGGGTGGCTCAAGTAGCTTGGCGACATGTGCTGCTATCCATCTAGTCCGTCGGCTACTGACGGTACGGGAGAAGCGCTGAGAATTCAAAACGGGACAGGTATGGCCCTGAAACAACGAAGCCCTCGCATCGCCGCGAGGGCTTTTTTCTGAGTCGAAAACAGCCCCTGACCCGCCCGTCCTATATGTGGCCCGGCGGCGCAGGTCCGACGGGGCGCACTATACTTTTCAGAAGATTTGCCCCGGGGATAGAGGCAATGTTCCAGCAGGCTTGGGAGGAGGGTTAGGCATCGGTGTGGCGCTGCGGTTGGGCGACGTTGCGTTTGCATGGCCACAGAACAACCGGCACAGGAAGACGAGAAAATGGCGATAGCAATCATCCTGGTTCTAGTCGTTGTCGCTTCGGTGCTGTTTCACCTGCTTGCTCCCTGGCACATGACGCCGGCTGCCTCCAACTGGGGGGCGATAGACACCACGCTGCTGATCACCCTGGTCATTACCGGAATCTTTTTCATCGCCATCACGCTGTTCATGGCCATCGCCGTGATTCGCTTCCGTCATCGCGAAGGTGCCCGGGCGCACTACCAGCCGGAAAGCCGGAAGCTGGAAGGGTGGCTGGTCATCCTCACTTCATTGGGCATCATCGGCATGCTCGCGCCCGGCCTGGTGGTCTACAACGATTTCGTCCAGGTGCCGCAAGAGGCCACCCAGCTCGAAGTGGTTGCCCAGCAGTGGCAGTGGGCGTTTCGCTTTCCCGGGCGTGACGGAAAACTCGGCAAGGCGGATGTCAAATGGATCGATCCCGGCAACCCCTTCGGTCTTGATCGCAATGACCCTGCCGGGCAGGACGATGTACTGATCATGAACAATGAAGTACGCCTGCCCATCGATCGGCCGGTAAAAGTCCTGCTGCGGGCAAAGGATGTGCTGCACGATTTTTATATTCCGCAGATGCGCGCGAAGATGGACATGGTGCCGGGCATGGTGTCCCACTTCTGGTTCACCCCGACCCGGCTCGGCAAGTTTGAAGTGCTGTGCGCCGAGTACTGTGGCCTGGGCCACTACAACATGCGCGGCCATCTGGTCGTCGAGGAGCAGGGCGCTTTCGACCAATGGTTCGCCAGCCAGCCGACCTTTGCCCAGACGCTGACGAACGTCGCCACGCCGAGCCGGGACAGCCTGCTGGAAAAAGGCCGCCAACTGGTGGAAAACCATGGCTGTCGCGCCTGCCATAGCCAGGACGGCAGCACCAGCCTTGGCCCGGGCTGGAAGGACCTGTACGGCCGCTCGGAACAGCTGGCCGATGGCAGCAGTGTCCAGGTCGACGAAGCCTACCTCAAGGAGTCGATTCTCGAGCCGCAGGCCAGGCTGGTCCAGGGCTATCCGCCGGTCATGGTGGCCTATACTTTCAGTCAGGATGAACTGGCCGCCGTGGTGGCTTTCATCAAGTCGCTGAGTGCCGTGGGGCAGAAAGAACAAGGCCCTGCAAACGCACAGAATGAGCTGGCGGCGCAGGGACAGCGGCTGGCCGAATCGCTGGGTTGCCTGGCTTGCCACAGTGTCGATGGCAGCCAGGGTGTCGGCCCGAGCTGGCAGGGGTTGTATGGCAAGACGGAAACCCTGGCCGATGGTTCTCAGATCAAGGTCGATGAGGGCTACCTGAAGGATTCCGTGCGCCAACCCGGCGCTGCGATCGTCAAGGGTTACGCCGCGGTGATGCCGACCTTTACCCCCAATGACAAGGAACTGGACGCCCTGATCGCCTTCATCAAGTCGAAAGCTGCTGTCGACGCGGATGCCGGCAAGGTGGAATCGGGCAAGTCGCCGTAACTAGCCGGAAATGCTCCGAAACTTAGCGGAGGATGACCTGATGGCTTATGTCGAGCATGCAGAAGCAGAAGTCCTGCACGAACCGAAGAGCTTCTTCACGCGCTATATCTGGAGCCAGGACCACAAGGTCATCGCCATCCAGTATTCCTTGACGGCGATTTCCGTGGGGCTCGTCGCCCTGGTGCTGTCCGGCCTGATGCGCATACAGATCGGCTTTCCCGGCAGCCTCGAGTTCATGGACGCCAGCACCTATTACCAGGCGATGACCCTGCACGGCATGATCATGGTCATCTACCTGCTGACGGCCCTGTTCCTGGGCGGCTTCGGCAACTATCTGATTCCGCTGATGATTGGCGCCCGGGACATGGTCTTCCCCTACGTCAACATGCTGAGCTTCTGGTTCTACCTGCTCTCGGTCCTGGTGCTGCTTTCCAGCTTCTTCGTCCCGGGCGGGCCCACCGGGGCGGGCTGGACACTCTATCCGCCGCAATCCATCACCCGGGGCACCCCGGGGACCGAATGGGGCATCGTGTTGATGCTGGTGTCGCTGGCGATCTTCATCGTCGCCGCCACCATGGGCGGGCTGAACTACGTGACCACGGTGCTGCAGGCACGCACCCGCGGCATGACGCTGTTTCGCATGCCGCTGTCCGTCTGGGGCATCTTCATGGCCTCGATCCTGGCCCTGCTGGCCTTTCCGGCCTTGTTCGTCAGCGCGGTGATGATGCTGTTCGACAGGCTGCTGGGCACAAGCTTCTTCATGCCGGCGGTGATCTCCATGGGGCAGCAGCTCGCGCATCAGGGTGGCAGCCCGATCCTGTTCCAGCATCTGTTCTGGTTCTTCGGCCATCCGGAGGTCTACATCGTCGCCCTGCCGGCGTTCGGCCTGGTCTCCGACCTGATCAGCACCCACGCGCGCAAGAACATCTTCGGTTACCGCATGATGGTGTGGGCCATCATTGCCATCGGCGTGTTGAGCTTCGTGGTCTGGGCGCACCACATGTACGTCAGCGGGATGAACCCGTACTTCGGCTTCTTTTTCGCCGCCACCACCTTGATCATCGCCGTGCCGACCGCGCTGAAAGTCTACAACTGGGTGCTGACCCTGTGGCATGGCGACATCCACCTGACGGTGCCGATGCTGTTCGCCCTGGCCTTTATCGTCACCTTCCTGGTCGGTGGCCTCACCGGGTTGTTTCTCGGCAACGTGATTGTGGATATCCCGCTGTCGGACACCTACTTCGTGGTGGCTCACTTCCATATGGTCATGGGGGTCGCGCCGATCCTGGTGATATTTGGCGCCATCTACCATTGGTTTCCGAAGATCACCGGGCGCCTGATGAACGACACCCTGGGCAAGCTGCATTTCTGGATAACTTTCCTGGGTACTTACTGCATCTACTTCCCCATGCACTACCTGGGGCTGCTGGGCATGCCTCGGCGCTATTACGCCTGGCAGAACTACGACTTCATCCCGCAATCGGCGCAGCAGCTGAATGCGTTCATCACCGTTGTCGCGCTGACGGTCGGGGTATGCCAGCTGTTGTTCCTCTTCAACCTGGCCTGGAGTGCCTTCAAAGGCAAGCCGGCAGGCCCGAACCCATGGGGGGCGGCCAGCCTGGAATGGCAGACGCCGGACACCCCGCCCGTACATGGCAACTGGGGGCCGGAGCTGCCGGTGGTGCACCGTTGGGCCTATGACTACAGCGTGCCCGGGATAGAGCAGGACTTCGTGCCACAGACGGTTTCGGCCCAGGAGCTGGAGCAGATGAGGCAGAACAGCGCAGAAGCCAGGATCGCGGGCGAAAGACCATGAACGGGCCGCTATTGAAAAACACCGAAAGCGCCGGCGCCGGTGGCCGTTGGAGCCAGCCCCCCGACCACTCTCGGGGACCGGCAGGCCTGGACAGGGAGAAAGCCGCAAAAGTGGGCCTGCGCATGTTCCTGGTGGTGGTGACCTCGCTGTTCCTGCTGTTCCTGCTGGCCTTCATCGCGCGTTCGCAAATGGCGGACTGGCAGCCTCTGACCGAGCCCCTGGCGCCGCTGGCCAGTACCCGGCAACTCTGGCTGAACACGCTCCTGCTGGTGCTGGGCAGTATCAGCCTGCAGTGGGCGCGGCTGGCCGCCCGGCGGGATGCATTGAACGGGGCCACCCTCGGCTTCGCCTTGGGCGGTGTCTTTGCGATCGCCTTTCTCGGGGGGCAACTTTGGGTCTGGAAGCAGTTCGTCGACTGGGGCTATTTCGTCTCCGCCAATCCGGCCAACAGCTTTTTCTATCTGCTGACCGGTGTACACGGGTTGCACCTGCTGGGAGGCCTGGTGGCCTGGGGCAGAGTCGGCGCCAGGTTCCTGCGCCGGGTTCCGCTGTCGCAACTGGCGCCCAGCGTGGAGCTCTGCGCGATCTATTGGCACTACCTGCTGGGGCTGTGGATCGTTCTCTTCGCCTTGCTGACCAGCACGCCGGAAACCTATCAAGCCATCGCCGCATTCTGCGGCCTGAGGTGAAGCCATGGCATTGCCCTCAGCAACAGCTCCGGAAGATCCCGTCCCGCCCCCACCCGATACGCTGGTAGCGGGGTGGAAGAGCATCGCCACCGATTGGGCCTCGGATCAGGATGTGTTCAAGCGGGTGCCCTGGGGCAAGGCGATGATGTGGATCTTCCTGCTCAGCGACACCTTCATCTTCACCTGCTTCCTGACCGGCTACATGTCGGTGCGCATCAGTGCCACCGTCCCCTGGCCGAACCCCAGCGAAGTGTTCGCCCTGACCATCGGCGGCGTTGAAATCCCCCTGATCCTGATCGCCATCATGACCTTCGTGCTGATCAGCAGCAGCGGCACCATGGCCATGGCCGTGAACTTCGCCTATCGCCGTGTACGCGGCAAATGCGCGGCCCTGATGCTGGCGACCGCGATCTTCGGTGCGACCTTCGTCAGCATGCAGGCGTTCGAGTGGAGCAAGCTCATCGCCGAAGGCGTGCGCCCCTGGTCGAACCCCATGGGCGCGGCGCAATTCGGCGCCAGCTTTTTCATGATTACCGGTTTCCACGGGCTGCATGTATCGGTCGGCGTCATCTACCTGTGCATCGTCGCCTTCAAGGTATTGCGCGGAGACTACGAGCGCTCTGGAAACTACCAGATCGTCGAGATCGCCGGGTTGTACTGGCACTTCGTGGACCTGGTGTGGGTATTTATCTTCGCTTTCTTCTACTTATGGTGAGCCCGCAGAGGAGTACCGGCGATGGCACATGCACAAGGTCAACAGCATCCACTGAGCCTGTACCTGAAGATCTGGGGGCTGCTGTTCGTACTCAGTACCCTGTCCTACCTGGTCGACTACTTTCACTTCCAGGGCTACTTCAGGTGGTCGCTGATCCTGGTCCTCATGTTGTTGAAGGCCGGCCTGATCGTTTCCATCTTCATGCACATGGCCTGGGAGCGCCTGGCGATGGTCTACGCCATCCTCGTCCCGCCGTTGTGCCTGCTGGTGCTGGTTGGCCTGATGGCCGCCGAGGCGGACTACGTGTTTTCCACCCGGGGGATTTTCCTCGGGCAATGACCGGCTTCCGCCTCCGGCGTTCAAGCGCCGCAGCGTCCTATATCGTGCGCTTGAACTGATGCCATTTCTGCAGCCAGGCCACTATCCAGTGAGGCGCTGCTGCGCCGGTCCCGGCGACCTGCAGTTGCGGGTGATGGCTGATGACCTGATCCAGGATCGGCTCCTGAGCGGGTTCGACGTCCACGAAGAAAATGTGCTCGCCGTCCCTTACCGTCTTTTTCAAATTGCTGAAGTGGGCATTGGGCACCTGGATACCAAAGAAGCCGCCTTCCCAGATACAGAAGCCCAGGATCACGATCGCCAGGAAGATGAACGGCACCCAGCCTGCCGCGGACTCGGTCCAACCTGCCAGATAAGCACCGAGCAGTACCAATGCCGCGAGTGGTATGCCAATGACCGCGCCAATCTCGCCAGAGTGAACGACATCCTGCTTCATGAGTGAGTTCACATCATGCAGGTGATGCTGTTCCACATCCGCATCCCGGTCGCTGAGCACATGAATCTGCTCGGTACTGATGCCGCTGGCTTCCAGTTCGCTTTCAACGGTTTCCAACTCGTCGAGATTGTCGCTGATGTAAAAATGCCGGTTCATGAGTCACCTCCTACTTCATCGTCGCAGAGGCCCCCATTTTTTCTGCAGTCGTTATCTGAAATTCCAAAGCGTTTTCCTGTTGCTCTGGATAACACCGCACGCTGATCGCTAGCTAAAAAAGTATAGCATCGCCCCTGTCAACGCCTTGCTGGCCGGGGGCTGCGGGCACATAGGGCAATCTGAGGGGCGTGAGTCATTCTGTTCGAATTGGCCTGGTGACGTGGGTATTAGCGGTTTGTTGCCCGTAGGAAATCT
Organism: Pseudomonas sp. FW305-25; assembly: GCF_017351415.1. Lineage (NCBI taxonomy): Bacteria > Pseudomonadati > Pseudomonadota > Gammaproteobacteria > Pseudomonadales > Pseudomonadaceae > Pseudomonas > Pseudomonas sp. FW305-25. Next base: position 264,343 of record NZ_JACNDE010000002.1, on the reverse strand, counting down.
GGCAGCCCTTGTGCTTAAAGCCTGCCGAGCTTTTGTGCATGCCTTGTAGGGGACAAATGATTGGCCTTCCGGAGAAATTTCATCGGCATGGGGTTGCGTCGAAATACTGTATGTATGTACAGTTATTTTGACTGGGATTCTATCCAGTCCAACTCAATGCAACATGTTTCCATGGAGAAAATTTATGAAGGGAAGCTTTATCCGTTTTGTGCTTTCGCTCGGCCTTGCTGCTGGGGCTGTTGGCGCAGCTCACGCTGATAGTTCGCCTGTTGGCTTATGGCGGATGTCGACGTTCACCATTCCAGGCGGAGCTGCGGCGACTGTTCAGACGGTTTGCTTAAAAGCCGATAACACGTGGTATTCCACAAGCGAGCCAAATTGGAACGGCAACTGGTTCAAGAACGAAAAAGATGTCCATTGGTATGGAAGTATTCCTATCTCCCAGATCGGTACCATTGCGAGCATGGCGATGGGTAAGCTGGACAGCCCTACCGCCATGACAGGCAATTATGCGGAGTGGACCGCCCCCGGTACTCCACCCCTGTCTTTCGATAGGCATTTCACTTATTCGATGGTTTTTCTACAGGCTGACTGCCTGCCACCAAAGCAATGATCAGCAAGTTTGGGAGTAGCTAAAACTGGCGGCCTCTATAACTCTTTTGAATTGAGCTTTGGCGATAGAGCGCGATGCCTCATTTGGGCACGTTGATCAAGATGGATGCCGGCTTACTCGTATTGCAAGATCAGTTGTCCGCTCCCGGATAGCCGGACCGATGTGCGACGGAGCCACGATTATGTTTTGTATGAGCGGCAGGTGTGGATAACTCAAGAGCCGCTAGAACAATGTACGTCTGGTAGAAACAACAAAGCCCTCGCATCGTTGCGAGGGCTTTGTTCTGTAGAGTGCCACGCTGGGAGTCGAATCCAGACACTGCTTATGCAGTGTCTGCTTCAGCGCTCACCTGGCGATTTGTTACTTGCTCAGCTTGACCGCCAGCTGGGCCACGTACTGGCCTTGATGACGGGCGATCTCCAGTTCACGAGCATCAGGCTGGCGCGAGCCGTCACCACCGGCAATGGTGGATGCGCCATAAGGCGTGCCACCGCCGACACTGGATGTATCGAACAAGGCTGGCGAGCTGTAACCGATGGGCACAATGATCATGCCGTGGTGAGCCAGGGTGGTCCACGTGGAGGTAATGGTCATCTCCTGGCCGCCGCCGGTACCTGTCGAGGTGAATACACTGGCGAGCTTGCCAACCAGGCCGCCCTTGGCCCACAGCCCGCCAGTCTGGTCGAGAAAGTTGCGCATCTGGCCGGACATATTGCCGAAGCGGGTCGGAGTACCCAGGATGATTGCGTCGTAGTCGCCCAGCTCACCTGGCGTGGCAACCGCAGCGCTCTGATCCACCTTCCCATGAGCAGCCTTGAAGGCTTCCGGGTCCATGGTCTCGGGTACGCGTTTGAGGGTGACTTCAACCCCGGGAACGCTCCGGGCACCTTCCGACACGCTCTGGGCCATTGTTTCGATATGACCGTACATCGAATGATAAAGAACCAATACCTTAGCCATGCGTACTTCCTCTTGAGGTGTGTCTTGAGCTGACTGACGGCCTGTTAAATAGGCAATCAGGTTAGTTATCCATCCCACTGTTGCACCTGCATCTGCGTGAGTCGTGGCGCATGATCGATCTAATTGGCTTCTGTGAATATGAGAAAATATCGAACGGGATGTTCGAAAAAATTGATCTTGGAAAGCAACAAAGGCCAACCCGAAGGTTGGCCTTTGACATACTGCGTATGGGTACCAGAGAAAAACGTAATGACATGAAAGCCTCAGAATCGCCCACTGATCCCCAACAGTGGCCCCTTCTGGACAATGTCGTAGACAAAACCGTCATGGCGATAATTCACCCCCATGGCCCGGTAACCGGCCACCGCCGAAAAGCCCGGCAAGAATTCCCAGCCTGCCAGCGCGGCCAGGTCCCAGTCTTCCCGCGACTGGCCGGCGCCTGCCATGCCCCAGGATGACAACCAGAATCGCTCATTCACGGCATAGTGCCCACGCAGCCCCGCCATCGCGTCGGCCCAGGTGGCCTTGTCGGACCCGGACAGGCCGCCAGCAGGCCCGCCGTGCAGGGTGATGGCGGTGCTGCTGTACCAGACCCGCACGCCGCCCGCGACGTCCAACCGATGATCGTCATCCCCCAGCACCTGATATCCGCCTCCCAGGAATCCCGAGGCCGTCTTGCTTTCCACCTCAAGCTTGGACGCCGGGGCGCCTGCTGGCAGACGGTTGCGGGTGTCGGTGTCGATGTACATCAGGTCGGCGAGTACGCTGTATGGCCCGCGCCGCGCCTCGCCCATCAGCATCACCGACATATCGACGCTACGCGCGATGTCGGAGAAGTCGGATTTTATAAACTGGGTCCCGGTGCTGCGGTGGCCCACGTGCCCACGGATACCGGCGCCCCACAGGTAAGGCCCGCCATTGAACTGCCAGCCATCAGCGTCTGCCGCCATGGCCACCATCGGCAGACTGGAACCCGCGGTCGTCAAGGCGCTGACCAGCAGCGCCAGGCGGGCCTGCTTGCACCGCAACGGCGAGCGTGGGTTGTCACTGTGCATCATGGTGTTTCTCCGATCAGTGCTGGGTCAGCGAGAGCGCCACGCCCTCGGCTGCACAGTCCTCTGTAGGCTTCAGGCCCGCCTTTTGCGCAGCCTTGACCTCCTCCTTCGCGGCCGCCAGGTCCGCCAGGAACGCCGGATTGCCATGCAGGCTCGCCACCGTGGCGGCCCCCATGATGCGGCCTGCATCCACGTCGCTCTGCCAGTGCGCATCGCAGATGACCCGGCTCTGGCCGTATGACAGGCCACGGGTCATCAATTCGGTGGCGCGTGCCGGATTGATCTCAGCCAGTACCAGGCCCCAGGCCCAGCCCGCGGCGGAGTGGCCGGACGGCCAGGAACCATCCGTGCGCAGCAGTGGCTCCATGTCTTTGCGGCATGTGCTTTCGTTATGCACCACGAAAGGACGGGTACGGTTGTAGGCATTCTTCCCGGCGTAGGTGGAGCCGCCCGCATCGGTCAGGGTGCGCTGCATCAAGGTGTAAAGATGCGGTGTACTTTTCTCGGTGATCGGCGTGCCCAGCGCGCAGGAGAATGTTTTCGCCGGGCCAGGGAATGACAGCGCCGCATCCGTTGCCGCGAGTTTCTCCCGAGCGGTGCCACGCAGCGCCAGCGCCGTGCGTCGTGCTTCCTCATCCCGCGCAAGCGCCGCGGAGTCTGGTTTGGGCGGGGCACCGAGCAGCGCCAGGCGCACTGGCAAGTCAGCCGGGTCCAGATAGCCTGGAGCCAGCTTGAAGTGAGGGTCCGTGACCTGGGTGGCGGCATCTTCGGCGAGCAGCAGTCCCGACCCGAATAGGCCGGCCAGGGACGCGGTCATCCCCAACTGCTTAGGTAGTTTTTTCATCGATCATTCCTTTATCTGTATCGGATGGCGCCGGTATTACCGGTTTATCAAAAACGGTATAGAGCGTTCAGATAGGCACCGGCCCCGACCTTCTCACCCGTCAGCGGGCTGTCGCGGGCGTCGGCAACCAGGGCGTAGGTCTTGATGCCGCCTTCCAGTGCCAGCTGTGGCTGCCATTGCCAGGTGAGGCCCAGCTTCAAGGTCACGTCGCGCATCCCGCCACCCGGGTGGTATTCATCGAACCGGGTGCGTGCGGCTTGCTGGGCCGTGACGCCGAAGCGCGCCATCATGTCGTTCTCATTGCTCCAGGTGCCGTACAGCGTCGAGTCCAGGGTCAAGGTCGAAGACAGTAGGTATGCCGTGGCGACCCCGGCTTCCAGGTACGCCGTGCGCCCCAGGCTTTCGCCACCGTAATGGCGGTTCTGGCTCGATTGCAGGCCGCGAACGAACAGGCGGCCGGCCGGCAGGATCCAGTACGCTTCCGCCCCGACCAGGGCGGTGCTGTCCAGGTTGCCCATTCCCTTCAAGTAGTCATCGCGGCCGTCCAGGGTATGAATTCTTTCCTTGCGTCCCTGGTCATAACCGATCAGCAGGGCCACTCCGAAAGGAGCCAGCCCCGGCAAGTCCCAACGCAGCCCATCCGGGAAGGCCGCGGTAAAGGTGCCCCAGTCTTCGGTAGGCAAGACCGCTTTCAGTTTCAGCGACGGGAACGCGGCGTAGTGTGAAGAGCCTTCGTACAACGGGCCAACGGCAACTCCGCCACCTACCGTCACGGATGGAGCGCCGTTTGAATCGTCAATGGCTGCATGTGCAGGCAACACCAGCGTCAATGCGAGGGCTGCACCCATGATGAACATCAGCGGGTGTCTAAAAGAATTTGAATGGTCTTTGCTTGTCATTGTTTAGTTCCTTTGGTGTGAACTCTGTAGTCCAGAGCCATCCTGACTTAATAAGCCATATCAAACTTGGTAACCGTTGCGTCTAACGCTACTAAGGCATCAGCCAATTGATCTAAATAACCAGTCATTATTCGAATGCTTGAATTTATAGAACGACGGGCTGCGGCTGTGGAAAACGCCATTGGCCATTCAGTATTTCGTTGCTCGGCTGATAAAGCCTGACCGTATAGTTCCAACCGGGCATAACGGGCAGGCAATTAGTGATCTTTGCATCGCAACCACCGAACTGGATGACAATCGAGCCATCATCGCTTTTCTTGGCAGTGAGGTTATTCAGCGAGTAGAGGTCATATGGGTTCTTCTGAAAGTATCCGTCTGCGTTGTAAACACTCACAGACCAGAAGCTGTTGACCGGGACCTGCCCAACTTTGAGACGGTAAACGGTTTTCCCATCGTTCTGCGGCATCACACCGCCGAGGTAGATGGCGTCCTTGCTCGGATTTCCGCCCCACCCCGTCGCAGTTCCGATCAGGTGCTGGATCGGATCGACGCTACCTTTAGGGCCAAAGGACTGGTTGTAGTTGGGAATTGTCGAACCCAGGACAGCCAGGGCATCACGCATCTTTTTCTGGCTCGCCTGATCCCACTTCGGTACTACGAACTCCCCTGGCTTGGCCTGGCTGACCTTGATTGCGTCCTGCAGCTCATGCACCTGCTCAAGGTCTTCGCGATCCGTGGGATCGAAGAAAATGCGCACAGCGACAAAAACATAGCGTGTGCCGATATCCTCTTTCGTCAGCGTATGGCGACCGGCACCGTAAATGACGGCGGGTACGTAGTGATCTTCGTTGACCATTTGCATCGACATGAACCGCTCACCGGCCTCAGGCAAAGTGATCGTGACTGGACCGGCATCGAGATCGAACACCGCTGACGAATAGAGGGTGTCCCGATTCATTCGGACGACATCCTGAGCGTCGATAGGAACCGGTTCACGGTTATGAACAAACTGACCAAAGCCTCCACTCGTCACCGTTTTGCCCATGTACAGGTCGGACTCGGCACGAACAAAGTTATCGACACCCACCAGCGTCGCCGCGGCAGGGGATGACTGCGCGTTTGCACTGGCAAAAGTTGCCAGCGTCAGGGCGACGATGCAGGCCGTGGATGAGTAGGACATTTAAACCTCTTGATCTTATAAGAAGTGATTCCCTTCCCCGGCTTCAGGCTTTTCTTGTGCATGGATCGCTTGCTGCAGTGCTTGCTGGGGTTGGCATTACCTTTTAAAACTGTATAAGAACGCCTCGATGGAAACTTGCCATTTGATGCCAAAAGGCCAAGCCATTACTTACCGATCAGCTTGCCGGCGGCGCTCGTACAGAAATGGCTGCTCAGATCAGGACGGCAAGCCCTATCCCGGTAGTTCGAGGCTATTGGAAGGCTTAGCCCGAAGTGGGCCGAAGGGGCGGGTGGGAGAGGGAGCAAGTGGTTAAGCGAAGACTCTGTCTTGAATTTTAATAATCATGTTTCAAGGCCGAGCGGTAGCGCGACGGCGAGTTCCCGGTCCAGCGTTTGAAGGCTCGAGTAAAGTGCGCTTGATCGCTGTAACCCACCATGTAGGCAATTTCGGTTGCGGTGTATTTACCGCTGGCAATTAGTTGAAGTGCTTCGCTGCGCCGCGTCTCGTCGCGTAGATCTTCGAAGTCGATGCCGCAATACTTGAGACGGCGCTGCAGCGTTCGAGAAGACAGTCCGATATTTCTTGAGATAGCGGTAAGTTTGGATTGATCCTGATCCGATATCCGCTCGATGAGCACGCCTGCTGCTTGCGCTGTCGACTTCAAGGCTTCGGTGACTTTCCAGGCGTCATCCCGAACAGGTTGCAGGGGCGTGTCGAGCAGCTCACGGTCGAATTCGATCATGTTGTACTGCGCGTTCATTTCGAGATTCGGCCCCAGGTATTCTTCAAGCGCCTCATCGCCGCTTTCCCTCGGGTTTTGCAGATGCACGCGTATGGCGCCAGGCTCACCGGACATGAGAGGTACTTTTCTAAGCAGCGCAAGCGTGCCGAGAATGACTTGCTTCGGATCAGCTCCGTGCTGCCCGGTAAATTGGTGGATCAGTTTCGTCGTACGGCCTTCGGTGACGATTTCTACTTCTCCTCCTTGATGCAGCAAGTCGGTATAGATCGCCGCCGTTGCACAAGCCTGAGCGAGGTTGGTTGAGCCCAATATCAACTCGCCCCAGGCACCGAGCGAGCGTACTTCGATCAGATGCCCCACACAGGCACCGCCGAAGGGGTCCTGTGCGATAGCTGCCATTTCGTTGGCTATATGAAAACAGGCCGCTCGCGGTACCCAGGCATCAGGGTTTTGAAAAACATGAGGGGAAATGCCGTAACGCCGAAAGAACTCCAGCGGCGACACCCCACGCATGCTCAGGTAGGGGGCTATTTGCCGAAGAGTGCTGAGTTTGATGGATGGCGTGGCATTCGTCATAAGTGTTCGCACCTGTTTTTAAAGGCAATGCACGGGAAAGCCGTCTTGGCCCGCAGGGAAACACTAGCGCAAAACTTTTGCCAAAGTCGCGTTATTGACAGCACAGCACAGGTCGATTCAGCGACAAGATCATCGCTTTTGCAGAACCCCAAAACGAAAAAAACCGCCAGAAGGCGGGTTTTTCGGGGGTTCCAGAGATTTAGAAAGCCTTCTCTGGAACCTTGTATGGTGCCGGCACCAGGAGTCGAACCCGGGACCTACTGATTACAAGTCCAATAATACGGTTAGTGTTTATTGGGGAAGAACAGATGGCCCAAGATTTCAGAGGATATTTGGGAAATAGTCGTCATAGATGCTATTAGAGCCGCCTATGACGCATCGGATTGATAACCTGTTATCCAGCAGAAAAAAATTCATGACGTGATGCTCGTCGTTCGCGGGCATTGTCTATGCTTAGGCTTTCTCGAAAGGAATCGACACCATGCCAAGCGATTATTCAGCAGGTGCGGTGCACACCAAGGTCCAATCAAAAGTCATGGCGAGATGAATTCGGGTAACCAATCCGGTTTCTCGCCACATACTGTTAATTGTATTAAACGCAAGCAGGTGACAAGAATGGAAGCTAAAGTTTACGCAAACAAGGACTGGCAACATATCGGCATAGTAGAAAAAGACGGAAATTTGTATGCTGACGGAGAGTGGTGCTTCAAAAAAGATCAACCCGATATTTATACCTGTAAGAGTACTGGGCTTAATTCCAGTTATTTATCATTTACTCATGTCAAAAAAATCGATAATAGCGGTGACACATCCTATCCCTATAGTGGCCCAGGGGCAAAGATTGGTCAGCTTGTTATTCGCCTAGGTGAAAACGGACTACCAGTACCTTTGAATGGTGCAGGCTTCTTAAGCGTGAAGGCCGGGCAGGATTTATGGATGCGCATTAATGATGACTCAGGACTTTCCGATAACGACGGCTACTTAACACTTAGAATTGTTCAAGGTGTACCAGATCGTGCCGTGACAAACTCCTATGGAGACCCTATCGGTACTCAGTACCGTCGAAACTCCGCCGGAGGTTACGATAAAATTTAGAGGTTCTGGTTTGAGCTGATAGTTTCCAATTTTCTGACTGTGGCTTTCAGCTCAAACTCAACCGATTTATAAACCTCAGATTGATGATGTGAAGCAACGCACTCTACATCCGCTACTGATTGGCTTTCGTTTGTGAATATGAATTACCAGCCCACCTTGCACGCCGTGCAAGTGCCGAACGCCCCACAGACCCCGTAGCGGGCCTGGGCTAGGGCCTGGTTTGCACTACCCTGCCGGTTTGCACAAAAAACGGACGCAGAGCCCGTCGGCGGGAGGGGGATAAGTGTTTTTTCGGCAGGTTTTTTTCTCTGCGCTCGGACTTTCCCAAGGCGGTGGCTGCATGCATGAAAAAGCCCCCACTACCCGATAGAGCAGTGGGGGGCTGGTCGTTGCTTACCAGGTGCTTATGCAGCCTCGACGGTGATAGAGATCCGCCGACCGAGTTCCGGCAGGGTGAAGTGGCTGCCCTTGCCGGGATTGGAACTCCGCGCCTTGGTCTTTCAACCATCGCCGAAACTCGCTGTACTTCATCTGCATCCCTCGCTGTTTCGGTGAAGCCATCGTGCAACATTTATGATGCGCCCTTGTTGGAATTAACTCGTAATAAGTTCAGAAAAATCCCCGCCATCGTTTTGACATAATTGCCGCAACAGGCGAGGCTCAACCCGCGCCTTCATCGTTTTGTGGGAGTGGGTTGGTGTCAGAAAGGATTGAGGGCTCGGGCGGGAAAATCATGTTCGACGTGGATGCGGTCTACTGCATTTCGTTGAAAGAGCGAACAGACCGGCGAGAGCTATTCCGGGCCTCGGTACAAAGCCTGATCCGAAACCCGGTGGTGTTCCATGTCGTGGAGCGGCGCGCCGCCCCTGTCCGTGGCTGCTATGAGTCGCACCAGGACCTGGCACGGATTGCGCTCGAGCGCGGGCTTGACCGGGTGTTGATCTTTGAAGACGACGTTGCACCGTATGAACTGAAGGCGACCCCCATCCGTTGGATCAATAAATTCATCCGTACTCGGCAATTTGAAGTGCTGCACCTGGGGTACAGCATGGGCAGGACCTGGCTAACCTGGTTCCCCTTTATTGCCCGGGGCCGCGTCGTTGCGCTGCACGCCTATATCCTGTCTCGTGAGGGTTGTCAGATCCTGGCGAACACCCCGTACAACGGCACGCCCGTTGACGTGATTTTCAAGAAGCGCATAAAGCAGCACTGCGCCTTTCCGATGCTGTTCCGTCAGCAGCCAGCAACATTGGCGGGTAGCGACATCGAGACCGAAGTGAAAAACGAGGATGAATGGTGGCAGCGCAATTGGGACAAGCACCGTACCTCGCCGATTAAAAACCTCTGGCGGACAGTGCTAAGACTCAATTTTTAAAGGGGAGGGGCTTTATCTTCCCCCAGCACGTTGGCCTTGGCTGGCGCTGTAGTGAAGGTATCGGCGTTGCCTGGCGGTGGTGTCGACCCATGGGGGATGAACGGCCAGTTGGCTGTCCATGTCGGCCACCAGGCTCGCGGATCGGCCCGACACCGCTTGAGCGCGCCCAGCGCCTGGGACCGTTTTCGCCAGCCTGGGCACAATGTGGACAACTAAGGCGAACTAAGTGGCGTTTACAACAGCCAGAAACAACAAAGCCCCGCATTGCGGGGCTTTGTTTTGTATGGTGCCGGCACCAGGAGTCGAACCCGGGACCTACTGATTACAAGTCAGTTGCTCTACCAACTGAGCTATACCGGCGTGTGGGCGACGATTATAGCGATTGGCGGGGTTCTGTAAACCCCTGAAATCTTACTATTTTTGCTTTGTGCCGGGCTCTAGCCGCGGACCAGTACTTTCTTGAGTTTTTCGAGGACGCGCCACGAGCGGCTGTTGCGCAGGGCGTGCAGTGCAGCTTCGGCGCGGTCGGCGCGTTGGCGTTCGGCTATCAGGGCCTGTTCCAGGTCGGTGGCGGGGGCGACGAAGCGGTGGCCGGGGTTGAACTGGAATTCGTCGAGGTTGCACGGCGGAATGTCGAAGGCACCCTTGAGGTTCAGGTGTTCTTCGGCCAGGTAGAAGGTGTTGATACCGTCGAACACCACCGGGTGGTAGCCGGCGCCGGTGACCAGGGTTTCCCAGGCCTGGTCGCGGTTCCATGGGGTTTCGATCAGCAGGATCCACGGCCGCCAGCGGTTGAAGTCCATGCTGCGCAGCACGGTTTCTTCGTGGCCTTCGACGTCGATCTTGAGGAAGTGGATGGGGCCGCCGACGTGGGCCTCGCAGATATCGCTCAGGGTGCGTGAGCTGACGATTTGGGTCTGCACCTGCATGCCGGCGTCCTTGTGTTGCTGGGCGATGGCGGGGTCGAGGGTGGACAGGCCGGTGTCGGCGATGGCGTAGAAGGTCAGGGCCTCGGCGTTGTCGCCGGCGGCGCATTGCAGGTTGGTATCCCTGGGCCGCTCCTGGCACAGGGCGTGGTAATAGCTCGGCACCGGTTCGACGTTGATGCCGCGCCAGCCGTGATCGTAGAAGGCGCGGGTCACCGAGTCGGCGGTGGGGTGGTTGGCGCCGACGTCGATGTAGAAGCCGTTTTCAACGTGTTTGAGCGCGCGCCACAGGCGGATGTCTTCGAAATTCTGTGCATAAGAAATGAACGTCACTGTCTTTTCCCGTCAGTCACAAAGGTTCTGGATCGGACGCGCCCGCGAGCGCCTGCGTCTGTATAACAAGCGTCGCCGACCGGCGCAATTTGCCGCGCCTGTGGTGCCGGTTTTCGGCTGTTATGTCCTTTGGCATTGACGCTTATGCACAATCGATGGCTATCGCGCGGCTGTTTTTGCTGATTTTGTGGATCCGTTCTCAACTCGCCGCAACTGGCTGTTTTTTCGCTGATTTATTTTTATGAACAAAAAATGACCAGCTCTGTATTGAGGCTGTAGCAGGCGCTTTCAGCGGCTTTGGCGGGATTTCATCAACAGAGTTATCCACAGGCTGGATAAGATGATGGATCCAACTTATCCACGTTCCGCCAGCAGCATCAGATTGCGTGGGGTGAGCGGTGCCGGGCAGAACAGGCCCAGTTGTACGCGGTAACCCTGTTCCTGCAAAAACAGCCCGCGATCGAGCACCAGCCACAGCTCCAAGGGCCGGCGAAACAGGCCGCGCAGCAGCTCCAGGTTGCGCACCTGGGCCAGGCGCTGCCAGCCGGCGGCTTCCAGCGCCGGCCAGTCCTGCGAACCGACTGTGGGTAAGTCCTTGAGGGTCGCCAGGTCGCGGCAGTAGTCGGCGAAGGGTTTGTCCAGCCAGCTGGCGGGCAGCGACGGGGTGGGCAGGTATTCGTCGACCCCGCGCAGGCGGCGTTGCAGCAGGTCGAAGGCCAGGCGGCGGGCCATGGAGCTGTCGCGTTGGCGGCGCACCCGGGCGCCGGCGGTGACGGTCTCGCTCAGGGGCAGGCCCAGGTCGTCGAGGGACAGTTGCAGCGCCGAGCCCTTGGCCGGGCCGGAGAGCGGCTGGTACTCGGCATGGCTGATGCGGTTGTAGCAGCAGGGCGCGATAGCCAGCTGGCGGCAGCCGCGTTCGCTGGCCAGTTGCATCAGGCGGACATGCAGGTCGCCACAGGCGTGCAGGGCCACCGGGGTGTGTTCGGCGCTCAGGCGGGTAGCGGCGTCGGCGGCGAGTACGTCCTGCTGCAGGTGGCTGACCGCTAGCCGATGATGTTCGCTCAGTTGCCGGCCGCTGGCGACCAGCGCCGGGTCGTATTCCAGGCAGGTCAGCCGTTGCCCGGGTTGCAGCAGGCGGCGGCCGAGGTGGCCCTTGCCCGAACACCAGTCCAGCCAGTGGCCGGGTGCCTGGGTGAACTCCAGGCAGGCGGCGAAGGCTTCGATCTGCTGCCATTTGCGCCCGGGCACATCGACGTTTAGGCGTTGGCGGGCGGCTGGCACCTCGTGCGTCGGCAGCTCGGCCACGGCACCGAGCGCGGCGGCGGTCCGCGCCAGATCGGGGAAGGGCGCGGGAGCATCGAGCCGTTCTGGGAGGTTATGGCTGGCCTCGGCATCGTCCAGGCTGCGCTGGCGCAGCCACTGGGCGAGTTCATGGTGCTGGGCTTCCCAGGGCAGCTGCGGCTCGGTGAAGGGGCGTGGGCGCCAGAGCGGTTGATGCTCCAGCAGGAAGCGGTCCAGGGCCTGGAAGCGGCTGAGGAGTTCGGGGCCTTGGAGGATGGAGGGCATGCTGGGCTGCTCAGGATAGGGGCCGTAGGAGCGAGGCTTGCCCGCGATGAGAGCGTCGCGGGTTATCTGGTACACCGCGTTATCGTTTATCGCGGGCAAGCCTCGCTCCTACAGAAGCAGTTCAGCGGCCTTGGCACTGCTCGACGCGCAGCCAGCGTTCCAGCAGCTTGAAGCCTTGCACCAAAACATAGGACATCAGCAGGTAGAATACCCCGGCGGCGAAGAAGATCTCCACCGGCAGGTAGGTGCGGGCGATGATGGTGCGGGCCATGCCGGTCAGTTCCAGCAGGGTCACGGTGCTGGCCAGGGCGCTGGCCTTGAGCATCAGGATCACTTCGTTGCTGTAGGCCGGCAGGCCGATGCGCGCGGCCCGGGGCAGGATGATGTAGAACAGCGCCTTGGGCTTGGACATGCCCAGCGCCCGCGCCGCTTCGATCTCGCCCGGCGGGATGGCCTGGATTGCCCCGCGCAGGATCTCGGCGATATAGGCCGCGGTGTGCAGGGTCATGGTGGCGGTGGCGCACCAGAACGGATCGCGCAGGTACGGCCACATCGCGCTGTTACGCACTGCATCGAACTGCGCCAGGCCGTAGTAGACCAGGAACAGCTGCACCAGCAGCGGCGTGCCGCGGAAGAAGAAAATATAGGCATAGGGCAGGGCGCGCACGTACCACAGGCGCGACGAGCGGGCGATGCCCAGCGGAATGGCCAGCAGCAGGCCGGCGATGACCGCGATGGCCACCAGTTCCAGGGTCAGCGTGGCGCCCTGGGCCAGCTTGGGCAGCCACTTGATGATCACTTCCCAGTTCATGAAGCGCTCCTCGCGAAGCCGCGAGCGGCGCGTTTTTCCAGGAAATGCATGCCGGTCATGGCCAGCACGGTCAGGCCCAGGTACATGAAGGCCGCCACCATATAGAAGGTGAAAGGTTGCTTGGACACGGTCACGGCGATCTGCGAGTGACGCATGATTTCTTCCAGGCCGATCACCGACACCAGCGCGGTGTCCTTCATCAGGATCATGAACAGGTTGCCCAGGCCCGGCAGGGCGATGCGCCACATCTGCGGCATGATCAGCCTGGTGAAGATCCGCCATTTCGACAGGCCCAGGGCCACGCCGGCCTCACGATGGCCCTTGGGGATGGCGAGGATCGCGCCACGAAACACTTCGGTGGCGTAGGCGCCGAAGCACAGGCCGAGGGCGATGACCCCGGCGGCGAAGGCGTTGAGTTCCAGCTCCGGGTTGCCGAAGAACTCACCCAGGGCGCGCATCAGGTTGACGGTGCCGAAGTAGATCAGCAGCACCCAGAGCAGCTCGGGAACGCCGCGCACCAGGGTCGAATAGGTGCCGCCAAGCCATTGCAGCGGCTTGTACGGGGAAGTCTTGGCCAAGGCGCCGAGCAGGCCGAGCACCAGCCCCAGGCACAGCGCCGAAAGAGCCAGCTTGACGGTCATCAGCGCGCCAGCGGCAAGCGCCGGGCCGAATCCGTAGAGATCGATATTCATGGATGGTTATTCAAGTCGCGGCAGGCTTTGCTAAGGACCGGCGCCCTCGGGGAAGGGCGCCGGGCAGGCCAGTCAGTATCAGTAGATGCTGAACGGGAAGTACTTGTCGTTGATCTTCTTGTAGGTGCCGTCGGCCACGATTTCCTTCAGGGCGGCGTTGAGCTTCTCGCGGATCGGATCGTTCTTGCGCACGGCGATGCCGATCTTGTCGCTTTCTTCAACCGGGTCGCCCTTGAACTCGTAAGGCTTGCCCGCTTCGCTTTTGAGCCACTCGTAGTTGACGTACTTGTCGGCCAGGATCGCGTCCAGGCGGCCGGACGTCAGGTCGAGGAAGGCGTTTTCCTGGGTGTCGTAGAGCTTGATGGTGATGTCGTCGCCCAGGTTGTCTTCCAGCCAGGTGCCGGCCAGGGTGGCGCGCTGCGCACCGATGATCTTGCCCTTGAGGGAAGCCTTGTCGGTCTTGAAGTCGGTCTTGTCTTTAGGCGCGATGAACTGCAGCTTGTTGGAGTAGTACGGGTCGGTGAAGTCCACCGCCTGCTTGCGCTCGTCGGTGATCGACATCGAGGAGATCAGGAAGTCGAACTTCTTCGCGTTCAGGGCCGGGATGATGCCGTCCCAGTCGGAGGTGACCACTTCGCACTCGACTTTCATCTTGGCGCACAGGGCGTCGCCGACGTCTTTGTCGAAACCGACGACCTGGCCGCTGGCATCCTTGTTGTTGAACGGCGGGTAGGCCGCTTCGATGCCCATCTTCAGTTTGTCGGCGGCCATCGCATTGGCCGAGAACACCAGAGTGGCGGCAGCGGCCAGGAGGAATTTCTTATAGCTCTGCATGCGTGTTGCTCCGTTAGCGGTTGCTGGACATGAATTGTTTGCAGCGTGCCGAAAGCGGGTTCTCGAACACCTGCTGTGGCGATCCTTGCTCTTCCACCAGGCCCTGGTGCAGGAACACCACTTCACTGGAGACCTGACGGGCAAAGCCCATTTCGTGGGTGACCAGCAGCATGGTCCGGCCTTCTTCGGCCAGGGCGCGGATCACGTTGAGCACTTCCTGGACCATTTCCGGGTCCAGTGCCGAGGTCGGCTCGTCGAACAGGATGACTTTGGGCTGCATCGCCAGGGTGCGGGCGATGGCGGCGCGTTGCTGCTGGCCGCCGGAGAGCTGGGCCGGGTAGGCGTGGCGCTTGTCGGCGATGCCGACCTTGGCCAGCAGCGCTTCGGCCACTTCGATGGCTTCGGCCTTGCTCTGGCCGAGCACCCGGCGCGGCGCCTCGATGATGTTGTCGAGCACGCTCATGTGCGGCCAGAGGTTGAAGTTCTGGAACACGAAGCCGATTTCGCTGCGCAGGCGGTTGATCTGCTTGCCATCGGCGGCAACCAGTTCGCCGTTCTTGGCGGCCTTGAGCTTGAGTTCTTCACCGGCCACCAGGATCTGGCCCTGGTGCGGGTTTTCCAGGAGGTTGATGCAACGCAGGAAGGTGGACTTGCCGGAACCGGAGGAACCCAGGATCGAGATCACATCGCCGTCGCGTGCGGTCAGCGAGACACCCTTGAGTACCTCCAGCGAGCCGTACCGTTTGTGCAAGTTGCGGATTTCAAGCGCGGGCGTGGCCTCAGCCATGTGCGGTCCTCATGAGTTCATTGCGCTCCTGCTGGTAGCGGCTTTTCTGGCGAGGCGCCAACCTAGCATAGCGTTCGAATGACAGCCAACAGCGCTTCAGGGTGTAAGCAGACGGCGTGTGACAGGTTGTCGCATCGGCACAGCAGACTGTCGCCCCGTCAACAACCGAACGCCCGTTTGAACCCTGTTCCCAGCGGGTGTCGCGTAAAAAAAGGCGCGATGGTGCCAGCTTTGGCCAGGTGTTGGAAGGGTAAAACGGCCAAAGGTTGCGTATCCGCCCTCTTTTTGTGCGTCGCGCACTTTTTGTGTGTGTTTCTGGTGCGCTGCTTCGTTCTACAAATGGGTGGTGCGGTAACGTTCTGGCGCAAGGCCATTAATCTCAAGGACTTGCGCTCATCCGCCGGTCGCCTTCACAGGCCGCGCCCGCTGGGAGCCTGTAACATTTTGGCGCAAATCTTGCGTAAGAAATAAAGAACGCCCTGTTGGATTCTTTTTACGAGAAAGAATGTCCAGGCCGGGTGGACGCTTTCGCTTTCTTCGCAAAGGTAGTTTCAATGAGCAGTACGCAGACCTCCAATGACCTCGAACAGGGGCTCAAACCGCGGCATGTCACCATGCTGTCGATCGCCGGGGTAATCGGCGCCGGGCTGTTCGTCGGTTCCGGCCACGCCATCGCCGAAGCCGGCCCTGCCGTGCTGCTGGCCTATGCGGCGGCGGGCACCCTGGTGGTGCTGGTGATGCGCATGCTGGCCGAAATGGCCGTCGCCTCGCCGGACACGGGTTCCTTCTCGACTTATGCCGACCGTGCCATCGGCCACTGGGCCGGTTTCACCATCGGCTGGCTGTACTGGTGGTTCTGGGTGCTGGTGATTCCGCTGGAGGCCAACGCCGCCGCGACCATCCTGCATGCCTGGTTCCCTGATATAGCGATCTGGGCCTTTACCCTGGTCATCACCTTGCTGCTGACCGCGACCAACCTGTTCAGCGTGAAGAACTACGGTGAGTTCGAGTTCTGGTTCGCCCTGATCAAGGTCGTGGCGATCATCGGCTTCGTGGTGCTCGGCCTGCTGGCGATCTTCGGCCTGCTGCCGACCAGCAAGGTCAGCGGCGTTTCGCACCTGTTCGATACCCAGGGCTTTTTGCCAAACGGCATGGGCGCGGTACTCGCCGCCATGCTGACCACCATGTTCTCGTTCATGGGCACCGAGATCGTCACCATCGCCGCCGCCGAATCGAAGAACCCGGGCCAGCAGATCAGCAAGGCCACCAACTCGGTGATCTGGCGGATCGGCCTGTTCTACCTGGTGTCGATCTTTATCGTCGTGTCGCTGGTGCCATGGAATGACCCGAGCCTGGCCCAGGTCGGTTCCTACCAGACCGTGCTCGACCGCATGGGTATCCCCAACGCCAAGTTGATCGTCGATCTGGTGGTGCTGGTGGCGGTGACCAGCTGCCTGAACTCGGCGCTCTACACCGCCTCGCGCATGCTGTTCTCCCTGGGCAAGCGCGGCGACGCCCCGGCTGCGGCCAAGCGCACCAACACTAGCGGCACGCCTTACTGGGCGGTGATCCTGTCCACCGCAGCCGCCTTCCTCGCGGTATTCGCCAACTACGTGGCACCCGCCGCGGTGTTCGAATTCCTGTTGGCCAGTTCCGGCGCCATCGCCTTGCTGGTGTATCTGGTGATCGCGGTATCGCAGTTGCGCATGCGCCAGAAACGCACGGCGGCCGGCGAGAAGATCGCCTTCCGCATGTGGCTGTTCCCGGGCCTGACCTACGCGGTGATCGTGTTCATCGTCGGGGTGCTGACCATCATGCTGTTCCAGGAAGGGCACCGCATGGAGATCGTCGCCACCGGCCTGCTGAGCATGGTCGTGATCGCGGCGGGCCTGCTGGTTGCGCGTCGGCGCAAGCTGGAGAAGCAGGCGGCCGGTGTATTGAGCCGCGCCTGAGTTTTTCCCGGTAACGAAAAAGGCCGCTGTCAGTGCTGACAGCGGCCTTTTTTATGGCCTGTACCGACGCTTTCGCGGGCAAGCCTCGCTCCTACAGATGAAGGTGATCCGTAGGAGCGAGGCTTGCCCGCGATGACGATTGAACATTCGACGCAGCAGTGAGGGTCATGCAGGGCGCGCTGTAGCCGCAGGCTGCGCCAGCGGCTACAGATTGTGTTGAAGCTTATTTCTGCATCAGGGCTTCCGAGGCGGCCAGGTAGGCGGCCTGGAACTCCGGGCTTTCGATCCAGGCCAGGGCGCCGGCCTCGTCGGTCTCGGTGGACCACTGGCGGTACTCGATCAGCGCGGCGAGGATGAAGTCCATGGCGCCTTCCTCGCCTTCCTGCTCGTAGACGATCTCCAGCAGCGGGTCTTCCAGGAACGCCGCGCACATCGCCTGCTGGCTGGTCTTCTCGGCGTCGATCATCTTCTTGAACAGCTCGGTCAGGTCCACCGATTCGAAGTCGATGCGGTCGTCGTTCGGGTCCAGTTCCACTGGCGCGGCGTTGCGCTGGGTGCGGTTCTGCTTGGCCTTGGTTTTCGCCCGCTGGGCTCTTTTGTGTTGCTTGTTCGCAGATGCCATGGGCGTCGTACCTTTTGCGCAAAGAGGGGGCCAGGGATGGATACAGTGTCCGGCCTGGCTTTCAGGCGGCAGAGGATGCCAGTAAATGCGCTGCCTGGCACGCTCAACGGCTACCGCTGATCAGGCGTCCCGGGGTGTCGCTGGGCAACGCGGCGTGTTGCAGCCAGGCCAGGGCGATCGGCCACAGGCGGTCCTGGTAATGGCTGCGGAAAAACGCGAAGTGCCCGACTTCCCGCTCGCCGATGTCCTCGGGTTCGATGCGCCAATGGCTGCGCTGGCTGGCGGTGAAGTAGCCCAGCAGGCGCTCGATGGCCGGCACGGTGCCGTAAGGGTCGTCGCTGATGCTGATGGCCAGCAGCTGCGCCTTGACCCGGGCGAAGGGCAGCGCCGGGTCCCGGCGCGCCAGGTGGCGCCCGCTGGGCCGCCGTTGATAGTGCGCGGTGGGCGTGGCCCAGTCGCGCACCACGCCGGCGGGGGTGTCCTCCAGCCAGCCCAGGCGCTTGCCGGGGAAGTAGCCGTAAATCGCCGTCAGCAGCGGCATCACGACATGCCACTTGCCCAGCATGCGCCAGCGGCTCGCCGGGGCGTAGTCGCGCCAGTAGGCGAACTGCGCGCCTACGGTCACCACGCGGCGGATCAACTGCCCGGATGCGCCCAGCCCAGCCGCGCAGCCGCCGAAGCTGTGTCCGACCACATCGATGGGCTGGCCGGGGCATTCCCGCTGCGCGCGTTGCAGCATGGCTTCGAAGTCCAGGCTGCCCCAGTCCGACCAGGACGCCTTCAGCTTGCGCATCGATGCCGGCCGCGACTCGCCGATGCCGCGGTAGTCGTAGGTGATGACGTCGAAGCCATGGCTGAACAGGTAATCGGCGAACCGCGAATAGTGCCGGCAACGCACGGAGGTGGCGGCATTGATGATCACCACCGGGCGTGCGGGGTCCGGTTCGGCATGGCGCCAGGTGAAACCACCCAGGATAAAGCCATCGGCGGCGGGTTCGCGGAAGGCTGTGCCGGGGCTGCTGGTCACGGTGCTGGCCGGGTGCAGGGGCGAGGGCGGGGATTGCACGGTCATCGGCGCGTATTCCTTTGCGGGCGAAAAGGCGTGTCGGCTCTTTTTAAGTGCAAGCATTAATAACCGCCTTGTCCGCGCCGTGGCAACCGTCGGGATTGGCGCCGCTGCTAGGTACTTTTGGTTAAAAGCATCACACCGAATCGATCTAAACGGCCTGGCATCGGGGCGTACACTGAATATCAGGGCCTGGGGGCGATCACGGATGCATGACGCTTACGGGCTGTTCATTCGAGCATCGTTTGCCTGAGGCGTAGCTGGGCTATTCAAGATGAAAAGGGGAGACCCGGACGCTGCCGTTCTGGGGCTGGGCTCTTGGCGGTGGCGTTTCCCATTCAGTGGTTCGAGACGAACCCGGGAGTGCTCATCATGAAGTCCTTTTACTTGTGTGTCGTAACAGGCGTCCTCGCGGCGTTCCTGTCACTCGCGCCGTTCAGCGTGCAGTCCGCCACCCCCAGCAACGAACCCATCGACCCGGCGGGCGTGCAGCTGGAACCTCAACAGCAGAACGGCATTACCTATCTGTCCGGCGGTATCGGCCTGGACGAATCGCGGACGCTCTTGCAGACCAAGGGGTACAACCTGCACATGACCTTTTCCGTCGGCCCGGAAAACAAATACACCTCGGATATCGACCTGGCGATCCAGAACCCGCAAGGGCAGCCGGTCCTGACCCTGAATCAGGTGGGCCCCATCGTCTTTGTGCAACTGCCGGCTGGCAAGTACCAGGTTGTCGCCACCCGTGGCGGGCGTACCGAGCGCAGCGCGGTGGATATGAAAGTGGCGGGCATTCGCGACCTCAACCTGCATTGGAATGAAGGTTATTGAGTGAAGGCTGCAATGCTGAAAACAGGCGCATCAAATCGCAGGCAATAAAAAACCCCTGAATCTTGCGATTCAGGGGTTTCGGTATTAGTGGTGCCCAGAGACGGAATCGAACCGCCGACACGGGGATTTTCAATCCCCTGCTCTACCGACTGAGCTATCTGGGCAACGGGGCGCATTAAACGGGTTTTTCGGGGGGGCGTCAAGCAAGTTTTGAAAAAAAGTTTAATTATTACCGCCGCTTACGTTCCCGCCCCGATTTGAGCGCAATTACTCGGACGGCGGCACGTAGCCGTCGGCCTTGGCGTATTCCTCGCCGGAGAAGAACTTGTCCATCTCGCCCTGCAAGTATTTGCGGTCTTCGGCGTTCATCATGTTCAGGCGTTTTTCGTTGATCAGCAGGGTCTGGTGTTTCTGCCAGTCGGCCCAGGCCTTGGCGGACACGTGCTCGAAAATCTCCTGGCCCTTGGCACCCGGGTACGGAGGACGCTCCAGGCCCGGCAATTGTTCTTTGTACTTGCGGCACATTACGGTGCGGGTCATTGCAACTCTCCTGCGTTCAATACGTCGGCCGCGCGTTTGAGCAGCTTTTTCACCGGGGCGGCAAGGCCCAGGCGCGGCGGGGTGGCGAGGTTATACCAGAGCCAGTCGGCCTCGGCCACGTGATGGGTGGATGCCTGGACCTGCACCAGCCAGGGCTCGATGGCCAGCTGGAAGTGACTGAAGGTGTGCACCAGCCCGGGCATTTCCTGTTGCTTGCCCAGCTCCAGCGAGTGCTGCGAAGCCAGGTGTTCCAGGTCCGCCAGGTCGTCCAGCTCCGGCAGGCTCCACAAACCGCCCCACAGGCCGCTGGAGGGCCGGCGGTACAGCAGGATGGCGCCTTCGTGGTTGGCCAGCATCGGCATCAGCGTGCGTTTCTGCGGGACCGTCTTGCGTGGCTTGGGAATCGGGTAGCGGGTTTCCAGGCCCAGCATGTGCGCTTCGCAGCCTCTTTCCAGGGGGCACAGCAGGCAGCTGGGTTTGCTCCGGGTACAGAGGGTGGCACCCAGGTCCATCATCGCCTGGGTGTAATGGTTCACCCGGGTCTGCGGGGTGAAGCGCTCGGCCGCGGCCCACAGCTGCTTGGCCACCTTGGGTTCGCCTGGGTAGCCCTCCTGCGCGGTAAAGCGCGCCAGCACCCGCTTGACGTTACCGTCGAGGATCGGCGCGCGCAGGCCCATGCTGATGCTGGCGATGGCGCCGGCGGTGGACAGGCCGATGCCCGGCAACTCGGTGAGTTTTTCCACGTCGCGGGGAAACTCGCCGCCATGCTCGGCGACCACGATCTTCGCGGTCTTTTGCAGGTTGCGTGCGCGGGTGTAGTAACCCAGGCCGGTCCACAGGTGCAGCACTTCGTCTTCCGGCGCGGCGGCCAGGGCCTGGACCGTCGGCAGCGAGGCCATGAACCGGTCGAAGTAGTTGAGCACGGTACTGACCTGGGTCTGCTGCAACATGATTTCCGAGACCCATACCCGATACGGGTTGATCTCTTGCTGCCAGGGCAGGTCATGGCGGCCATGGCGGTCGTACCAGTCCAGTACCGCCGGTGCGAACTGCTCGGCCCTCATCGTTTGAACAGCCCTTTGAGCGCGTTTTTCAGTTCCGGGCTGACCTTGTCGCCCAGCTTCTCATCGAGTTTTTCGCTGAGGCGATCGCCGGCCAGCTTGGCCGCGACCTGGCCCAGGCCGTCGCGGTCCAGGCGGCAGGCCTTGGCGCCCAGTTCCAGCGGGCCGCGGCAGCGCAGCGGCAGTTCGATGCCGACAAAACGCTCGCCGACCTGGCAGGCCGGGTCCGGCATGTCGCTCTTGTCGCCTTCGACGACGATGCCGACGCGGTAATCCATGCCCAGTACGCGCAGGTCGATGTCGCCATTGCCTTTGACGCTCATGCCCGGGATGCGCACTTTCAGGTCCGGGTTGCTGGCCACGCCGTTGCGCAGGGTCAGGTTGCCCTTGAGTTCCTGGAAGGGTGTGTCCTTGCCCCGCGGCTCGCTGCTCAAGGTCTTGCGGTTCAGCGTGGCGATGCCCTGGCACACTTGCTGTTCGAGGTTGGCATTGAGCAGCACGCCGTTGTTGACGACGAAGCTGGCGTTGCCGTTGAGGCCGTCGACCAGCGCCTTCTGGCTGTTGCCGCTGCTGGTCAGGTTGCTGTCGAGGGTCACCAGGCCCTTGACCGGCGGGTTCTGCCCCTGGCTTTCCAGGATGCGTTCCACCGGTACCCGGTTGATCCTGGTCTGCAGGCTCAACTGTGGCGTTGGCTGGCGCACGTCGAGGTTGCCGTTGGCTTCGAAGCTGCCGTTGTACAGCTCGCCGCGCAGGCCTTCGAGTTTCAGCAGGCCGCCCTGGCCGTTGGCCTTGAGCGTGGCGTTCTGGATCGGCAGCTTGTCCAGGGTCAACTGGCCGAAGCTCAGGTCGGCGTCCACATCCAGCTTGCTCAGGCGTTCCACCGGCAGCAGGCGCTCGGTGCTCCAGGCGCCCTTGGTCGGCGCGTCCGGCAGCGGCGAGTTGCCGGCCCCGGCGACGGCGCTGGCTTCGCTGCTCTGCACTTCGGCCTTGCGTGCCACCGCGGCGCTGTTGGCTTCGGCGGATTTCGGCGGCAGGTAGCGGTCGACGTCGAAGGTGTCGGCCTTGAGCTGGGCGCGCAGCGATTGCTTGGCCAGGTCTTCGACCGCCAGGCGGCCGCTGAAGCTGCTGTCGTCGAGTTTCAGGTTGATGTTTTCCAGGGCGATGCTGTTCGGCGTGGCGGACAGGCGGCTGACCAGCTCGACTTTGCTCAGGCTGCCTTCGGCCATGGCCGGCAGGGTCTGGCCGATGCTGTCGACGAACTTGGCCAGGTCGAACTGGGCGATGGAAATGCCGCCGTTGAGCTGCGGGGTCTTGTCCAGGTCGTTGACCTTGAGCTCGCCGATGGCGCGCAGCTGGTTGAGCGAGAGCTTCAGGCTGTTCCATTCGGCGACGTTGGCGGCCTTGTCCAGCAGCAGCTGGCCCTGGGCGGCGAAGGTCAGGGTCTTGCCTTGCAGCGGATCGCCGGCGGCTTCGCCGGACAGTTTCATGTCTTCGAACTGGTAGCGCTTGAGGGCGCGGTCGAAGCGCAGCTCGCCCTTCAACTCGGTGCGCACGCGCACGGCCGGCTGGGTGCTGGCGAGGAAGGCAGTGAGCTTGACCGGGGTATTGGTCGCTTCGTGGATCGGGCCGGTGCTCAGTTGGATGCTTTCGGCGGTGAACTGCTTGCCGCTCTGCTCGTCGTTGTATTCCACCCGGGCGTTGTTCACGGTCAGGCTGTCGATATCCAGGCGGATAGGCTGCGCCGGTTTTTCCGTGGTGGCCGGGGTCGTGGTCGTGGTTTCGCCGGTGCTGGTGGCCGGGGTTGCGGCCTGCTTGTCGGCGGGGGCGACCTTGCCGATGTCTTCCCAGTTGCCGTGGCCATCCTTGTTGCGAGTCAGGCGCAGGTTCAGGCCTTCGACACGCACATCGCTCATCTGCACTTCGCGGCGCAGCAACGGCAGCACGCGGACCGACAAGCCGAGCATCTGCAAATCGGCGAACGGCTGGGTCGGGTTGGCCAGGGTGGCGACCCCGGCTTCATGCAGTTCGAGGCCGAGCCAGGGGAACAGGCTCCAGCCGATATCGCCATTGAGCGTCAGCTCGATGTGGGCCTTGTCGCGGGCTATCTGGCGAATTTCTTCTTTGTAGTCGTTGGGATCAAACAGGTGAGTCAGGGCGAAGCCGAGAGCCACGATGATCAGCAACAGCCCGAGAAGTACCAGACCCAGGATTTTGCCGAACGCTTTCATGGGCGAGTCCTTGTAGTGTCGAATTCGAATTTAGCCGGGGAGTATAACGCCCCGGACCTGGCCGCTGGTCACTGATCGCTTTGCAGCACATCCAGCGGTATCTGCAGCTTGGCCGCCAGCGCCTGGGCTTCGAGGTGCCCGGCGGGGGCCAGCAGGCGCAAGGTGGCGCCGTGCCGGGCGGCCATTGTCCGGGCCTCGCTCACCAGTCGCTCGGCCACGCCGCGACGCCGGGTGATCTTGCGCACACACAATTGGGACAGGTGCCAGACGTCTTGGTGCCGTTGCAGGCGGGCGGCGCCCAGCAGGCGGTCGTTGAAGCGCCCGGCGATCAGGCTGCCGTCGCCCAGGGCGGTCTCGATCAGTTCCATATCGTCGCGCTGCGGGGCGAACAGCCAGGGCGGAGCGTCGCGGTAGATCTTCTGCAGGTCCTGCTGATCCTGATAGCTGATTTCTTTCAGCGACTCGACAACGATGGGCATGGGGAATCCTGTGCAGAGCGAAGGAATGGCTGGCCATTATCGACAGCAGCGCATGGGCTGGCGAGGGGCAGGCTTCTGTAGGAGCGAGGCTTGCCCGCGAAGCGTTCTGCCTGACACACCGCATAACGCCCATCGCCGGCAAGCCTGGCTCCTACAGAAGCGCTGTTGCCGTCTTGCGGAGCAGATGACGCTGAAAAGGTGATGGCAGTTTGCTTTTTCTGTCACGAGCAAATGGTAATCTCTCGCAGTTCATCTGCCCTTCCGCGACCAAAAGTCGCACTCTATGGAGCTTCACTCGATAAAACGACCACGTCTGCGTGCAAAGGTCGTGAGTGAAGAGTGGCCGGCGAATAATTCCAATAATTGGGGGAAACACTCATGAGCACTAGCACCGAGGCGGGCGCGATTGCCGCCCAGCCGGCGTTCTTGTCCAAAGAACGCATCATCGCCAAGCCCGGTTTCAACCGTTGGCTGGTTCCACCGGCCGCTCTGGCCATCCACCTGTGCATCGGCATGGCCTACGGCTTCTCGGTGTTCTGGTTGCCGCTGTCCAAGGCCCTGGGCGTGACCGCCCCGGTGGCCTGCGCCCCGGACATGAGCTTTATCGCGCAGGTCTTTTCGTCCCAGTGCGACTGGCCGATCTCGATGCTCGGCTGGATCTACACCCTGTTCTTCATCTTCCTCGGCTGCTCCGCGGCGATCTGGGGCGGCTGGCTGGAACACGCCGGCCCGCGCAAGGCCGGTGTGGTATCGGCGCTGTGCTGGTGCGGCGGCCTGCTGATTTCGGCGCTGGGTATCTATACCCACC
The DNA here is from genome assembly GCF_017351415.1 of Pseudomonas sp. FW305-25. Classification (NCBI taxonomy): domain Bacteria; kingdom Pseudomonadati; phylum Pseudomonadota; class Gammaproteobacteria; order Pseudomonadales; family Pseudomonadaceae; genus Pseudomonas; species Pseudomonas sp. FW305-25. Next base: position 239,468 of record NZ_JACNDE010000002.1, on the reverse strand, counting down.
AGATCTGGCTGATGTGGCTCGGCTCCGGCGTGATCGGCGGTATCGGCCTGGGCCTGGGCTACATCTCGCCGGTGTCGACCCTGATCAAGTGGTTCCCGGACAAGCGCGGCATGGCCACCGGCATGGCGATCATGGGCTTCGGCGGTGGTGCGATGGTCGGTGCGCCATTGGCGGCGGCACTGATGAGCCACTTCGCTTCGCCAACCGGCGTCGGCGTCTGGCAGAGCTTCCTGGTGATGGCGGCGATCTACTTCGTGTTCATGATCGGTGGCGCGCTGTCGTACCGCGTACCGCCGACTGGCTGGAAGCCTGAGGGCTGGACCCCGCCGGCGAAAAAAGCCGCGAACGCGATGATCACCCACCGTCATGTGCATGTGAACGTGGCCTGGAAAACCCCGCAGTTCCGCCTGGTATGGCTGGTGCTGTGCCTGAACGTTTCCGCGGGTATCGGCATCCTCGGCATGGCTTCGCCGCTGTTGCAGGAAGTCTTCGCCGGCAAGCTGCTGGGCAATGAACTGGCCTTCGGTCAGCTGGATGCCTCGCAACTGGCGTCGATCGCCGCGATCGCCGCCGGCTTCACCGGTCTGCTGAGCCTGTTCAACATCGGTGGTCGCTTCTTCTGGGCGTCGTTCTCCGACTACCTGGGGCGCAAGAACACCTACTTCGTGTTCTTCGCCCTGGGTTTTGCCCTGTATGCGCTGATCCCGAACCTCGGGCACCTGGGCAACGTCGCGCTGTTCGTAGCGGCGTTCTGCATCATCCTGTCGATGTACGGCGGCGGTTTCGCCACGGTTCCGGCCTACCTGGCGGACCTGTTCGGCACCCAGATGGTGGGCGCGATCCACGGTCGCCTGCTGACCGCCTGGGCGGCGGCGGGCGTGCTTGGCCCGGTGCTGGTGAACTACCTGCGTGAGTATCAGCTGAGCATCGGTGTCGAGCGCGCCGCGGCCTACGACATCACCCTGTACATCCTCGCCGGCCTGCTGGTGCTGGGCTTCCTGTGCAACCTGCTGGTGCGTCCGGTGGCCGACAAGTACTTCATGAGCGACGCCGAGCTGGCCGCCGAACAGGCGCTGGGCCATGACAAGGGCGCGGACAGCACCACCGTGCTGGAGTGGAAGGCCTCGTCCGGCAGCGTGCCGCTGGCGGTCGCCGCCTGGCTGGTGGTGGGTATTCCGCTGGCGTGGGGCGTGTGGGTCACCCTGCAGAAGACCGCGGTGTTGTTCCACTAAGTGATTGCGCCTGGTACTGCTGCCAGGCGCATCGACTTTTTTCTGTAGGAGCGAGGCTTGCCCGCGAACAGGATCGCGCGGTGCATCAGGTATACCCCGCTATCGTTCGCTCATCGCGGGCAAGCCTCGCTCCTACAGAAGATTTGCGATCGGCCGTGGGCTTTCGGGAGGCTTCGGTAGCGGCCATCGATTTCATATTGCTTGTCATGACAGGTACAGCCCCGGCTTTATTGGCTTCAGCCCGTCAGGATCTTGTCCTGCGTGTTCCTGTTTAGCCGCCGTCCGGCCTATAATGTTCGCCTTTTTCGCCCAATGATTTTGCGGAGCTGGTGATGGCCGAACGTAAGGCGTCCGTCGAGCGCGACACTCTGGAAACCCAGATCAAAGCCTCGATCAACCTGGATGGCACCGGAAAGGCCCGATTCGATATCGGGGTTCCCTTCCTTGAGCACATGCTGGACCAGATCGCCCGTCACGGGCTGATCGACATGGATATCGAAAGCAAAGGCGACTTGCATATCGACGACCACCACACCGTGGAGGATGTCGGTATCACCCTGGGTCAGGCCTTCACCAAAGCCATCGGCGACAAGAAGGGCATCCGTCGCTACGGCCACGCCTATGTGCCGCTCGATGAAGCGCTGTCGCGCGTGGTGATCGACTTCTCCGGCCGCCCTGGCCTGCAGATGCACGTGCCTTACACCCGCGCCACCGTGGGCGGCTTCGATGTCGACCTGTTCCAGGAATTCTTCCAGGGCTTCGTCAACCACGCCAACGTCACCCTGCACATCGACAACCTGCGTGGGCACAACACCCACCACCAGATCGAAACCGTGTTCAAGGCTTTCGGCCGCGCGCTGCGCATGGCCGTGGAGCTGGATGACCGCATGGCCGGGCAGATGCCTTCGACCAAGGGCGTGCTGTAATGCAGACGGTCGCGGTTATCGATTACGGCATGGGCAACCTGCACTCGGTGGCCAAGGCCCTCGAGCATGTCGGCGCCGGCAAGGTGCTGATCACCAGCGATGCCGATGTGATTCGCGAAGCCGACCGGGTGGTCTTCCCCGGCGTCGGCGCGATTCGCGACTGCATGGCGGAGATCCGTCGCCTGGGCTTCGACGCGCTGGTGCGTGAAGTCAGCCAGGACCGTCCGTTCCTCGGCATCTGCGTGGGCATGCAGGCCTTGCTCGACCGCAGCGAAGAGAACGACGGCGTCGACTGCATCGGCCTGTTCCCCGGCCAGGTGAAGTTCTTCGGCAAGGGCCTGCATGAGGACGGCGAGCACCTGAAAGTCCCGCACATGGGCTGGAACGAAGTGAAACAGGCGGTGAGCCACCCGCTGTGGCACAACATCCCGGACCTGGCGCGCTTCTACTTCGTGCACAGCTACTACATCGCCGCCGGCAACGCGCGGCAGGTGGTCGGTAGCGGCCATTACGGCGTCGATTTCGCCGCGGCACTGGCCGAGGGCTCGCGCTTCGCCGTGCAGTTCCACCCGGAGAAAAGCCATACCCATGGCCTGCAATTGCTGCAGAACTTCGCGGCGTGGGACGGTCGCTGGTAAATGGCGGTCAAGAAGACCAAGGCGCCGATCCTGACCCTCACGCCCGAGCAGGAAAGTGAGGCCAATCACAAGATCCAGCGCTTCATGGCAGATCGCTTCGAGCTCGACCTGGGCTCGTTCGAGGCGGCCGAGATTCTTGAACTGTTTACCCGCGAAATTGCTCCGCACTATTACAACAGGGCGATTTTCGATGTGCAGGCCCAGCTCAAAGAGCGGTTCGAAAGCATCGAAAGCGACCTGTGGGCGCTCGAAAAAAATTAGGAGCAGCTGCAAGCCGCAAGCTTCAAGCTGCAAGAATTGGTACACCGCATGCTTGCAGCTTGTCGCTTGCAGCTTGCCGCTCTTTTGACGAAGGAAAAAGCATGCTGATTATCCCCGCTATCGATCTCAAAGACGGTGCCTGTGTACGTCTGCGCCAGGGCCGCATGGAAGATTCCACGGTGTTCTCCGATGACCCGGTGAGCATGGCTGCCAAGTGGGTGGAGGGCGGCTGCCGCCGTCTGCATCTGGTCGACCTGAACGGCGCCTTCGAAGGCCAGCCGGTCAACGGCGAAGTGGTCACCGCCATCGCCAAGCGCTACCCGAACCTGCCGATCCAGATCGGTGGCGGCATCCGCTCGCTGGAAACCATCGAGCACTACGTCAAGGCTGGCGTGAGCTACGTGATCATCGGCACCAAGGCGGTGAAAGAGCCGGAGTTCGTTGCGCAAGCCTGCCGCGCCTTCCCGGGCAAAGTGATCGTCGGCCTGGACGCCAAGGACGGCTTCGTCGCCACCGACGGCTGGGCCGAGGTCAGCAGCGTGCAGGTCATCGACCTGGCCAAGCGCTTCGAAGCCGATGGCGTGTCCGCCATCGTTTATACCGACATCGCCAAAGACGGCATGATGCAGGGCTGCAACGTACCCTTCACCGCCGCCCTGGCCGCTGCCACCAAGATCCCGGTGATCGCTTCCGGCGGTATCCACAACCTGGGCGACATCAAGGCCCTGCTGGATGCCAAGGCCCCGGGGATCATTGGCGCCATCACCGGCCGCGCGATTTATGAGGGCACGCTGGATGTGGCAGAGGCTCAAGCATTTTGTGATGGCTACGCGGCCAGCTCCAAGTCGTAAGCTGCAAGCTGCAAGTCAGGAGCGTGAACGCGATCCGCTCTTTCTTGCAGCTTGAAGCTTGAAGCTTGCAACTCGAGGATTAACCATGGCTTTAGCCAAACGCATAATTCCCTGCCTCGATGTCGACAACGGCCGGGTGGTCAAGGGCGTCAAGTTCGAGAACATCCGTGACGCCGGCGACCCGGTGGAAATCGCCCGTCGCTACGACGAGCAGGGCGCGGACGAGATTACCTTTCTCGACATCACCGCCAGCGTCGATGGCCGCGACACCACGCTGCATACCGTCGAGCGCATGGCCAGCCAGGTGTTCATCCCGCTGACCGTGGGCGGTGGCGTGCGCACCGTGCAGGACATCCGCAACCTGCTCAATGCCGGGGCGGACAAGGTCTCGATCAACACCGCGGCGGTGTTCAACCCCGAGTTCGTCGGCGAAGCGGCGCAGCATTTCGGCTCGCAGTGCATCGTCGTCGCCATCGATGCGAAGAAGGTTTCCGGGCCGGGCGAAACCCCGCGCTGGGAGATCTTCACCCACGGCGGGCGCAAACCCACCGGGCTGGACGCGGTGGAGTGGGCGAAGAAGATGGAAGGCCTGGGCGCCGGCGAAATCCTGCTGACCAGCATGGACCAGGACGGCATGAAGAACGGCTTCGACCTGGGTGTGACCCGCGCCATCAGCGATGCCCTGGGCATTCCGGTGATCGCCTCGGGCGGGGTCGGTAACCTGCAGCACCTGGCCGACGGCATCCTCGAAGGCCACGCCAGCGCGGTACTGGCGGCGAGCATCTTCCACTTCGGCGAGTACACGGTTCCGGAAGCCAAGGCTTATATGGCGCACCGCGGCATCGTCGTGCGGTAGCCACTGGACAGCATGGCGGGCTCGCGGCACTCTTGGGCACGCCATGGATTCCGGTAGCCCGTCATGTTCAAACGTCTTCTTCTTGTTCTTGCCAGCGCTTCGGTCCTCTTCGCCGCAGGCGCTCGCGCAGCACAAACGCCAGGCACCTCCCTGGTGCTGCTGACGGAAAACTTCCCCCCCTACAACATGGCCAAGAACGGCAAGAACTTCGCCCAGGGCGAGAATATCAACGGTATCGCCGTGGATATCGTCCGCGAAATGTTCAAGCGTGCCGGGATCAATTACAGCCTGACCCTGCGTTTTCCCTGGGAGCGCATCTACAAGCTCGCCCTGGAGCAGCCGGGGTATGGCGTGTTTGTCATGGCGCGGCTGCCGGACCGGGAGCCGCTGTTCAAATGGGTCGGCCCCATCGGCCCGGATGACTGGATCATGCTGGCCCGGGGCGATAGCAAGATCGCCCTGCAATCTCTGGAGCAGGCGCGCAAATACCGGATTGGCGCCTACAAGGGTGACGCCATTGCCGAGACCCTGGCCAAGCAAGGACTCAAGCCGCTGGTGGTGCTGAGGGACCAGGACAACGCCAGGAAGCTGGTTGGCGGCCAGATCGATCTATGGGCCACTGGCGATCCCGCCGGGCGCTATCTGGCCAGGCAGGAAGGCGTGACCGGGCTCAAGACCGTGCTGCGCTTCCACAGCGCCCAGCTGTACCTGGCGCTGAACAAAGAAGTCCCGGACGAGACCGTCGCCCGGCTGCAGGCCGCGCTGGATCAACTGCGCGAGGAGGGCGTGGTGGAAGAAATCATGGGGCGTTATCTGTAGAAGGGCAGCCGCAAGCTGCAAGCTTGGAGCTGCAAGTGACTTGAAGCTTGCAGCTTGAGGCTTGCAGCTGCTTCACCGATAGACCCCATCCTTGCCGTGCCCGACCATGGCCTTATTGCTGCGCACGCTGATCATCAACTTGATATCGATCCAGTCGATGCCCTGGGCCTTGAGCCTGGGCAGTTCGCGTTCGAGCACGGCCAGGGTCTGCGGGTAGGGATGGCCGATCACCACCGCCGAACCCTGCTTGCGCGCGAGGTTGATCGCGGTCTGCAACTGGGTGCCGATCGCCGCTTCGGTGCGTTCGTCGTCGAGGAACACATCGCGGGACACGCTGGCCAGGCCGATCTTCTGCGCCTCGGCGGCGGCCACGGTCTTGGCGCTGGTGCGGCTGTCGACAAAGAACTTGTGGCGGCGCTGCAATTCGGCCATCAGCCAGGCCATGGCCTGGGGCTGGGAGGTCATGCGGCTGCCCATGTGGTTGTTGATGCCGCTGGTGTAGGGCACGGCCTTGAAGGCGGCGTTGAGGCGCTTTTCCAGCTCTTCGATGGGCAGCTCGGGGTGCCAGGCGAAGGGCCCGGTGGCCGGGTCCATGGGCATGTGCAGGATGACGATCTTGCCGGCGCGATGGGCTTCGCGAGCGAACTCGGCGGCGTGGGGCGTGTCGGGCATGATCGCCGTGGTCACCGGGCCGGGCAGGGCGAGTACGCGGCGATCGCGGGGCAGGTTCTGCCCGAGGTCATCGATGATCAGGCTCAGGTAGGCCTTGCGCGGGGCGGGCTCGGTGGCCTGGGTCGAGGTGAAGGCGAGGAGGCACAGAAGCCCGATCATGAGCCTCCACGGCAACCGTTGGAGGGGTTGGCGTTGGTTGATCATGGGGATTTGAAGCATAGGGTTCGGGTAAAGCCTCGGCGGGGTGTGGCGGTCATCAGGGCGCTATCGCGAGCAAGCCTCGCTCCTGCAGAGGAGGCGGCGGGCTTGCTCGCGATGGGCTCCATCACTTGCTGCGGGTGATGCTCAGGCCCTTGAGCAGGCTGAGGGCCTGGGCCAGCTGGTAGTCGTCGTCCTGCGGCATCGGCTTGGGCTTGCTGCCGGAAGCGGTCGGCTTGTCGGCGCCGCCGTTGCCATTGCCCAAGTGGCCTTGCAGGTCGGCTTCCTTGAAGTACTCGTTGTCCTGCGCTTCGCTGGTGATCTTGGCGCGGCGCACCTCGATGTCCGGCACGATGCCCTGGGCCTGGATCGAACGGCCGTTCGGCGTGAAGTACAGCGCGGTGGTGATCTTCAGCGCACGGTCGTTGTTCAGCGGCAGTACGGTTTGCACCGAGCCCTTGCCGAAGCTGGTGGTACCCATCAGCACCGCGCGTTTCTGGTCCTGCAGGGCGCCGGCGACGATCTCCGAAGCCGAGGCGCTGCCACCGTTGATCAGTACCACCATCGGCACCGCTTCGCTTTCGTCCTTGCCGGTGGCGGAGAAGCGCAGCTCGGAGTTGGCGATGCGGCCCTTGGTGTAGACGATCAGGCCCTTGGTGATGAAGTGGTCGACCACTTCCACCGCCGATTGCAGCACGCCGCCCGGGTTGTTGCGCAAATCGAGGATGATGCCGTTGAGCTTCTTGCCGTTGTCCTTGCGCAGCTTGGCCAGGGCCTTGGAGACTTCCTCGCCGGTCTTGACCTGGAACTGGGTGATGCGGATGTAGCCGTAGCCCGACTCCAGCAGCTGGCTCTTCACGCTCTTCACCTGGATGGTGGCGCGGGCCAGGGTCACGTCGAACGGCGCACCGCCGTCGCGGACCAGGGTCAGGGTGATCTTCTGGCCGATCTTGCCGCGCATCTTGTCCACGGCTTCGGTCATGCTCTGGCCGCGGGTCGGCTGGCCGTTGATCTTGACGATCAGGTCGCCGGCCTGGATGCCGGCCTTGGACGCCGGAGTGTCGTCGATCGGCGACACCACCTTGATGATGCCGTCCTCGGCACCGACTTCGATGCCCAGGCCGCCGAACTCGCCGCTGGTGCTTTCCTGCAGCTCGGCGAAGTCTTCAGGGCCCAGGTAGGCCGAATGCGGGTCGAGGTTGCTGAGCATGCCCTTGATGGCGTTTTCCAGCAGGGTCTTGTCGTCGACGGGTTCGACATAGGCGGCCTTGATCCGGTCCATGACCTCGGCGAAGGTGCGCAGCTCTTCGAGCGGCAATGGCGCCTTGGTGGTCGTGGCGGCTGCCGACTGAGCGGTTTCGGCGGCGAACGCCAGGGGCGCACCGATCACCAGAGCGATCGTCAGGGCCAGCGAGGTGAGGCGGGACAAATGCAGCATGTCGAACGAACTCCTGAATGAGATGGCGCGCTTATCCTTGCGCGCGGCACCATTGTGCCGGGTCGCTTGGGCGACCCTGCTGGCGAATAGCGAAGTACAGTGCAGGCGCGCCCTGTCCGCCACTGCTACCGACAGTGGAGATGGACTCGCCGGCCTTGACGATATCGCCTGCTTCTTTAAGCAGCGTCTGGTTGTGTCCGTAGAGGCTCAAGTAGCCGTTGCCATGGTCGAGGATCACCAGCAGGCCGGCGCCGCGCAACCAGTCGGCGAACACTACACGGCCGCCATGGACGGCATGCACCTGGCTGCCGGCCGAGGCGCTGATCATCACCCCGTCCCACTTGGTCCGGGCATCGTCGCCGCGGCTTTCGCCGAAGCGCGCCAGCAGTCGACCATCAACCGGCCATGGAAGTTTTCCCCGGGATGAAGCAAAAGGGCCTCCATAGGAGGCGCCTGCGCTGGAAACCAAGGGGCCGGGCGTCGCTCGGGGCGGCTTGCTCGGGCTCTCGTCGGCATTGGCCTGGGCCTCACGCAAACGCTTTTTTTCGGCTTCCTGCTGGGCGATCAGCGCTTTCTGTCGCGCTTCCTCTGCCTCTCGGGCCTGGCGGGCCAGGGTTTCCTCGATGGTTTTCAGGACCTTGCCCAGATCGGCCTGGTCCTGTTCGCGGGCCTTGAGCTTGTCGCCACGGGCCTTCACGTCGTCATTGAGCTTGGCCAGGGCCACCTGGCGTTCCTTGCGGACCTTGTCGAGTTCTTCACGCTGGGTGTCGAGGCTGCTTTTCTGCACCAGCAGCTGGGCTTGCTGCAGGGAGATTTCCTTTTCGACATTGGCCAGCTGGCGCAGGGTCTCGTTGAAATTCTTCAGCTGCTCCAGGCGGGCCTGGCTCAGATAGTCGTAATAGGTGAGTGTGCGGGCGAATTTTTCCGGGTTCTGCTGGTTGAGCAGCAGCTTGAGGTACTCCTGACGGCCGTTCTGGTAGGCCGCGCGGGCCTGGATGGCGATCAGTCGTTGCTGTTCAATGCGCGCGCTCTGGAGTTTTTTTTTCTCCTCATCGAGTCGCTGCAGCTCGGATTCGCTTTTCTTCAGCTCTTTCTGCAGGGCATCGACCTGCTTTTCCAGCTTGCCCATCTCGGTTTCGGTGCCGCGCAGGTCTTTCTGCACGCCGGATTTTTCTTCCTGCAGCTTGCCCAGCAGCTTTTTCAGCTCGGCAATATCCTGACGCGTGGCGTCCAACTGCTGTTGGGTTTGCGCGCGCTCGTCGGCGAAGGCCGGTTGGAGCAGACAGATCAGAGCAAGGGTAATCAGGGCGCGAAGCATAGAGGCGGGCGACACCAGGGAAAGGGACGGCCTAGTATGCCCGCCCCTCGCTGCAAAAAAAACGCCTCAAAGCCAACTGCTTTGAGGCGTTCGTCATAAAAAGCCGTTTGCGGCCCATTATTCGGTCTTTTTGATATCAGACCAGTATCGAAGTGCCAGTCATTTCCGCGGGCTGCGGCAGGCCCAGCAGTTTCAGCATGGTCGGCGCCACGTCGGCCAGGACTCCGCCTTCACGGACTTTCAGGTCACGCTTGCCCACATAGATGAAGGGTACCGGCTCGCTGGTGTGGGCGGTGTGGGCCTGGCCGGTGGAAGCGTCGGACATCTGCTCGACGTTGCCGTGGTCGGCGGTGATCAGGGCTTCGCCGCCGACCTTTTCCAGGGCATCGACGATGCGGCCGACGCACAGGTCCAGGCATTCGACGGCCTTGACTGCCGCGTCGAACACGCCGCTGTGGCCGACCATGTCGCCGTTGGCGTAGTTGACCACGATCACGTCGTAGCGCTGGTTTTCGATGGCGTCGACGATCCGGTCGGTGACTTCCGGCGCGCTCATCTCCGGCTGCAGGTCGTAGGTGGCGACTTTCGGCGACGGGATCAGGATGCGTTCTTCGCCCGGGAACGGCTCTTCGCGGCCGCCGGAGAAGAAGAAGGTCACGTGGGCGTATTTTTCGGTTTCGGCGATGCGCAGCTGGGTCTTGCCGTTTTTCGCCAGGTAATCGCCCAGCACGTTTTCCAGGCTGCCCGGGGCAAAGGCCGAAGGGGCCGGAATGCTTGCCGCGTACTGGGTCAGCATGACGAAACCGGCCAGTTTCGGCTGGCGGGCGCGCTCGAATTCCTTGAAACCGTCCTCGACGAATACCCGGCTCAGCTCGCGGGCGCGGTCGGCGCGGAAGTTCATGAACACCACGGCGTCGCCGTCTTCGACTTTCACCGGCTCGCCGAGGGTAGTGGCCTTGACGAATTCGTCGCTCTCGCCACGCTCGTAGGCGGCTTGCAGGCCTTCCTGGGCGGTGGCGGCGTTGAATTCGCCCTTGCCGTCGACGATCAGGTTGTAGGCCTGGGCCACGCGGTCCCAGCGGTTGTCGCGGTCCATGGCGAAGTAGCGGCCGACCAGGCTGGCGATGCGGCCCTTGCCCAGGGTCTTGAAGGTTTCATCCAGCAGTTCGATCGACGAAGTGGCGCTTTTCGGCGGGGTGTCGCGGCCGTCGAGGAAGGCGTGCAGGTAGATCTTCTCGGCGCCACGCTTGAAGGCCAGTTCGGCCATGGCCACCAGATGGTCCTGGTGGCTGTGCACGCCGCCATCGGATAGCAGGCCGAGGATATGCACGGCCTTGCCGGCGGCCACGGCTTTATCCACGGCGGCGCAAATGGTCGGATTCTCGAAGAACTCGCCATCGCGGATGGCTTTGGTGACACGGGTGAAATCCTGGTACACCACGCGGCCGGCGCCGAGGTTCATGTGGCCGACTTCGGAGTTGCCCATCTGGCCGTCCGGCAGGCCGACATCCATGCCCGAACCCGAGATCAGGCCGTTCGGCACGCTGGCGCACAGGCGGTCGAGGACCGGCTTCTTGGCTGCATAGATAGCGTTGGATTCGTGGCTCTCGCTGTGACCGAAGCCATCCAGAATCATCAGGACCAAAGGTTTAGGCGTGGTAGTCATAGATTCCACTCGTGGCTGGATTGGGAGAATGTTGGAAAAAGGGAGTGGCAGTTTAAAGCGAAGTTCCGGTGGCGTCACCGCCGGGCGGGGTTTGGCCGACCCGGAGGGCTGTGTATACTGGCCGACATTTTAACGCCCTGGAACCTCCTTGATGGTTGCTCACCTGATTCAATTCGCCACTGAACACTACTTGCTCGTCGGCGCCTTCGTCATCTTGCTGGCTCTGTTGATCGCTCACGAGTTGAGCCGCGGCGGCCGCAGCCTCAGCACCCGTGAACTGACCGCGCTGGTGAACAGCGAGCAGGGCGTGGTGATCGATATCCGTCCGACCAAGGACTTCGCCGCGGGCCATATCGTCGGCGCGTTGAACATCCCTCAAGACAAACTGGCCGCCCGCGTGGGCGAGCTGGAAAAGCACAAGGCCAAGACCATCATTCTGGTCGACGCCCTGGGTCAGCACGCCGGCACCCACGCTCGCGAGCTGATGAAGTCCGGCTTCACCGCCGCCAAGCTGTCCGGCGGCGTTGGCAGCTGGAAAGCCGACAACCTGCCGCTGGTGAAGTGATATGGCTGCCGTCGTCGTCTATTCCAGCGATTACTGCCCCTACTGCTCGCGGGCCAAGTACCTGCTCGAGAACAAAGGCGTAGCCTTCGAAGAGATCAAGGTCGACGGCAAGCCGCAGGTTCGCGCCGAAATGGCCCAGAAGGCCGGGCGTACGTCCGTGCCGCAGATCTGGATCGGCAGCACCCATGTGGGCGGTTGTGACGATCTGTTCGCCCTGGAGCGCGCCGGCAAGCTCGACGCGCTGCTCGCGGCCTGACTGACCACCCAAGTTCAGCAAACCCTACATGACCCCGAGATCAAGAAGGATCTGAGATGACTGACCAACAGAACACCGCTGCGACCGAAGACGAATCCGCACCGCAATTCTCGCTGCAGCGTATCTATGTGCGTGACCTGTCTTTCGAAGCTCCGAAAAGCCCGGCGATCTTCCGCCAGCAGTGGGAGCCGAGCGTCGGCCTGGACCTGAACACCCGTCAGAAGGCGCTGGAAGAGGGTTTCCACGAAGTCGTGCTGACCCTGTCGGTCACCGTGAAGAACGGCGACGAAGTGGCGTTCATTGCCGAAGTGCAACAGGCCGGTATCTTCCTGATCAAGAACCTGGACGACGCTTCGATGAGCCACACCCTGGGCGCGTTCTGCCCGAACATCCTGTTCCCGTACGCTCGCGAAGCGCTGGACAGCCTGGTGACCCGCGGTTCGTTCCCGGCCCTGATGCTGGCTCCGGTGAACTTCGACGCGCTGTACGCGCAAGAGCTGCAACGCCTGCAGGCGGCCGGTGAAGGCACCGTTCAGTAAGAGCTTTGCCCGAGCATGAAAAAAGCGCCGTTAAAGGCGCTTTTTTCATGCTCGGGCGAAACATTCGGGTAGGAGCGAGGCTTGCCCGCGATGGGGCCGACGCGAAACGTCTGAAGCACTGCGTTATCGTTCATCGCGAGCAAGCTTCGCTCCTACTTGAACCCCATCTGGCGCCAGGCTTCGTAGACAGCCACCGCCACGGTGTTGGACAGGTTCAGGCTGCGGCAGCCTTCGCGCATGGGTAGGCGCAGGCGTTGTTCGGCGGGCAGGGCGTCCAGTACCTCGGCGGGCAGGCCACGGCTTTCCGGGCCGAACAGGAAGGCATCGCCCTCGGCGAAGCTGGCGTCGTGGAAAGGTCGCGAGCCCTTGGTGGTGAAGGCGAACAGGCGCGGATGGCCTAGGCTTTCAAGACAGCTGGCGAGGTCGGCATGGCGCTGCAGGGTGGCGTACTCGTGGTAGTCGAGGCCGGCCCGGCGCAGGCGCTTGTCGTCCATTTCGAAACCCAGCGGTTCGATCAAATGCAGGTGGCAGCCGCTATTGGCGCACAGCCTGATTACATTGCCGGTATTCGGCGGAATTTCTGGTTGAAAAAGGATGACGTGAAACATGCACGGCTCCGAAGAAAAAGACAGGCCGCATTCTACGCCTGAAGCGGACGTCCGGCCGAAGCTAATGCTGCGGGTATTCGGCTCGCTGGCGATCTTTGGCGTGATGGTCGGGTTGATGATCGGTCGCCTCACCACCCCGGACCCCACCGAATTGCAGGAAGTGCAGGCTCGGCCTAATGCCCTGGTGGTGTGGTTCAACAACGAGCCCAAGGTTCATGGCGAGCACATCGACGGGGCCGTGGCGCTGTTGTTCGAGGCCGAGGGGCGGGCGCAAAAGGGCCAGTTGAAGATCAACGACAAGGATGCCAACTGGCGGGTGCGGGCGGCTGAGGAAGGGTTGCTGTTGAACGTGGTCGCAGCAAGAGCGCTGCACGCCGAGTGGTCGGGCAGCGAGGTCGACGGGCGCTGGCGCCTGGAAGTCCAGCTGCGCGAGGAATAAAAGAGGGGATTCCCGGCCTGCCTGTACCAAGGTCCCCAAAAGCGTGAGGGCTGGGCGCTGATTGCGCCGGGCCCGGTGTAAAGAGGGGAAGCCCCGGCCTGCCTGTACCAAGGTTCCCAAAAGCGTGAGGGCCGCGCTGATTGCGCTGGGCCCGGTGTAAAGAGGGAATCCCCGGCCTGCCTGTACCAAGGTTCCCGAAACGGGTGGGGCTCGTCGCTGTGAGCGTGATGAGCCCGGGTGTTAAAGAGGGAATCCCTGGCCTGCCTGTACCAGGGTTCCCCAAACCGGGTGGAACCCGTCGCTGCGAGCGGTATGGGTTCCGGGTGTAAAGAAGGGGATTCTCGGCCTGCCTGTACCAAGGTCCCCAAAACGGGTGAGTGACTGCACTCATGATCTTGTCTTTGCAGGGGGCGTGCCAATTTCGGCTTAAACGGTTAAGCGAATTTTCAAGAAAAGCTGAAAGCCCCGGTTTACGGGGCTTTCGCCGTTTTGTGGATATGTTCTTGCGAGAAAAATCGAGATCGCCCACGGGGAAATCCCACGCCCAGCTGCGCATTCGGGCAGTGCAGGCTCACCATTGCGGTGCACAAAAAGCTTCGCGGGCAAGCCTCGCTCCTACAGAACACCTTCATCTGTAGGAGCGAGGCTTGCCCGCGATTGGATCTGTCATTCGGCACAGCCCGAATGCCTTGCACTGTAGCCGCTGCCGAAGGCTGCGATCGCGACCGAAGGGCGCGCAGGATCTCAAGATCGCTGAAGGCCTTCGGCCTTATCGCAGCCTGCGGCAGCGGCTACAGGGGGTTACGCGGCTCAGCCCTCGTCGCTGTCGTCGTCATCCCCGCCGTCGACCTTCATGCCCAACTCCTTGATCTTGCGCGTCAGGGTGTTGCGGCCCCAGCCCAGCAGCACGGCGGCGTCGCGGCGGCGGCCGGCGGTGTGCTTGAGGGCAGTCTCGATCATGATCCGCTCGAAGCTTGGCACCGCGCTGTCCAGCAGGCTCGACTGGCCGCGTGCCAGGGCCTGGTCGGCCCACTGGCGCAGGGCCTGTTCCCAGTTGGTCACTGGCGCCGAATCCTGGGGCAGGCTCAGCAGCTCCGGCGGCAGGTCGCTGATATGCACCTCGCGACCCGAAGCCATCACGGTGATCCAGCGGCAGGTGTTCTCCAGCTGGCGCACGTTGCCGGGCCACGGCAGGTTCTTCAGGTATTCCTCGGTCTCGCTTTTCAGCAGCTTGGGCTCGACGGCCAGCTCCTGGGCGGCGCGGCTGAGGAAGTGCTTGGCCAGGGTCGGAATGTCTTCGCGACGGTCCGACAGGCGCGGGATATGGATGCGGATCACGTTCAGGCGGTGGAACAGGTCCTCGCGGAACTTGCCGGCGTGCACCAGGGTTTCCAGGTTCTGGTGGGTCGCGGCGATGATGCGCACGTCGACCTTGACCGGCGTATGCCCGCCGACCCGGTAGAACTCGCCGTCGGCCAGCACCCGCAGCAGGCGGGTCTGGGTGTCGGCCGGCATGTCGCCGATCTCGTCGAGGAACAGGGTGCCGCCGTCGGCCTGTTCGAAGCGCCCGCGCCGCAGGTTGGCCGCGCCGGTGAAGGCGCCTTTTTCATGGCCGAACAGCTCGGATTCCATCAGGTCCTTGGGGATCGCCGCCATGTTCAGCGCGATGAACGGCGAAGCCGCTCGCGGGCTGTGGCGGTGCAGGGCGTGGGCCACCAGCTCTTTACCGGTACCGGACTCACCGTTGATCAGCACGGTGATGTTGGAATGGCTGAGGCGACCGATGGCGCGGAATACCTCCTGCATCGCCGGCGCTTCACCGATGATTTCCGGGGTGCGGGCCAGCGCCGGGATCACTTCCAGGCCCTGCTGCTCCTGGGCGTGCTGGTTGGCGCGCTTGACCAGGGACACTGCTTCGTCGACATCGAACGGCTTGGGCAGGTACTCGAAGGCGCCGCCCTGATAGGAGGCGACAGCGCTGTCCAGGTCGGAGTGCGCGGTCATGATGATCACCGGCAGGCGCGGGTGCTGCTCGCGGATCCGCGCCAGCAGGTCCAGGCCACTGGCGCCGGGCATGCGGATGTCGGAAATGATCACGTCCGGTTGCTGGCGGGCCAGGCGACTCATCACACCATCGGCGCTATCGAAGCTCTGGGTGGTCATGCCTTCCTGTTGCAAGGCTTTCTCCAGAACCCAACGGATAGAACGGTCGTCATCGACGATCCACACGGTTTCACTACGGCTCATGTCGATGGGGCTCCTTGTTCCAGTGGCAGAAAGATCGAGAACGTGGTGTGGCCGGGATGGCTGTCACACTCGATCAGGCCCTGGTGCTGGCTGATGATGTTCTGGGTAATGGCCAGGCCCAGCCCGGTACCGTCCGGACGGCCGCTGACCATGGGGAAGAAGATGGTTTCCTGGAGTTCCGCAGGGATCCCCGGGCCGTTGTCGATGATCTCGATCTTGGTCACCAGGCGGTGGCGCACGTGGCCGATGGTGAACTGGCGCATGGTGCGGGTGCGCAGGCTGATGCGGCCCAGGCGCAGCTCGTTCTGGCTGCTGATGGCCTGCATGGCGTTGCGCACGATGTTGAGCACCGCCTGGATCATCTGTTCGCGGTCGATCAGTACATCGGGAATGCTCGGGTCGTAGTCGCGCACCAGGGTGATGCAGCCCTGGCTTTCGGCTTCCACCAGGCTGCTCACGCGCTCCAGCACTTCGTGCACGTTGCACAGGGCCAGCGACGGCAGCTTGTTGGAACCGAGCATGCGGTCCACCAGGTTCCGCAGGCGGTCGGCCTCTTCGATGATGACGTTGGTGTAGTCCTTGAGGTTCTCGTCCGGCAGTTCGCGGGCCAGCAACTGGGCGGCGCCGCGAATCCCGCCGAGGGGGTTCTTGATCTCGTGGGCCAGGCCGCGCACCAGCATCTTGCTGGTTTCCTGCTTGGACAACTGGGCCTCTTCCTTGGTGATCCGCAGGAGGCGGTCACGGGGGTGGACTTCCAGCAACAGCAGGGTGTCGCCATTGCTCAGGATCGGCGTCACCGCATAGTCCACGGTCAGGGTCTGGCCGGTCAGCGCGGTGAGCATGGCTTCGCGCTTGGTGAACGGGTGCGCCTGCTCCACCGCCTGGCGCAGGGAACTCAGGGCTTCGGCCGACTCGGTGAACAGTTCGCTGATGAATTGCCCATGGCTGCGCTGGCCACTGATGGCCAACAACATCTCCGCCGCCGGGTTCATGTACTCAAGGCGCAGGTCGGCGTTGAGCAGGATGGTCGCGGTGGTCAGGTTGTCGAGTAGCAAGCGGTGCAGTTGATCGCTGATGGTCATGGGTAAATGTTGACCTCTTTTGAAACAAGGCAATCCCGGGCCGGCCCAGGATTGCGCGCGCGAACAAGGCGCTGGTATCGAGAAAATGCAAAAACCAAACCAAGGCTCCGAAAAGAAGCGCTCGAGCCCT
This sequence comes from Pseudomonas sp. FW305-25, assembly GCF_017351415.1. Classification (NCBI taxonomy): domain Bacteria; kingdom Pseudomonadati; phylum Pseudomonadota; class Gammaproteobacteria; order Pseudomonadales; family Pseudomonadaceae; genus Pseudomonas; species Pseudomonas sp. FW305-25. The sequence goes on along the minus strand of NZ_JACNDE010000002.1, from coordinate 222,727 downwards.
GAAACAGACGTTTAAAGTTCTGTTTCGCAGCGCTTTGCCGGCTGCGCTGGGTACTTTCGAACCAAAATGGGCTGTGGATGGGTGCAGGTGCAGTTTGATGCACCAATATAGTGCGATTTATCCGAGGCTGCGCTAAAGAATAGCCAGCCGTGCGCCGGTCCAGAATTCGCGGCGCACGCAAAAAGGCCCGCTTGCTGGCGGGCCTGGAAGTGTGCGGCGGATAGCGTCTCAGTGGGCGAGATGTGGGTTCTTGTCGATACCCTGCTGCGTCGCGATCGGCTCCTCGTCCGGTAGTGTGGCGCGGGGTTCCCGGGCCAGTTCGTCGGCGTCCGCCTGCTCGGCGGTGGACAGGTCGGCGGCGTTGTGGCCGATGCGCTTGAGCAGCAGGAGCATGCACACCAGGGACACCAGGGCATAGCCAGCGGAGGCAATGGCCACGCCGACAATGCTTCCGGTGTTGTTGAGAATGCCCTGGGCCAGGACCGGCGTGGCGCCGCCCACCAGCAAGGAACAGAGCTGGTAGGAAATCGACAGGCCGCTGTAGCGCACCCTGGTCGGGAAGGCGCGGGCCAGGATGCCACCGACGGCGCCATAGAACATCGAGTGCGGCACGGTGGCCAGGCACATGCCGAGCACGGCAATCCAGTAGACGCCGGTTTCCACGGCGAAGAACATCGCCGGCATCAGGAAGAACTCCGGCAGCAGCATCAGCACTACGGCCTTGCGCATGTCCATCCTGGAAACCAGCACCGCGCCCAGGGGCTGGGTGATGAACTGCACCACCAGGGCGATGACGATCACGCTGAGAAAGGTGCTCTGGCTGTAGCCCAGCTCCTTGGTGGCCCAGGACAGGGCAAAGGTGCTCTTGAAGTAGGTGACATGGATGATCGGCAGCACGCCGGCCCCCAGCAGCACGATCTGCCAGTGTTTGCGCAGGACCTCCAGGATCGGCAGCTTGACGGTCTTTTTCTGCTGGATCAGGCGCTTCATGTCGTCCGATTCTTCGAGCTTGAGGCGAATCACCATGCCCACCAGGACCAGTACCGCCGAGAGCAGGAACGGAATGCGCCAGCCCCACAGCAAAAAGTCCGGCGCGGGCAGGGCACTGAGGCCGAAGAACACCAGGGTCGCCAGCAGGTTGCCAGCCGGCGAGCCCTGCTGGGCGAAGGCCGCATACAGAATGCCTTTGCCCTTGGGCGCGCTTTCGCTGGCGATGAGGATGGCGCCGCCCCATTCGCCGCCCACCGCGATGCCCTGGATGATGCGCAGCACCACCAGGGCAATCGGCGCCCAGATACCGATCTGCAGGTAGGTCGGCAGCAGGCCGATGCAGGTGGTGGCCACGCCCATCATGATCAGGGTGATCACCAGGGTGGTCTTGCGCCCGATCTTGTCGCCCAGGTGGCCGAAGATGATGCCGCCGATGGGGCGGGCGATGAAGCCGGCCCAGAGGGTCAAAAACGACAGCAGGGTGGCGGTGCCCGCAGGCAGGTCGGCGGGGAAGAACACCTTGCCGAAGACCAGCGCGGCGGCGATTCCGTAGGCGTAGAAGTCATACCATTCGATGGTCGTGCCGATGAACGAAGCGATTCCTGCCTTGCGGGCTTTCTTGTGCGCGGCAGCGTGCTGGGCGGCATTCATATTCAATTCCTGCATGTTGTTATTGTTATTTGCGCCGCGGGAGGTTCGTCTGACGACGGCTCCGGATACTCATTGCACGAATGGGCGCATCACGTACTTGCAAGGTCCGACGGCACGGAGCCTATACAGGCAGGAATGAAAAAAATAATGATTAAATCTTATTGTGTGATACGGGATTTCGTATGGTCGACAGCCCTCAAAGTCCCGGCGCCACGGGCTTTTGCAGGGCCTTGAGGACACTCAGGAAACTCTCCGCGGCGGCCGACGGTTTGTCGGCATGACGGATGGCGTGGACCTCGGACAACGCCCCGTCGCCGCTGATTTCGCAGTAATGCACACCCTCTTTCCAGGTGCCGGCCAGGGTCTGCGGGACCAGGGCCACGCCCATTTCATACGCCACCATCGCCACCACCGTTTGCCACAGCCGGGTTTCGTGGCGGATACGCGGGCTGAACCCGGCTGCCACGCAGCGCGCGATGATCAGGTCGTGGTAGTGCGGCGAGACATTGCGTGGGAACAGGATGAAGTCGTCGTTGGCCAGCTGCGCCAGGTCGATGCGCGCCTTGTCCGCCAGCCGGTGCCCCTGGGGCAGGCAGCAGAGGAAGGGCTCGGCGAGAACCGGCTCGCCGCGGATGCTCTCGGGAAAGTGGCTCCAGTGCACGAAGCCGATATCGATCTGCCCGCGCTGCAGTGCCTGGGCCTGCTCGGCGCTGTTCATCTCCATCAGCACGATCTCGGTGTCCGGGTGATCCTGCTCGAAGGTCCTCACCGCCTGCGGCAGGCCGCGATGCAGGATCGAGTTGACGAAACCGATGCTCAGCCGGCCGACGAAACCCTGGGCCGAACGCAGGGTCAGGCGCCGCGCCTGCTCGGCCCGCAGCAGCAGGTAGCGGGCTTCGTCGAGCAGCACCTGGCCGGCGTTGGTCAGGCTCACCGACTTGTTGTTGCGGCTCAGCAACTGCACGTCCAGCTGGCTCTCGAGCTTCTTGATGTCGAAGCTCAGGGCCGGCTGGGAGATGAACAGGCGAGCGGCGGCCCGGCCGAAATGCAGCTCTTCGGCGACCGCGACGAAGTAACGAAGCTGTTTGAGATCCATGCTGGCGTCCTCGCTTTACGATCTGGTTTTCTTATCGTAGTGGATTGATTTTGTATTAGATACTTATCGATGGCGACTCTAGTCTCGGGGCAAAAGAGCCTGGAGAGACGCCATGACTGCCCTGCCTGAACCCGTCCAAGACACCCTGAATATCCCCGATAGCCGGGGCCTGAACCTGTTCGATTGCGACGCCGGGCTGGCGGCCCTGCTCAAGGTCTACCTGGCACCGCAACTGTACGCCCAGTGGTTACCGAGCCTGCGCCAGCTCGGTGCGCGGGCCGGTGGCGAGCTGGATGTGCTGGCGCTCTCGGCGGACAAGAACCCGCCGCAACTGCGACCGCGCACCCGCCGTGGCGAAGACCTGCAGAGTATTTACAAGCACCCGGATTTCATCGCCCTGGAGCGCGCCGCCTATGCCGAGCTGGGCCTGGCCTCCATGAGTCATTGCGCCGAGCCGGTGCTGCCGCTGGTCAAGTACGCCCTGACCTTCCTTTTCGTGCAGGCCGAGTTCGGCCTGTGCTGCCCGGTGAGCATGACCGACTCGTTGACCCGTACCTTGCGCAAGTTCGGCTCGCCGGAGCTGGTGGCGCGCTACCTGCCGTCCCTGGCCTCGCGGGATTTCGACCGCTTGTTCCAGGGCGCGATGTTCATGACCGAACAGGCGGCCGGCTCCGACGTGTCGCGCACTGAAACCCGCGCGCGCCTGGAGAACGGCGAGTGGCGGCTGTTCGGCGACAAGTGGTTCTGCTCCAACCCGGACGCCGACCTGGCCATGGTCCTGGCCCGTCCGGAAGATGCGCCGGAAGGCCTGAAGGGGGTCAGCCTGTTCCTGCTGCCGAAGGTCCGCCCCGATGGCTCGCGCAACGCCTACCGGATCCTGCGCCTGAAGGACAAGCTGGGCAGCCGCTCCATGGCCAGCGGCGAAATCAGCCTGGACGGCGCCACCGCCTACCTGATCGGTGAGGTCGGCCGCGGCTTCCAGCAGATGGCCGACATGATCAACATGTCGCGCCTGTCCAACGGGGTGCGGGCCGCCGGGCTGATGCGTCGCGGGGTCAACGAGGCGCTGTATGTCGCCCGCCAGCGCCGGGCCTTCGGCCGCCATCTGATCGAGATGCCGCTGATGCAGCGCCAGCTGCTGAAAATGATGCTGCCCACCGAGCAGGCCCGTTCGATGTTCATGCAGATCGCCACGCTGCTGCCCAAGGCCGATGCCGGCGACGAGGCCGCGCGCAAGTGCGTGCGCATCCTCACCCCGCTGATCAAGTTCCGCGCCTGTCGCGATGCGCGCCGGGTCACCGGGGACGCCATGGAAGTACGCGGCGGGGTTGGCTACATCGAGGAGTGGAGCGATGCGCGGCTGGTGCGCGATGCCCACCTGGGCTCGATCTGGGAAGGCACCAGCAACATCGTCGCGCTGGACATCGCCCGCGCCGTGACCCGCGAGCAGGCCCTGGAGCCGCTGCGGCACTACCTCGCCGGCCTGCTCGCCGAGGCCGACCTGCCGGCGGCCAGCCAGCGCCTGTTCGAGACGGTCCTGCAACGTGCGGTCGCGGCCATCGAAAAGGTCGCGCAAGAGCGCCGCGACGACCAGGTGCGCCTGGCCGGCAGTGCCCTTTATCACACTGCCACGGCGATCTTCATGGCCTGGGAAGCGAGCCGCCAGGCCCCCGATTACCGGCGCCTGGCCCTGGCTCATCTGCTGCTCCAGCACAAGCTGCTGCCCCGCGATCCGCTGCGTCCGGAGGCATCGATTGAGCCTGAGCTGCTGACGCTCCTGGCCAATGAAAGCGCGCTGTCGAAAGCCGATGCGATGCAGCTGTTGCCGGCCTGAACGGCCTTGCCCATTTTTGTCAGAGAACTGCCATGAACCATTCAAAAGGGGCCCTGGCCGGCCTTAAAGTCATCGACCTCAGCCGCGTGCTGGGTGGACCCTACTGCTCCCAGGCCTTGGCCGACCACGGCGCCGAAGTGATCAAGCTGGAGCCCCTGAGCGGCGACGAGACCCGCGGCTGGGGCCCACCTTTCGAGGGCGCCGACGCTTCGTATTTCAGGGGCGTGAACCGCAACAAGCAGGGGGTCGCCGTGGACCTGTCCCGACCCGCGGGCATCCAGCTGCTGATGCGCCTGCTGGAAGGCGCCGACGTGCTGATGGAGAACTTCAAGCCCGGCACCCTGGAGCGTTGGGGCATCGGTTATGCCGAGGTGCTGAGCCAGCGTTTCCCGACCCTGATCCACTGCGCGGTTTCCGGTTTTGGCAGTGACGGCCCGCTGGGCGGGTTGCCCGGCTACGACGCGGTGATCCAGGCGATGGCCGGGCTGATGAGCGTGAACGGCGAAGCCGACAGCGGCCCGCTGCGCATCGGCCTGCCGATCGTCGATATGGTCACCGGGCTGAATGCCCTGGCGGGGATTCTCCTGGCACTCAACGAACGCCACCGCAGCGGCCTGGGGCAGTCCCTCGACATCACCCTGTACGACTGCGGCGTGTCCCTGCTGCACCCGCATCTGGCCAACTATTTCGCCGCCGGCAAGACCCCGCAGCGTACCGGCAACGCCCATCCGAATATCGCGCCCTACGACAGTTACCGCACCGGCACCGAGCCGATCTTCCTGGCGGTCGGCAATGACCGGCAGTTCGCCAAGTTGTGCGAACAGCTGGACGCCGGCGCCTTGCTGGACGACCCGCGCTTTGCCGACAACGGCTGTCGCTCGGTCAACCGCGAGGCGCTGAAGCAGGCGCTGGAGGCGCGCCTGGCCGAGCACGACGGCACGGCCCTGGCGCAACGGCTGATCCGCCTGGGCGTGCCCTGCGGCTCGATTGCCTCCATCGACAAGGTGGTCGAGCACCCGCATACCCGGCATCGCGGCCTGTTGGTGGAGATCGGCGACTACCGCGGCGTCGGCTCGCCGGTGAAGCTGTCGCGGACCCCGGCCAGCTATCGCAGTGCTCCGCCGGCATTGGGCGCGAATACCCGCGAGGTTCTCGAAGGCCTGGGCCTCGACAACCAGGCGATCGAAAACTTGTTCGAGCACGGCATCGTCCGCGAGTGAAGGACTGCGCCCAGAGTCCCGGCCGGGCCTCTGGCGCGCTTCTCAGGTTCCTATCTGCATCAGGAGACTCCATGAATCCCGAGTCCGCTAGCCCTCAACCCCTGGTCCTGCTGGAGCGCCCCGCGCCGGGCGTGGCGCTGCTGCGGCTGAACCGCCCGCAGGCCCTCAACGCGCTGAACATGGCGCTGCGCGAGGAGCTGGCCGAGCACTTTCGCCGCCTGGACACCTGCCCCCAGACCCGGGTCGTGGTACTCACCGGTGGCGATACGGTGTTTGCCGCCGGCGCCGACCTCAGCGAGCTGGTGAACGCCAGCGCGCTGCAGCTCTATGCCCGGCATGCCGAGCGCCACTGGCAAGCCATCTCGGCGTGCCGCAAGCCGGTCATCGCCGCGGTGAATGGCTACGCCCTGGGCGGTGGCTGTGAGTTGGCGATGCATTGCGACCTGATCGTCGCCGGCCACTCGGCGCGTTTTGCCCAGCCGGAAATCAAGGTCGGGGTGATGCCCGGGGCGGGCGGCACCCAGCGCCTGCTGCGCGCCATCGGCAAGTTCCAGGCGCTGCGCCTGTTGCTTACCGGTTGCCAGGTCCCGGCCGACGAGGCGCTGCGCCTGGGCCTGGTCAGCGAGGTGGTGGCGGACAGCGAGACCCTGCCGCGGGCCCTGGCCCTGGCCGCCAGCATCGCCGGCATGCCGCCGCTGGCCGTGGCGCAGATCAAGGAGGTGGTGCTGGCCGGCATGGACCTGCCGTTGGAGCAGGCGTTGGTGCTGGAGCGCAAGGCGTTCCAGCTGCTGTTCGGCTCCCATGACCAACGCGAAGGCATGCAGGCCTTTCTTGAGAAACGCAAACCGGAGTACCAGGGGAAATGACCACACAACCATTGCAGCGCATCGGCCTGGTCGGCACCGGCGCCATGGGCCGGGGCATCGCCCAGGTCATGGCCATGGCCGGGCTCAAGGTATTTTTGTTCGATGCGCGCCCGGGTGCCGCGGGCATGGCCCGGGAGCAACTGGCGACGATCTTCGCCCAGCAGATCGAGAAGGCCCGCATCACCCCGCAGGACGCCGCGGCGGCCATGCTCAATCTGGAAGTGGTCGACAGCCTGCAAGCGCTGCATGACTGCCAACTGGTGATCGAGGCGATAGTCGAGGACCTGGCGGCCAAGCAGCAGCTGTTTCGGCAACTGGAGGAGGTGCTGGCACCGGACGCGATCCTGGCGAGCAACACCTCGTCGCTGTCGATCACCGCGATTGCCTCGGTGTGCCGCCATCCGGAACGCGTCGCCGGGCTGCACTTCTTCAATCCAGTGCCGCGGATGCGCATTGTCGAGGTGATCGACGGCCTCGCCACCAGCGTCGGCGCGCGCTTGCAGGAGCTGGTCCGCGCCATCGGCTACTACCCGGCGCGGGCCAAGGATTCTCCCGGCTTTATCGTCAATCATGCCGGACGGGCCTTTGGCACCGAGGCGCTGCGCATCCTCAGCGAGGGCGTGGCCCCTGCATGGCGGATCGATGCGCTGCTGCGCGACAGCGCCGGTTTCGCCATGGGGCCGTTCGAGCTGCTCGACCTGATCGGCCTGGATGTTAGCGTGCCGGTGATGGAGTCGGTCTACCGGCAGTTCTATGAGGAGCCGCGTTATCGGCCTCACCCCGTGCTGCGGCTGATGCTGGCGGGTGGGCACCTGGGGCGCAAGAGCGGGCAGGGCTTCTACCTCTACGACGAGCCAGGCGATACGCGGTGCCCGCCACAGGCCGTGCCCTCTTGCGCGGTGCTGCCGCCGGTGTGGATCGCCGCCGACGACGAGGTCGGCCGGCTGCGTCTGCTGGACCTGCTCGAACGCCTGGGGGCCCGGGTCGAGAACGGCCTGCGGCCTTCCACCTCGGCCTTGTGCCTGGTGGCGCCACTGGGCGATGACGCCAGCGAAGCGGCCCTGCGTCATGCCATGGACCCGTCGCGCACGGTGGCAATCGATACCCTGACCACGCTCGACAGCCAGCGCTGCCTGATGCTCAACCCGGCGACCCGCGAAGACATGCAGCACGCCGCCCACGCGCTGTTCAGCGCCGATGGCGGCACGGTGACGCTGATCCGCGACAGTTGCGGCTTCATCGTCCAGCGCACCCTGGCGTCCATCGTCAACCTGGCCTGCGACATCGCCCAGCAGGGCATCGCCTCGGTGGCCGATATCGACGCGGCGGTACGCCTGGGCCTCGGCTATCCGCTGGGGCCGCTGGAGTGGGGCGACCAACTGGGCCCCGAGCGCCTGCTGCAGATCCTCGAGCGCCTGCACGCCCTCACCGGCGACCCGCGTTATCGCCCCAGCGGCTGGTTGCGCCGTCGGGCTCTGCTGGGCCTGTCCCTGCGCCAGCCGGAAAACCCGCTGCCGGCCTGAGGCCTGTCGATCCCTACTGCTGCGAGAGTCCTTTCATGCTTGATGCCTATATCTACAGCGGCTTGCGAACCCCCTTCGGCCGGCATGGCGGCAGCCTCGCCAGTGTGCGCCCGGACGACCTGGTGGGGCCTTTGCTGGCGCGTTTGCTGGAAACCTCGGGGCTACCGGCCGAGGCGTTGGAAGAGGTGATCCTCGGGTGTACCAACCAGGCCGGCGAGGACAGCCGCAACCTGGCACGCAATGCCTTGCTCAGCGCCGGGCTGCCTTGGCGCGTACCCGGGCAGACGGTCAACCGCCTGTGCGCCAGCGGTCTGTCGGCGGTGATCGACGCGGCCCGGGCAATCACCTGCGGCGAAGGCCGGCTGTACCTGGCCGGCGGGGTCGAGAGCATGTCCCGGGCGCCCTTCATCATGGCCAAGGCCGAGAGTGCCTACAGCCGAAGCCTGGACGTGGCCGACAGCACCATCGGCGCGCGTTTCGCCAACCCGCGGCTGGTGGAGCGCTATGGCAACCACAGCATGCCCGAGACCGGCGACAACCTGGCCCGACTCTATGCCATCAGCCGCGAGGACGCCGATCGCTTCGCCGCCGCTTCCCAGGCGCGTTACCAGGCGGCCTTGCTGGCCGGGGTGCTGGACGGCGAGATCATGGCCGTCGAGCTGGCGGCCGGGCGCAAGGGCCCAGCCTCGACCGTCTGTGATGACGAACATCCGCGCCCCGGCTCCGACCTGGCGGCCCTGTCGCGCTTGCCGACGCTGTTCGCGGAGGGCGTGGTGACCGCCGGCAACGCTTCAGGGATCAACGATGGCGCGGCGGTGTTGCTGCTCGGCAGCCGTGAGATCGGGAGGGAACATGGGGTCGCGCCCATGGCGCGCATCCTCTCATCGGCGTCGGTCGGTGTGGAGCCGCAGTTCATGGGTATCGGCCCGCACAGGGCGATTCTGCTGGCGCTGCAGCGCGCCCGCATCGGCCTGGAGCAGCTCGACCTGATCGAGATCAACGAGGCATTCGCGCCACAGGTGCTGGCTTGCTTCAAGGCCCTGGGCCTGGATTTCGACGATCCGCGGGTCAACCCCAATGGCGGTGCCATCGCCATCGGCCACCCACTGGGTGCGTCCGGCGCCCGGCTGGTGTTGAGCGCCTGCCGCACCTTGCAACGCAACCACCAGCGTTACGCCGTGGTCAGCCTGTGCGTGGGCGTGGGCCAGGGCGTGGCCATGGTGATCGAGCGCGCCTGATCTACCGCTCGGCGCTGTTGCGCGCCGGGCACTAGCCATAGTTATGCCGAGGTAGCGAGCAGCATAGGTTCGGCCTCCGTCGTGCGGGCCATGGCCCGGGCCAATGGTGCCAATCAGATCGCCATCGTGATTGCCTGTCACCGGGTGATAGGTGCCGACGGTTCGCTCACCGGTTATGGCGGCGGGCTCTGGCGCAAACGCTGGCTGCTTGAGCATGAGCGGCGCCTGTATTCGCAGATTCAGGCGCGACAACACCTCAGGGCCGATGAACCCGTTGCAGGGTGAAGGTCAGCGCCGGGCTTTGCTGGATCACCCGCGCGCCATCGAGCACCTGCACCGCCAGGCGGTGCTCGCCGCGGTCGATGTTCACCAGTTGCAGGCTCGGCAGGTTGCCGGGCTGGCCATAGGGTTGGTCGTCCAGCAGCAGGCGCAGGCGATGCTCGTTGTGCAGGGGCGGTTGCAGGCTGACCTCGACATTGAAGGAGCCGTTGTTGGCGCGGATCACTCCGCCGTTCGGTACGCCGCTCAGCTCCAGGGTGGTGTAGGCCGGTGCGCTGGAGGGTGGTGTTTGCGCTGGCTCGACGCCGGGCGGTGTGGTCGGCCGGGGTGCCTCAATGCGATTCAGCGGCGCCAGCTCGACGGCCTGGCCGGACACGCCGGCCGGCGGCTGGTCGCTGTAGGCGGTATTGCCGTGGGCGTCGGTGTAGCGGTAGATCTGCGCGGCGGCCGGCAGGGCGGTCAGCAACAGCAGGTAGAGACAGTGCACACGCATGGCGGCTTTCCTGGGCGCTTGGGTCGGCGGCTGCAAAGGTGAAACTGCCTCCAGCATAGAGCCGCGAACCGGGCCCAGGTTCGCTGCTTCAACCTTTGGACACACAAAGCTCGGCGGTGGCGCGGACCAGCGCCAGCTGGCGCAGCACCGGGCGGTCGCCGCCGTGGGTGGCCTGGGCCAGCCATTGTGGGCACTGCGGGTCATTGCGGTGGGGGCTGAAATCCGCCAGTTGCTGCAGCAGGCGTTTTTGTAACCGATCAAGTTGCGGGCGGATCTGCCCCACCAGGTCCGGGCGCGGTACGTCCGGTGCCTGGCCTTGCAAGGTCCATTCGGACAGATGGGCGTACTGCACCAGCTTGTTGGCCTCGATCTGTGCGGCAAAGAACTGTTCCACTGCCGCGCCGTCGAGTTTGTAGGCCGGCGCCTGGGCCACTGCGCCGGCAATCACCTCACGCTCGCGCGGGCGGTCTTCCACCGGTTTGTGGCTGTCCCATTTGCTCAGCGCCACCTGGTCGGCAATGGCCAGGCGTTCTTCGAGGGTGGCCAGCAGAGGGCCGAGGGTGGCGGGGGCGGCGCAGGCATTACCGGCCAGCAACAGGGTCAACAGGGCAAGGCAGAATCGCGAAGTCATGGGCAGTCTCGGTTTCCTGGGGACAAGTCGGCGGCCATGATGCACGCAAAACCGCAGTGCCTGGCAAGCGCCGGGTGCAAGGTGGGTCATTGGCCGGCCGCGACAGTCGCGGGCGCCCCGCAATTGGTTGGACTGGAAGACAGTCGCTGGCCGCTTTCGTCATAGACGATCCGGCAGGCGCTCAAGCCGTTGTCGATCAGCTCGCGGCTCTTGACCGCGCCGTTGCGGTGATAGCACAGCTGTTCGCCGACCAGTTGGCCGTTGGACTCATGACTTTTCACCTGTTGCTGGTTGATGGTCATCCAGGTGAAACCCACCGAGTTTTTCTGGCACTCGACCTGCCCATTGTCGTAGTAGGTGCGCTGAGTGATCTGGTCATTGTCGCCGATGATCTTCTCGCGGGTCTTTTGGCCTGTTTCATAGTTGTACTCGATGGAGCCTTGGGGGCTGCCAAAGAGAAAGTCCGTTTCCCAGGACAGCTTTCCGTGGGTGAACCGCCGTTGTTTTCCACAGCGTTCGACGGTTGAGCCGAACTTGTCGAAGCGGCACCAGTTGGCTTCCTCATAAAGCACTCCGTCCTGATCGTATTGTTTCATCAGGCCGACAAAGCGCCCTCCCTCGAAGCGCCCGACCGTGGCCGGCGTCCCGTCACGCAGGAAGGTCAGGTGAGGGCCTTCGTACCGATCGTTGTGCCAGGAAATATCGCTGATCAGCTTGCCGTCTTCGCTGTAACCCAGTGAGCGGCCTTCCCGTTTGCCATTCTCATATTGCTGCGAGTACTGCAGGTTGCCGCTGGGGCTATAGCCTTCGCGGGTGCCGGACAGCACATCTGCCTGGTAATGCTCGATCAGGACCAGCACGCCATTGGCGTCGGTTTCGCGCAACTCGCCGTCTTTTTTATCGGCGACGAAGTTCACGCTCTGGCTATGGCCCTTGTCCGTCTTGAGTATCCAGGGGCCGCTTTTCAGGCCGTTCTCGAAGTTGCCGCGACCTGCTTGGGTAACCCATGGTCCTTCGCGTTTGTTGTCGCGGTAGCTGCCGCTTTCGGTGAAGCCGTCCACCTTCTCTTCGCTCGGACCGTTGAGCACGCCATGGACATAGGTCTGGAAGCCAGTGACAGCGGATTCGCCTCCTTCGTCGTAGGACAGCACCCAGCGTCCCTCACGCAGATCGTCCCGATACTCGCCCGTTGCGGATTGCCAGCGGTAGGTTTCGGTCCATTGTCCCTGGCGCTTGCCATCGACATAGCGGCCATGGCTCCAACCATCGTCCGGGCTGGAAAAACTCCATTCGCCGGTGCGTTGGCCGTGGGCATAGGCACCCTGGGCGGCGACGGCACCGCCGGAATCGGAGTATTCCACGCAGGCCCCGTCCTCGCTGCCAGTAACGCGCCGCGGTTCGGTTTCCCAGGCAATGCGGCTGGCCCGGTAGTTGTACAGCAGGGGCTCGCCCTCCAGCGCAGGCGTTTCGCCGCGCCAGTAGGTGGCGGTGAGAAAGCGTCCGTCCTTTTCGGCGAAGGTCTTTTTGTAGCTGTACTGCTCAGCTCCGGGCGGATGGGCGGTGATGGGCTGCCCGTTCTGGTCGAAGTAACCCACCAGGGTGCCGGCCGAATGGTCGAGCCGGTCGAATTCCTCGATACCCGAGTCTTCGTAGAAGACGCTGTAGTTCAGCGGTGTCAGTTGGCGCAGGGCCTGTTTCACCGTCGGGGCATCGAGTTTCTTGCGGTCTTTGGCGATGCGCTCCAGGGCGGGTTGCAGTTTTTCCAGGCGCTGGTAGAGGTGGTCGCTTTCGTTATAGCGATAGGCATGCAGGCGGTACTGGCCGCGCTGTTTGAACAGCACCAGGCGAGTTAGGGACTCATCATCCAGGGCGATGTTGAACACCGACTCGATGGTTGCATCGCCGAAGTCGTCCAGCAGCTGCGGCTGGCTCTCGTCCGGGTCGACCGAGTAATAACCTTTGACGCCGCCACCCTGCTTGATAAAGGCCAGGGTCGCCGAGCTTTCCGCCAGGCCGGTGATCAGCGGGTGGGCCAGTGACTTGCCGGCATAGAAAGGAGCGGCCTGGGTGCTGCCGAACGCCAGGCAGGCGATCAGGCCGAGAGAACGAGTCCACTGCATACGAATCCCTTCGTCGAGGCGCCGGACAGAGGGCGCGAGAGGCGCGGATTATCCATGGATGAATAACCCGGGGGAATGCTCCGGGGCTATGGGCGGGCAATAAAAAAGGCCTCCCGAGGGAGGCCTTTTTTCTTGTTACGTAGCATGTCACGCCGCGTGGGGCGGCTCTACCGGATCAGCAGCTGTAGTACAGCTCGTATTCCAGTGGGTGTACGAAGGTACGGACCTTGATTTCTTCTTCGCTTTTCAGGGCGATGTAAGCGTCGATGAAGTCGTCGCTGAAAACGCCGCCTTTGGTCAGGAACGCACGACCTTTGTCCAGCTCTTCCAGGGCTTCTTTCAGGCTGCCGCAAACTTGTGGGATCTCTTTCGCCTCTTCAGGCGGCAGGTCGTACAGGTTTTTGTCAGCCGCGTCGCCAGGGTGGATCTTGTTCTGGATACCGTCCAGGCCGGCCATCAGCAGGGCAGCGAAGGCCAGGTATGGGTTGGCAGCCGGATCCGGGAAGCGTGCTTCGATACGGCGGGCTTTAGGGCTCGACACGTAAGGGATACGGATCGAAGCGGAACGGTTGCGAGCCGAGTAGGCCAGCATGACCGGAGCTTCGAAGCCTGGGACCAGACGCTTGTAGGAGTTGGTCGAAGGGTTGGTGAAACCGTTCAGGGCCTTACCGTGCTTGATGATGCCGCCGATGAAGTACAGGGCGGTGTCGGACAGGCCGGCATAACCTTCGCCAGCGAAGGTGTTCTTGCCATCTTTGGAGATGGACATGTGCACGTGCATACCCGAGCCGTTGTCGCCGTACAGAGGCTTAGGCATGAAGGTCGCGGTGCGGCCGTAGGCATCGGCCACGTTGTGCACGCAGTACTTGAGGGTCTGAACTTCGTCGCCCTTGTTGACCAGGGTGTTGAACTTCACGCCGATTTCGTTCTGGCCGGCAGTCGCCACTTCGTGGTGGTGAACTTCGATGACCAGGCCCATTTCTTCCATGGCATTACACATGGAGGTACGGATTTCGTGGTCGTGGTCGAACGGAGGAACCGGGAAGTAGCCGCCTTTGACGCCTGGACGGTGGCCTTTGTTGCCGCCTTCCACGTCCTGATCGGACATCCACGAGCCTTGCTCGGAGAAGATCTTGAACATGGAGCCGGAGATGTCGGACTTGAACTTCACTTCGTCGAAGATGAAGAACTCAGGCTCTGGACCTACGAATACGGTGTCGCCGATACCGGTGGACTTCAGGTATTCCTCGGCACGCTTGGCGATGGCGCGTGGGTCGCGATCGTAGCCCTGCATGGTCGAAGGTTCGATGATGTCGCAGACCAGGATCAGGGTCGGCTCTTCGGTGAACGGGTCCAGGACGGCGGTTTCGTCAACCGGCATCAGGATCATGTCGGAGGCTTCGATGCCTTTCCAGCCAGCGATGGAGGAACCGTCGAACATTTTGCCGATTTCGAAGAAATCGTCATCCAGCGCATCACGGGCCGGCATGGTCACGTGGTGCTGAGTGCCTTTGGTGTCAGTGAAGCGCAGATCAATCCATTTGACGTCATGATCTTTGATGAGTTGAACCGACTTCGACATAGTGTCCTCCGGGTGGCTTCGGGCGAGTGTTGGTGTGCCCTTAGAATGTGGGTGATGCCGGCGCAGATACTCTGCCATGGCAACCTGCCTCACAAGGGAGCAAATTGCATGCCAGTGCCCCGAGTTGGGTTTTATGCCCCAAACTCACGCATTCCGGGGGGTATTTGGACCAGATTGGCAAACCGGCGCACCGCAATGTTGCGTTTTTATCTGGCGACGACCCGTTTTGGTGCACGAAAAACCGAGTGCACATTAATTGGTTAAACCTTGAGCAATTTCCGCTATAATCCGCGCCCCCCTTTTTCGGCTGGCCCAGCGCGCGCTGTTTTCATGAAACTAATCGTTAAAGTTTTCCCGGAAATCACCATCAAGAGCCGCCCGGTACGGACGCGTTTCATCCGTCAGCTGGCCAAGAACATCCGTGCCGTGCTCCGCGATCTGGACCCGGCTGTGGTGGTCAATGGTGTGTGGGACAACCTCGAGCTGGAAACCGCCGTCAGCGAGCCGAAAGCCTTGAAGGAGATGACCGAGCGCCTGAGCTGCATGCCGGGCATCGCGCATTTCCTGCAGGTCGATGAGTACCCGTTGGGCGACTTCGACGACATCGTCGCCAAGTGCAAGCAGCACTTTGGCGAGGCGCTGTCGGGGAAAGTTTTCGCCGTGCGCTGCAAGCGTGCCGGCAAGCATGAATTCAGCTCCATGGACGTGGAGAAATACGTCGGCAGCCAGCTGCGTCGGCAGTGCGGCGCCGCCGGGATTTCCCTGAAAGAGCCGGAAATCGAAGTGCGGATGGAAATTCGCGACCAACGGTTGTTCGTGATCCACAGCCAGCACAACAGTATCGGCGGTTACCCGCTGGGCGCTCTGGAGCAGACCCTGGTTTTGATGTCCGGCGGTTTCGATTCCACGGTGGCGGCCTACCAGATCATGCGTCGCGGCCTGATGAGCCACTTCTGCTTCTTCAACCTGGGCGGGCGTGCCCACGAATTGGGCGTGATGGAAGTCGCGCACTATATCTGGAAGAAGTACGGCAGCTCCCAGCGTGTGCTGTTCGTCAGCGTGCCGTTCGAGGAAGTGCTCGGCGAAATCCTCGGCAAAGTCGACAACAGTCATATGGGCGTCATTTTGAAGCGTATGATGTTGCGTGCCGCGTCGAGCATCGCCGACCGCCTGCACATCGACGCGCTGGTCACCGGCGAGGCGATTTCCCAGGTGTCGAGCCAGACCCTGCCGAACCTCTCGGTCATCGACTGCGTGACCGACAAGCTGGTACTGCGCCCGCTGATCGCCAGTCACAAGCAGGACATCATCGACCTGGCCAACGAAATCGGCACCGCCGACTTCGCCAAGCACATGCCGGAGTACTGCGGGGTCATCTCGGTGAACCCCAAGACCCATGCCAAACGCCATCGCGTGGAGCATGAAGAGAAAGAATTCGACATGGCGGTGCTCGAGCGTGCGATCGAGCGGGCCAAACTGGTGCCGATCGATCGGGTGATCGACGAACTGGGCCAGGATTTGCAGATCGAAGAAGTCAGCGAGGCGCTGGCGGGCCAGATCGTGATCGACATCCGTCATCCGGATGCTCAGGAAGACGACCCGCTGACACTTTCTGGCATCGAGATAAAAGCGCTGCCGTTCTATGCATTGAATGCACGCTTCAAGGAACTGGACCCTACTCGCCAGTACCTGCTGTATTGCGACAAAGGCGTCATGAGTCGCCTGCATGCTCACCATCTGCTCAGTGAGGGACATGCCAATGTGCGCGTTTATAGACCGAGCTAAGTGCCCGGGGCTGTTTGCCTGTGGCTTGCGTCACCGGCCCCCCGACGCCACCGTCAAGCTGTAACGGCCTTGCCGGACTCTATTGTTAATCGCTGCCAGCAGTTGTCAGCACACCGAATCCTCTGATCGAGATACACAAGTGATCGAAAATCTACGCAACATCGCCATCATTGCTCACGTTGACCACGGTAAAACCACCCTGGTAGACAAACTCCTGCGTCAATCCGGCACCCTGGAGCGCAACGAGCTCAACGACGAGCGCGTGATGGACTCCAACGACCAGGAAAAAGAGCGCGGTATTACCATCCTGGCGAAAAACACCGCCATCAACTGGAACGGCTACCACATCAACATCGTGGACACCCCGGGCCACGCCGACTTCGGCGGCGAAGTTGAACGCGTAATGTCGATGGTCGACTCCGTTCTGCTGCTGGTCGACGCTCAAGACGGCCCTATGCCGCAAACCCGTTTCGTGACCAAGAAGGCGTTCGAAGCCGGCCTGCGTCCGATCGTGGTCATCAACAAGGTCGACCGTCCAGGCGCGCGTCCTGACTGGGTTCTGGACCAGATCTTCGACCTGTTCGACAACCTGGGCGCCACCGAAGAACAGCTGGACTTCAAAGTCGTCTACGCCTCGGCCCTGAACGGTATTGCCGGTCTGGACCACACCGACATGGCCGAAGACATGACCCCGCTGTACCAGTCGATCGTCGACAACGTTCCAGCTCCGGCCGTTGACCGTGACGGTCCGTTCCAGATGCAGATCTCCGCTCTGGACTACAACAGCTTCCTGGGTGTGATCGGCGTTGGCCGTATCGCTCGCGGTCGCGTCAAGCCGAACACCCCGGTCGTCGCTATCGACGTCGACGGCAAGAAGCGCAACGGCCGTATCCTGAAGCTGATGGGTCACCACGGTCTGCACCGTGTGGACGTTGAAGAAGCCGCTGCCGGCGACATCGTCTGCATCAGCGGTTTCGACGAGCTGTTCATCTCCGACACCCTGTGCGATCCGACCGCTGTCGAAGCGATGAAGCCACTGACCGTCGACGAGCCGACCGTTTCCATGACCTTCCAGGTCAACGACTCGCCATTCTGCGGTAAAGAAGGCAAGTTCGTGACCAGCCGCAACATCAAGGAACGTCTGGACAAAGAGCTGCTGTACAACGTTGCACTGCGCGTTGAAGAAGGCGACTCGGCCGACAAGTTCAAGGTTTCCGGCCGTGGTGAGCTGCACCTGTCGGTACTGATCGAAACCATGCGTCGCGAAGGTTTCGAAATGGGCGTTGGCCGTCCTGAAGTGATCATCCGTGAAGTCGACGGCGTGAAGCAGGAACCGTTCGAAAACGTCACCATCGACATCCCTGAAGAATCCCAGGGCAAGGTCATGGAAGAAATGGGTCTGCGTAAGGGCGACCTGAGCAACATGGTTCCGGATGGCAAGGGCCGTGTACGCCTGGAATACAACATTCCAGCCCGTGGTCTGATCGGTTTCCGTAACCAGTTCCTGACCCTGACCAACGGTGCAGGCATCCTGACCTCGATCTTCGATCGTTACGCTCCGATGAAGTCCGGCCACATGTCCGGTCGTCAGAACGGCGTACTGGTTTCGGTCGAGACTGGCAAGGCCCTGACCTACTCCCTGGAAACCCTGCAGGCGCGCGGCAAGCTGTTCGTCGAGCACGGCCAGGAAATCTACAACGGTCAGATCGTTGGTCTGAACAGCCGTGACAACGACCTGGGTGTGAACCCAACCAAAGGCAAGAAGCTCGACAACATGCGTGCTTCGGGCAAGGACGAAACCATCGCCCTGGTTCCGCCGGTTCGTTTCACCCTGGAACAGGCTCTGGAATTCATCCAGGACGATGAACTGTGCGAAGTGACTCCTAAGTCCATCCGTCTTCGCAAGAAGATCCTGGACGAAGGCGAGCGTACCCGCGCTGCCAAGAAAGCCAAGAACTGATTCTTTAGTTCAGGCTGAATAAAAACGCCCCCGGTCGAAAGGCCGGGGGCGTTTTTTTTGATCTGTGAAAAAGCTCGGGTCCTGTAGCCGCTGCCGAGCCTGCGAGGCTGCGATCGGCCGCGTAGCGGTCGTCAAGCGGTGTATCTGAAACTCTGTGGTGACTCGGATTGCGGCTGCTTTGCAGCCGATCGCAGCCTCGCAGGCTCGGCAGCGGCTACAGGGCGGCAGGGTTACGCGGGGAACGGGGTTGCAGGCGCAGGTCGGGGCTCAGAAGCGTTCCAGGGTCCGGCTGCTGGTGTTGGTCGGGCGCTCCACCGGCTTGGGCTTGTACGCGCAATAGCCCGGGCGCGGGCCGATCTTCGGGTGATTGCGGCAGGTGTCCGGGCGCTTGTCATAAATGGTGCACAGGCGGCTCTTACGATCCAGATACAGGCAGTCGTTGTTACTCATGCGCTGCAGGGTGAAGATCTCGGACTTCTGGTTGTAGCGCTCGACGATGCCTTCCTTCTGCAGGCGCTTGGCGATGTTCTTCGCCGGCTCGCCGCGCTCGAATTCGTCGACGATGCCGATGCGGATCAGATCCTTGATCTTGACCTCCACCGGCAGGGTGCAGCAGCTGGACATGCAGGAGCCGCACATGGGCGCGGAATACTTGGCCCAGGTATCGAGTCGGTCGATTTCCGCGGCGGCGATCAGGTTGGACTTCATCAGGCTTGTTTCCAGCGTGTGTATCAGGGCGCGCGATCATACCGGTACTGGTGGATTTTTGAACAACCATTTAACGGAATTTACGCCTGCCCAAGGGGAGTGCGAGGGTCGGCACGGCATCTGCATCATTTTTGCCAGCTGCCGCGGGAGACGCCGCCTCTGCTCGGGCAATCGCACGACGCACCGAACCAGAGTCTTTGGCTCCTGTCAGACCGACTAGGCTCAGACAATTCCATGCTCACTGTCTATCTCGCTCGAGGTCGTATTCATGACTCAGGAACTGCAAGTTCGTGACGCTGAGGTGGCCGCTTTTCGCGATGCCGTCCTGACCAAACTCACCTACGCGGTGGGCAAAGACCCGGACCACGCCTTCGACCATGACTGGTTCGAAGCCATCGCCCTGGCGGCGCGCGATCACATGGTCGAGCACTGGATGGACCATACGCGGCAGATCTACCGCAAAGGCCAGAAACGCGTTTATTACCTGTCCCTGGAATTCCTCATCGGCCGCCTGCTCTACGACAGCCTGAGCAACCTCGGGCTGCTGGACGTGGCACGCGATGCGCTGAACGACTTGGGCGTCGACCTGGAGCGCATCCGCCTGCTGGAGCCGGATGCGGCGCTGGGCAACGGTGGCCTCGGCCGGCTGGCGGCGTGCTTCATGGAAAGCATGTCGACCCTGGGTATCGCCGGCCACGGCTACGGCATTCGTTATGAACACGGTTTGTTCCGCCAGGCCATCGTCGATGGCTGGCAGCAGGAGCAGACCGAGCACTGGCTGGACTTCGGCAACCCCTGGGAGTTCGAGCGCCCCGAAGTGATCTATTCGATCGGCTTCGGCGGCAGCGTCGAGACCGTCACCGACGAGGCCGGCCATGCCCGGCAGGTCTGGTGGCCGGCGGAAACCGTGCGCGCGGTGGCCTACGACACCCCGGTGGTCGGCTGGCGCGGTGCCAGCGTCAACACCTTGCGCCTGTGGCGCGCGCGGGCCATGGAAGACCTGCACCTGGAACGCTTCAACGCCGGCGACCACCTGGGCGCGGTGGCCGAGGTGGCCCGCGCCGAAAGCATTTCCCGGGTGCTCTACCCGGCGGACAGCACCGAAGCCGGGCAGGAACTGCGCCTGCGCCAGGAGTACTTCTTCGTCTCCGCGTCCCTGCAGGACCTGCTGCGCCGGCACAAGAACATGCACGATTCGGTGCTCAGCCTCGGCGAGCATGCGGCGATCCAGCTCAACGACACTCACCCGTCGATTGCCGTGGCCGAACTGATGCGCCAGCTGGTGGACCTGCACGGCATCGCCTGGGAAGCGGCCTGGCAGATCACCGTCGAGACCCTGGCCTACACCAACCACACGCTGCTGCCCGAAGCCCTGGAAACCTGGCCGGTGGGCCTGATGGAACGCATGCTGCCGCGGCACATGCAGATCATTTACCTGATCAACGCCCAGCACATCGATTCGCTGCGGGCCAAGGGCATCCACGACTTCGACGTGCTGCGCGCGGTGTCGCTGATCGAGGAAGACAACGGCCGCCGGGTGCGCATGGGCAACCTGGCGTTTCTCGGTTCCCACAGTGTCAACGGCGTGTCCGGTCTGCACACCCAACTGATGCGCAGCACGGTGTTTTCCGAGCTGCACAAGCTGTATCCGGAGCGGATCAACAATAAGACCAACGGCATCACCTTCCGCCGCTGGCTGTACCAGGCCAACCCCAAGCTGACGGCGATGCTGGTCGAAGCCGTCGGCCCGGAGCTGCTGGACAACCCCGAGGAGCTGTTGCTCAAGCTCGAACCCTTCGCCGAGAAGCCGGCCTTTCGCAAGCAGTTCGCCGAACAGCGCCTGCACAGCAAGCGCGCGCTGGCGGCGATCATCCATGAACGCCTGGGCATCGCGGTCAATCCGGCGGCGCTGTTCGACGTCCAGGTCAAACGGATCCACGAGTACAAGCGCCAGTTGCTCAACCTGATGCACACGGTGGCGCTGTACCAGGCGATCCGCGCCGAGCCGGAAATCGACTGGGTGCCGCGGGTGAAGATCTTCGCCGGCAAGGCCGCGGCCAGTTATCACCAGGCCAAACTGATCATCAAGCTGAGCAACGACATCGCCCGCACGGTGAACAACGACCCGACCGTGCGCGGCCTGCTCAAGGTGGTGTTCCTGCCCAACTACAACGTCAGCCTGGCCGAAAGCATCATCCCGGCGGCGGACCTGTCGGAGCAGATTTCCACCGCCGGTTTCGAGGCCTCGGGCACCAGCAACATGAAGTTCGGCCTCAATGGCGCGCTGACTATCGGCACCCTGGACGGCGCCAACGTCGAGATGTGCGAGCGGGTCGGCGCCGAGCACATGTTCATCTTCGGCCTCAGCGCCCAGCAGGTGGAGGCACGCAAACGCAATGGCGAGTTCAGCGCGGTGCCGGACATCGCCGCCTCCCATCGTCTCAACGATGTGCTGCAGGCGATTCGTGGCGGGGTATTTTCGCCGGACGATCCGGCCCGTTACACCGGGCTGATCGATTCGCTGGTCGACTATGACCGCTTCCACGTGTGCGCTGATTTCGACTCCTACTGGAATGCCCAGCTGCATGTCGAAGAGCGTTGGCGCGACAGCAATCAATGGTGGCGTTCGGCGGTGCTCAACAGCGCGCGCATGGGCTGGTTCTCTTCGGACCGGACCATTCGCGAGTACGCCACAGAGATCTGGAAGGCTCTGGAATAGGCTGCTCGGCGGTCCCCGTAGCGTCTAAAGGGCGCAGGCTATCGCAGCCTGCGCCAACGGCTACGGATCGGATTTCGGGCTACGCTCAACCCCATGCATGAACTCTCTGTGGCGGATCTCGTCTCATAGGAGGAAATGCACCCCGACTCGCGTTAAACTGCGCGGGTTTTTAGCCCCCCATTCCTCCGGAGCCGTCCATGTCCCGCGTTACCCTGAGTCGCTATTTGATTGAGCAGACCCGCAGCAACAACACTCCTGCCGATCTGCGCTTCCTGATCGAAGTGGTGGCGCGTGCCTGCAAGGAGATCAGCCATGCCGTGTCCAAAGGCGCCCTGGGCGGTGTTCTGGGCAGCATGGGCACTGAAAACGTCCAAGGCGAAGTGCAGAAGAAGCTCGACGTGCTCTCCAACGAGATCCTGCTCGAAGCCAACGAATGGGGCGGTCACCTGGCCGGCATGGCGTCCGAGGAAATGGACAATGCCTACCAGATCCCGGGCAAATACCCGAAAGGCGCGTACCTGCTGGTATTCGACCCGCTGGACGGCTCGTCGAACATCGACATCAACGCCCCGGTCGGCACGATCTTCTCGGTATTGCGTTGCCCGAACGAATACCTGAGCCAGAACGAACCGCTCAATGAAAAGGCCTTCCTGCAGCCAGGCACCCAGCAGGTTGCCGCCGGTTACGCCATCTACGGCCCGCAGACCATGCTGGTGCTGACCCTGGGCGACGGCGTCAAGGGCTTCACCCTGGATCGCGAAATGGGCAGCTTCGTGCTGACCCACGAAGACATCACCATTCCTGAAAGCACCCAGGAATTCGCCATCAACATGTCCAACCAGCGTCACTGGGAAGCGCCGGTGCAGCGTTACGTGAGCGAATTGCTGGCAGGCGAAGAGGGCCCGCTGAACAAGAACTACAACATGCGCTGGGTGGCCGCGATGGTCGCCGACGTGCACCGCATCCTGACCCGCGGTGGCCTGTTCATGTACCCACGCGACAGCCGCGAGCCATCCAAGCCGGGCAAGCTGCGCCTGATGTACGAAGCCAACCCGATGTCGTTCCTGGTGGAACAGGCGGGCGGCGCTTCCACCGACGGTCACCAGCGCATTCTCGACATCCAGCCTGAAGGCCTGCACCAGCGCGTAGCGGTGTTCCTCGGCTCGAAGGAAGAAGTCGCCCGCGTCACCGCCTACCACAAGGAATAACCCATGGCCGCGCCCTGGCAGCCCTTGCTCGACTGGTGGTTCGGTTCGGCCGAGAAACCCGCGGATATCAAGGCTGAAAAGGGCAGGCTGTGGTTTGGCAAGCGCGACAGCCAGGACCTCGAAGCGCGCGAGCGTTTCGGGGGGCTGGTGGAACAGGCCTTGGCCGGCGGATTGACCGAGTGGGCGCAACGCCCACAAGGTTGGCTGGCCCTGGTGCTGCTGCTCGACCAGCTGCCGCGCATGCTGTATCGCGAAACCCCCAAGAGCTTTGCCGGCGATCTGCGCGCCCAGGCGCTGGTGGCCCAGGGCATTGCCGCGGATTTCGACCGGCAACTGTCACCGATGCAGCGCAGCTTCGTCTACCTGGTGTTCGAGCATTGCGAAAACCTGGCGGTGCAGAACGAAGCGGTCTCCAGGTTCGCCGCCTTGCACGACGAGCAGCCGCTGGCCGACCAACCGGTGTTCGCCGATCTGCTGGACTACGCCGAACGGCATCAGAAAATCATCGCCCGCTTCGGGCGCTTCCCCCATCGCAACCGGATTCTCGGGCGTGAGTCGACGCCGCAGGAATTGGCGTTCCTGCGTGAGCCGGGTTCCAGCTTCTAGTTCTTCTGCATTCTGTAATCGCTATCGCGGGCAAGCCTCGCTCCTACAGGCGCGTGTATGCATCCATAGGAGCGGCCGGTCGACGCTCGATTGCCCGCGATAGGGCTTCAGGACCCATGAATACTTAGCGCCTGGCGCGCAGCAGCCGCTTCATCAGCAAGGTTTGCAGGTCTTGGCGGGTATCGGCGATGACATGGATGTAGACGGTAGCGTCTCGTACTTCATAGATGATTCGATTCATCCCCGAGAGTATCTGTCGGTAGTGGCCGACATGCAGTTGTTCGAGTTCTTCGGGAGCCGCCCCGGCGTAGGGCAGGGTGGCCAGTTGGCGAATGGCTTGTTTCAGGCTGCTGTAGCTGTTGTGCCAGGTAGCGGTGGAGAACCGCTGGGTGAGGTAGGTACGCAACTCGATGAGGTCGGTTTCCGCCGAATGCAGAAGCACTACCTTGAATGTCACGGTTGGTCGGCCTGGTCCAGGTCGGCAAACACGTCCTGCGCATCGCGGAATTGGCCTTCATCGATCTCACGATTACCGAGGGCGAGGATCTTCAGCAGCGCCATGGTTTCTTCCTGCTGCTCGAAGCTTTTCACATCCATGACCACCAGTTTTGCCTCGCCGTTCTGGGTAATGACCATGGGCTCACGGCTTTCGGTGATGGTTTTGACGATCTCGGCGGTATGGCTTTTCAGGTAACTGATCGGTTTGATCTGAGAAGAAAGCTTCATGGGAGCATCTCGTCTGGGGAAGCAGGACTGAGTTTAGTCTTTATTCAGTCCTATGTGCGCCATGCCAGACGAGTTGAGTGTTGCTGATCGTTAAATCCGGAAACTGCCCACCAACTGCTGCAACCGCGCCGCTTGCTGCTCCAGGTCGGCGCAGGCGCGCAGGGTCGCCTGCAGGTTTTCCACGCCTTCCTGGTTGAGGGTGTTGATCTCGGTGATGTCGACGTTGATCGACTCCACCACGGCGGTCTGCTCCTCGGTGGCGGTGGCCACGGACTGGTTCATGCCGTCGATCTCGCCGATGCGCTGGGTCACGCTGCCCAGGCGCTGGCCGGCCTGGTTGGCGATGCCGACGCTGCTTGCGCTCTCGCGCTGGCTTTCGGTCATGGTGTCCACCGCCTGGCGGGCGCCGACCTGCAGTTCCTCGATCATCTTCTGCACTTGCTGCGCTGAGTCCTGGGTGCGGTGGGCGAGGTTGCGCACCTCATCGGCGACCACCGCGAAACCACGGCCGGCCTCCCCGGCGCGGGCGGCTTCGATGGCGGCGTTGAGGGCCAGCAGGTTGGTCTGCTGGGAGATGCTGGTGATGACTTCGAGGATCTGCCCGATGTTCACCGTGTTGCTGTTCAGCGTTTCGATATGGCCGCAGGAGTCGCTGATCTTCGCCGACAGCTGCTGCATGGCGGCGATGGTCTGGTCGACCACGGCCTGGCCTTCGCCAGCCAGGTTGCGCGCATCGCTGGAGTGCTGCGACGCCAGGGCGGCGTTCTGGGCGATTTCCTGGGCGGCGGCGCCGAGCTGGTTGATGGCCGCAGCGACGCTGCTGGTGCGCGAGGCCTGCTGGCCGGAGTTGAACATCGACGAGTTCGAGGCGCTGACCACCCGCAGGGCGACTTCGTTGACCTGGCCGGTGGCCGAAGCGACTTCGCGGATCGAACCGTGAACCCGTTCGACGAAACGGTTGAACGACACGCCCAGGGTGCCGAACTCGTCGTGGCCATGGATGGTCAGGCGCTTGGTCAGGTCGCCCTCACCCTCGGCGATGTCGTGCATGGCGCGGCCCATCAGGTGCAGCGGCTGCATCAGCACGCGGATCAGCATGCCCAGCAGGCTGATGATGATCACTACGGCAATCAGCATGGCGATGATCGCCGAGGTGCGGAACTCGCTGAGCATCGAGAACGCGGTGTCCTTGTCCAGCACCAGCGCCACGTACCAGTCCGCCGCCGGCACACCGTTGACGCGGGTGAAGGAGATGAGCCGGGTCTGGCCGTCCAGCTCGACTTCCTTCAGGCCCGGGCCGACCTGCGGGGCTCCATTGGGGTAGGCGTCGCTGAGGTTCTTGAGCACCAGCTTGCTGTCCGGGTGGATCAGGATCTTGCCGCCGGCGCTGACGATGAACGCCTGGCCATGGCCGCCGAAATTCAGCGAGTTGATGATGGCGCTGACGTTGGACAGGTCGATATCGGCCCCGGCGACGCCGATGAAGCTGCCCTGGTGCTGCACCGGGGTGGCGACGGTGATCACCAGCTTGCCGGAAGAGGCGGCGATGTAGGGTTCGGTGACGATGGTCTGCTGGGCCGAGTTGGCCGCCTTGTACCAGCCACGGGCGCGCGGGTCGTAGTCGGGCGCGCGGTTGCCCGCCGGGACCGAGAACATCGCGCCGTCCTGGCCGCCGAAGTAGCTGAGCTGGAAGTTGCTGGCGTAGGCGGGGAGGCCGACGCTGCGTTTCAGACCATCGGCGCCGCTGCCGTCCACGGCGATTTGCTGGGCCAGGGTGTGCAGCAACTGGATGCGGCTTTCCAGCCAGGTCTGGATGTTGCTGCTGGTCAGGCTGCCGAGTTCCTGCATGGAGGACTCGTTGCTGCTGCGCAGGGCCTCGCGCTGTCGATAGTCGTTGAACAGGATAAAACAGGCGAACGCAACGGCGACCACAAGAGCGGCGGCAAGCAGGATCTTATGGCTGAATTTCATGTTTCTGGTCATTAGGTGAACTACCGCGAAAGGGTGGTCAGCGAGGGGGCGTCAATTTGCCATAACGGCAGCTTTTGCGCTGCTTTTATGTCGACTGGCCATCATGAAAAATGAGGCACGCCGACGTCTGCCCGACGAAATGCGTTTTGCCCCCGCAAAGTGGTTGATTCCGGAGGAAATGCTGGGTGCTGCGTCACAATAAATAGGCGTCTGGCTGGGGAACCAGATGGGGCTTTTCTCTTCTAAGCTTCTGGTTGGCAGCATGCCATCCCCCCCGTTCGCCCAGGAGTTTCACCATGTCCCTGCGTTCTCTCGCTCTGTTGTCGTTCTGCGTGCTGTTGGCTGCATGCGGCAAGATCAATCAGGAAAACTATTCCAAGCTGTCGGCCGGCATGCCCAAGGCCGAAGTTGAAAAACTGCTGGGCAAACCGACCGATTGTTCCGGCGCGCTGGGCATGTCCAGCTGCACCTGGGGTGACAAGAACAGCTTTATCAGCGTGCAGTACGCCGGTGACAAAGTGCTGATGTTTTCCGGGCAAGGCCTGAAGTAAAAAAAAACCGGGGCCACGTGCCCACGGGAGAAAAATAATGATGCGTTTGCTAGTCACTCTTCTGGCCGGCCTGTTGTTGGCCGGCTGCGCCACTTCCCGGGACGATTCACTGGCGCCCAAGACCGCGAATCACGTCGATCTCAAGCGTTACCAAGGGACCTGGTACGAGTTGGCGCGTTTGCCGATGTATTTCCAACGTAACTGCGCGCAATCCGAAGCCCGCTACACCTTGCTGCCCGAAGGCAATATGGCGGTGCTCAACCGCTGCCTGACCGCCAACTGGCAATGGGAAGAGGTGCGGGGCACAGCAACGCCGCAGGCGCCGGACAAAACCGATAAGCTGTGGGTCGAATTCGATACCTGGTTTTCCCGGTTGATACCGGGCCTGGCCAAGGGCGACTACTGGGTGCTGTATGTGAGCGACGACTACAAGACCGCCATTGTCGGCAACCCGGATCGTCGATACCTGTGGCTGTTGTCGCGCCGGCCGAATGTCAGCGAGGCGGTTCGCGAGGACCTGCTGAGCAGGGCGCGCCAGCAGGGTTATGACACCACCCGCCTGATCTGGCGAGTGTCGGACAAGGCGATGGCCAAGACCTCGAAGTGAATCCATGCGGGAGCCAGCATGCTGGCTCCCGCGGTGACGGGCTTCAGCCGAGCAGGTCGCGCAGCACCTGGGTAAAGGCCCGATTACTTTCTTCCTCGCCTGCGTGACGGCCGTCGCGCACGACCCACTGACCGTTGACCAGCACATCGCGCACCTGGCGATCGCCGCCGGCGAACAGCCAGCGATTGAGAATGCCGTCGCCCTCGGCGGTGGCCAGGTAAGGATCGCTGCCGTCAAGCACCAGCCAGTCGGCACGCTTGCCCACTTCCAGGGCGCCGATCGGCTGCCCCAGGGCCTGGGCGCCGCCGTCCAGCGCGGCATCGTACAGGGTCCGGCCAACCATCGGCTGGTCGTTGCGATACAGGCGGTTGCGGCGTTGATCGCGCAGGCGCTGGCCGTATTCCGCCCAGCGCAATTCTTCCACCACGCTCAGCGACACATGGCTGTCGGAACCGATGCCCATGCGGCCGCCCTGGGCGAGAAAATCCACCGCCGGAAAAATCCCGTCGCCGAGGTTGGCTTCGGTGGTCAGGCACAGGCCGGCAATCGCTCGGCTTTGCGCCATGAGGCTGACTTCTTCGGCATTCGCGTGGGTGGCATGGACCAGGCACCAGCGCTGATCGACCGCGGTGTTTTCATACAGCCATTGCAGCGGCCGGCGCCCGCTCCAGGTCAGGCAGTCGTCGACTTCTTTCTGCTGTTCGGCAATGTGGATATGCACCGGGCACTGCTTGTCGCTGGCGGCCAGCACCTCGCTGATCTGCTGCGGGGTAACCGCGCGCAACGAGTGGAAGCACAGCCCCAGCTGCTGGGCCGGTTGCCGGGCCAGCAGCGGTTGCAGGCGGCTTTGCAGCTTGAGGTAGTTTTCCGTGCTGTTGATGAAGCGGCGCTGGCCTTCGTTGGGCGCCTGGCCGCCGAAACCGGAGTGGCTGTACAGCACTGGCAGCAGGGTCAGGCCGATGCCGGCGGCGCTGGCGGCCTGGCTGATGCGCAGGGACAGCTCGGCCGGGTCGGCGTAGGGCTGGCCGTTGGTGTCGTGATGCACATAGTGGAATTCGGCGACCGAGGTGTAACCGGCCTTGAGCATTTCGATGTACAGCTGACGGGCGATGACGCCCAGCTGGTCCGGGCTGATCTTGCCCACCAGGCGATACATCAGGTCGCGCCAGGTCCAGAAGCTGTCGTTGGGGTTGCCGGCCACTTCCGCCAGCCCGGCCATCGCCCGCTGGAACGCATGGGAGTGCAGGTTGGGCATGCCCGGCAGCAGCGGGCCTTGTAGCCGCTCGGCGCCTTCTGCGCTGGCATCGGCCTGGATGTGGGTCAACAGGCCGTCGGCGCTGACCTCGAGACGTACGTTGTTGGCCCATCCGTTAGGCAGCAGTGCGCGTTCGGCAAAGAAGGCGGACATGGTTCAAGCACCCCGTCGTGTGTTATTTGTATATACATATACAGACGTTTGCCTGCTCGGTAAACTCCGGCAAGCTAGCCTCTTTCTTCAGCCAACAAGGATTTCCCGTGCCGACTCCGCCCGCCAACTCCCCGCTGGCCGCCCATCTGGGCGATAGTCCGGCGCCCCTGTACGCCCGCGTCAAGCAGATGATCACCCAGCAGATCGAGAGTGGAAACTGGCCGCCGCATTACCGCGTGCCCTCGGAAAGCGAGCTGGTCAGCCAGCTGGGTTTCAGCCGCATGACCATCAACCGCGCCCTGCGCGAGATGACCGCCGAAGGCCTGCTGGTGCGCATGCAGGGCGTGGGGACTTTCGTCGCCGAACCGAAAAGCCAGTCGGCGCTGTTCGAGGTGCACAACATTGCCGACGAGATCGCCTCGCGCGGTCATCGCCACACTTGCAAAGTCATTACCCTGGGTGAAGAGGCGGCCGGTTCCGAGCGCGCCGTGGCCCTGGAAATGCGCGAAGGGCAGAGGGTCTTCCACTCGCTGATCGTGCATTTCGAGAACGATATCCCGGTGCAGATCGAGGACCGTTTCGTCAACGCGCTGGTGGCGCCGGATTACCTCAAGCAGGATTTCACCTTGCAGACCCCCTACGCCTACCTGAACCAGGTCGCGCCGCTGACCGAGGGCGAGCACGTGGTCGAGGCGATTCTGGCCGAGCCGGAAGAATGCAAGTTGCTGCAGATCGAGCGCGGCGAGCCGTGCCTGCTGATTCGCCGCCGGACCTGGTCCGGCCGCCAGCCAGTGACCGCCGCGCGCCTGATCCACCCGGGGTCTCGTCACAGCCTGGAAGGGCGGTTTCATAAGTAAGGGGCATCAATGACTCAGTTGAACGTTTTGCGCGCGGCCAACTACCCGCGCATGCCATGGAAGAACGGTGGCGGCAGTACCGAAGAAATCACCCGGGACGCCGGCGTCGGCCTGGAAGGTTTCGGCTGGCGGCTGTCGATCGCCGATATCGGCGAGTCCGGTGGCTTCTCCAGCTTCGCCGGCTACCAGCGGATCATTACCGTGCTGCAAGGCGCGGGCATGACCCTGACGGTGGACGGCGAGGACACTCGCGCACTGTTACCGCTGGACCCCTTTGCCTTCAGTGGCGCCAGCCAGGTCGCGTGCACCCTGATCGACGGGCCGATTCGCGACTTCAACCTGATCTACGCGCCGGACCGCTACAGCGCTCGCCTGCAATGGCTGTCGGGTGGTCAGCGCTTCTTCACCCAGGCCGGCACGGTGCTGGTATTCAGCGTGGCCGAGGAAATGCGCGCCGACCTGGGTGGCGGTGTCGCCGCCTTGCTTGAGCGCCATGACTGCCTGCAACTGCTCGGTAACCCCGGCTTGCGGGAAGTCACCGTCAGCGGCGCTTGCTGCGTGATCGAACTGACAGCCATCTGACCTGTAGCCGCTGCCGAAGGCTGCGATAGGCCGGGGTCGCGCTCGACTCGAAGAGCCTTCCGGCCTGCAAGAGCGCGTCTCCTTCGGAGTCGATCGCAGCCTTCGGCAGCGGCTACAAAGCCCCGTGTTTCTCTCCCTCCCTGATGTTGTTTCCCTCGCGCACCAATTTGTTACCGAACGCCCCAGCGTGGCGCAAAGCCCTGGCGAAGTAACAGCTCTCCCGCCTCTCGTCATATCCCCCGCGAAAAAATAATCGATGCTGAAACCCTTGATCCAAGGGCCTCTTCACCGGTTTCACGATTTTCTTGAAGGCTCATTCAACGAGTTGGCCGATCGATTGCATATGCTTGTATGTACAAGTAAAGACGTATGCGTATGAGTCACTGAAGACTCTTCGCAACGTCCCCTGATTCGCTTGCTGCGCAGCGCCCTGCGCGCAGGCACGCTCGCCCACTGCCTGGGTTGGTTTGGATTGATCGCTGAGGAGTTTTTTCGTGACTGAGAATAAACCTACGAAATACCGGAACGTCGAAATTCGCGCTGCCCGCGGCAACAAGCTGACCGCCAAGAGCTGGCTGACAGAAGCGCCGCTGCGCATGTTGATGAACAACCTCGACCCGGAAGTCGCCGAGAACCCGAAAGAGCTGGTGGTTTACGGTGGCATCGGCCGCGCCGCGCGCAACTGGGAGTGCTACGACAAGATCGTCGAGAGCCTGACCAATCTGAATGACGACGAGACCCTGCTGGTGCAATCCGGCAAGCCGGTCGGCGTGTTCAAGACCCACAGCAACGCCCCGCGCGTGCTGATCGCCAACTCCAACCTGGTGCCGCACTGGGCCACCTGGGAACACTTCAACGAGCTGGATGCCAAGGGCCTGGCCATGTACGGCCAGATGACCGCCGGCAGCTGGATCTACATCGGCAGCCAGGGCATCGTCCAGGGCACCTACGAAACCTTCGTCGAAGCCGGTCGCCAGCACTACAACGATGACCTCAAGGGCCGCTGGGTCCTGACCGCCGGCCTCGGCGGCATGGGTGGCGCCCAGCCTCTGGCCGCGACCCTGGCCGGCGCCTGCTCGCTGAACATCGAATGCCAGCAGACCAGCATCGATTTCCGCCTGAAGACTCGCTATGTCGACGAGCAGGCCAAAGACCTGGACGACGCCCTGGCGCGTATCGCCAAGTACACCGCCGAAGGCAAGGCGATCTCCATCGCCCTGTGCGGCAACGCGGCTGAAATCCTCCCGGAAATGGTCCGTCGCGGCGTGCGTCCGGACATGGTCACCGACCAGACCAGCGCCCACGACCCGCTCAACGGCTACCTGCCAGCCGGCTGGACCTGGGAGCAGTACCGCGAGCGCGCCAAGACCGAGCCGGCGGCGGTGGTCAAGGCGGCCAAGCAATCGATGGCCGTGCACGTCAAGGCCATGCTCGACTTCCAGAAGCAGGGCATCCCGACCTTCGACTACGGCAACAACATCCGTCAGATGGCCCAGGAAGAAGGCGTCGAGAACGCCTTCGACTTCCCAGGCTTCGTACCGGCCTATATCCGTCCGCTGTTCTGCCGCGGCATCGGTCCGTTCCGCTGGGCCGCGCTGTCGGGCGACCCGCAGGACATCTACAAGACCGACGCCAAGGTCAAGGAACTGATCCCGGACGACGCGCACCTGCACAACTGGCTGGACATGGCGCGTGAGCGCATCAGCTTCCAGGGCCTGCCGGCGCGTATCTGCTGGGTTGGCCTGGGCCTGCGCGCCAAGCTCGGCCTGGCGTTCAACGAAATGGTGCGCAGCGGCGAGCTGTCGGCGCCGATCGTCATCGGTCGCGACCACCTGGACTCCGGCTCGGTATCCAGCCCGAACCGCGAAACCGAATCGATGCAGGATGGTTCCGACGCCGTGTCCGACTGGCCGCTGCTCAACGCCCTGCTGAACACCGCCAGCGGCGCGACCTGGGTTTCCCTGCACCACGGCGGCGGCGTCGGCATGGGCTTCTCCCAGCACTCCGGGATGGTGATCGTCTGCGATGGTACCGACGAAGCGGCCGAGCGTATCGCCCGTGTGCTGCATAACGACCCGGGTACCGGTGTCATGCGTCACGCCGATGCCGGTTACCAGATCGCCATCGACTGCGCCAAGGAACAGGGCCTGAACCTGCCGATGATCACTGGCAAGTAAGCTCCCGGCGGATTGCCGCCAGGATTAGGGAAGAAGCCGTCGCACGCTGCAGTGCGGCGGCTCGGTCCATGTAGCAGTGCTTTGACATGACAAGAATCTCCCGGGAGAACAATAACGATGTCCACGGCCAGCGATAGCTCCAAACCCCTGATCGAACGGCGGTCGATCAACTACATCCCCGAAGCCGAACGCCACGGCAAGCTCTACAGCCAGTTCACCCTGTGGTTAGGGGCTAACCTGCAGATCACGGCCATCGTCACTGGCGCTCTGGCGGTGGTGCTGGGCGGTGATGTGTTCTGGTCGCTGATCGGCCTGCTCATCGGGCAACTGCTGGGCGGCGGTGTGATGGCGTTGCATGCGGCGCAAGGGCCGAAGCTCGGCCTGCCGCAGATGATCTCCAGCCGGGTTCAGTTCGGCGTCTATGGCGCGGCCATTCCGATCGTCCTGGTCTGCCTGATGTACCTGGGCTTCACCGCCACCGGCACGGTGCTTTCCGGCCAGGCGCTGGGCCAGCTGTTCGGCGTCAGCGACAGCGTCGGCATCCTGATCTTCGCCAGCGTCATCGTGCTGGTCACGGTGCTCGGCTACCGGGTGATCCATTTCATCGGGCGTGCCGCCAGCGTCATTGGCGTGATCGCCTTCGTTTATCTGTTCAGTCGCCTGATGAGCCAGACCGACGTTGGCGCACTCCTGGAAATCCGCCATTTCAGCTGGAGCAGCTTCCTGCTCGCGGTGTCGCTCGCCGCGTCCTGGCAGATCGCCTTCGGCCCCTACGTGGCCGACTATTCGCGCTACCTGCCGAGCAAGACCTCCTCGGTGAAAACCTTCCTCGCCGCTGGCGCGGGTTCGGTGATCGGCGCGCAGGTGGCGATGATCCTCGGCGTGTTCGCCGCGGCCATGGCCGACGGGCAGTTCGCCGGCCACGAAGTGGCCTACATCGTTGGTCTGGGTGGCAGCGGTGCCACTGCCGCGCTGCTGTACTTCAGCATCGCCTTTGGCAAGGTCACCATCTCGACGTTGAACTCCTACGGCAGCTTCATGTGCATCGCCACCATCATCAGTGGCTTTCGTGGCCACCTGGAAGTGACGCGCTTGCAACGCCTGGTGTTCGTGCTGGTCATCGTCGGTACCGCGACCCTGATCGCCTTGCTCGGCCAGCACTCGTTCCTCGGTGCGTTCAAGTCTTTCATCCTCTTCCTGCTGGCCTTCTTCACCCCGTGGAGCGCGGTCAACCTGGTGGACTACTACTGCATCACCCGCGAGCACTATGACGTGCCGGCGCTGGCCGATCCGAACGGTCGCTACGGCCGCTGGAACATCCTCGGTATCAGCGTCTATGTGATCGGTGTGCTGGTGCAGCTGCCGTTCATCGCCACCAAGTTCTACACCGGCCCGCTGGTGGAAGCCCTGGGTGGCGTGGATATCTCCTGGATCGTCGGCCTGGTGGTTCCCGCGGCGCTGTATTACGTCTGCGCGAAGAAATGGCATGGCGCTGTACCCGATCGCCTGATCCTGCCAGTAGAGCAGGACTCGATCACAGAACAAAAGCTGAGTGGGGCAGGCCGCGCTACTGCGGTCTAGACCTGATTGGACGTGGACGGGCTGGATGCCTCTTGACTGCCGTAATCCATTTCAATGATTGGGAGCGTCACACAATGAAAATGAATAAGACCCTGCTGACCACTTTGCTTTCCATGGGCCTGCTGGCCAGCGCCGGCGCTACCCAGGCGGCCGGCTGGTGCGAGTCCGGCAAACCGGTGAAATTCGCCGGCCTGAACTGGGAAAGCGGCATGTTGCTGACCGACGTGCTGCAAGTGGTCCTGGAAAAAGGCTACGGCTGCAAGACCGACAGCCTGCCAGGCAACTCCATCACCATGGAGAACGCCCTGAGCAGCAATGACATCCAGGTTTTCGCCGAGGAGTGGGTCGGTCGCAGCGAGGTCTGGAACAAGGCCGAGAAGGCCGGCAAGGTGGTCGGCGTCGGCGCCCCGGTGGTGGGCGCCATCGAAGGCTGGTACGTGCCGCGCTACGTGATCGAGGGCGATGCCAAGCGCAAGCTGGAAGCCAAGGCCCCGGACCTGAAGAACATCGCCGATTTGGGCAAGTACGCCAGCGTATTCAAGGACCCGGAAGAGCCGAGCAAGGGCCGTTTCTATAACTGCCCGGCCGGCTGGACCTGCGAGCTGGACAACAGCGAGATGCTGAAAAGCTACGGCCTGGAAAGCAGCTACACCAACTTCCGCCCAGGCACCGGCCCGGCGCTGGATGCCGCGGTGCTGTCGAGCTACAAGCGTGGCGAACCGATCCTGTTCTACTACTGGTCGCCAACCCCGCTGATGGGCCAGGTCGACCTGGTGAAGCTGGAAGAAAAGCCGGGCGTGGACAAGAGCGTGACCATCAAGGTCGGCCTGTCCAAGACCTTCCACGAGGAAGCGCCTGAGCTGGTGGCCGTGCTGGAAAAGGTCAACCTGCCGATCGACCTGCTCAACCAGAACCTGGGTCGCATGGCGAAGGAACGTATCGAATCGCCGAAGCTGGCGAAAATTTTCCTCAAGGAACATCCTGAAGTCTGGCACGCATGGGTGAGCGACGACGCAGCCAAGAAAATCGACGCGGCCTTGTAGGTAGAGCCTTCCCGGCTGCCTGAGCGGTAGCCGGGAGCTTCACCACAACCCACTTGATCGAGAGTCTCTCTATGTTTCCTGAAAGCTTCACCTTTTCCATCGCCGACTGGGTCAACAGTTGGGTCGATTCGCTGGTGACCAACTACGGCGATGTGTTCCGCCACATCTCCGACACCCTGCTGTGGGCCATCGTCAACCTCGAAGGCCTGCTGCGCCTGGCGCCCTGGTGGCTGATGCTGGCGATCGTCGGCGGCATCGCCTGGCATTCGACCCGCAAGCTGGTGACCACCGCGGTGATCGTCGGCCTGCTGTTCCTGGTGGGCGCGGTCGGCCTGTGGGACAAGCTGATGCAGACCCTGGCGCTGATGCTGGTGGCGACCTTCATTTCGGTGCTGATCGGCATTCCCCTGGGGATCCTCTCGGCGCGCAGCAATCGCCTGCGTTCGGTGCTGATGCCGCTCTTGGACATCATGCAGACCATGCCGAGCTTCGTGTACCTGATCCCGGTGCTGATGCTGTTCGGCCTGGGCAAGGTGCCGGCGATCTTCGCCACCGTGATCTACGCCGCGCCGCCGCTGATCCGCCTGACCGACCTGGGCATTCGCCAGGTCGACGGCGAAGTCATGGAGGCGATCAACGCCTTCGGCGCCAACCGCTGGCAGCAACTGTTCGGCGTGCAACTGCCGCTGGCCCTGCCGAGCATCATGGCCGGGATCAACCAGACCACCATGATGGCCCTGTCGATGGTGGTGATCGCCTCGATGATCGGTGCCCGTGGCCTGGGCGAAGACGTGCTGGTGGGCATCCAGACCCTCAACGTCGGCCGTGGCCTGGAAGCCGGCCTGGCGATCGTGATTCTGGCCGTGGTCATCGACCGTATTACCCAAGCCTATGGTCGTCCACGCCATGAGGTGAGCAAATGAACGACGCAATCGTGAGCAAGATCGAAGTCAAGAACGTCTTCAAGATTTTCGGCAACCGTTCGGCCGACGCGCTGAACATGATTCGCCAGAACAAGACCAAGGACCAGGTGCTGGCCGAGACCGGCTGCGTGGTCGGGGTCAACGACCTGTCGCTGAGCATCGGCACTGGCGAGATCTTCGTGATCATGGGCCTGTCCGGCTCCGGCAAGTCGACCCTGGTGCGCCACTTCAACCGCCTGATCGACCCGACCAGCGGCGCGATCCTGGTGGATGGCGTGGACATCCTGCAATACGACATGGAAGCCCTGCGCGAATTTCGCCGGCACAAGATCAGCATGGTGTTCCAGAGCTTCGGCCTGCTGCCACACAAGACCGTGCTGGAAAACACCGCCTATGGCCTCAAGGTGCGGGGCGAGAGCAAGGAAGTCTGCACCGAGCGCGCGCTGCACTGGATCAACACCGTGGGCCTCAAGGGCTACGAGAACAAGTACCCGCACCAGCTGTCCGGCGGCATGCGCCAGCGCGTCGGCCTGGCCCGCGCCCTGGCGGCGGACACCGACATCATCCTGATGGACGAGGCCTTCAGCGCCCTCGACCCGCTGATCCGCGCCGAGATGCAGGACCAGCTGCTGGAGCTGCAAAAGACCCTGCACAAGACCATCGTCTTCATTACCCACGACCTCGACGAGGCCGTGCGCATCGGCAACCGCATCGCGATCCTCAAGGATGGCCGGCTGATCCAGGTCGGCACGCCGAAAGAGATCCTGCATTCGCCGGCGGACGAGTATGTCGACCGTTTCGTGCAGCGACGCGCGGCGGTGGTTTAAAGGCTTGGGGCGGGCCTCTTCCCCTGTAGGAGCGAGGCTTGCCCGCGAAGGCGGCGGTAAAGCTGCATCAATGTTCAGGTTGTACCCGTGAGGTCGAAGATGTCGCAGGCTGAAAAAATCGTTATCGCCGACGCCCCGTTGCGTTGGCAGGATGTGGTCGCCGTGGCCCGGCATGGCGCGCAGCTCGAGCTGTCGGCCCAGGCCTGGGCGCGCATCGAGAATGCCCAGGCCATCGTCCAGCGCATCGTCGTCAGCGGCGAACGCGCCTATGGCATCAACACCGGTCTTGGCGCGCTGTGCAACGTTTCGCTGCAGGACGAACAGCTCAGCCAGCTGTCGCGCAACACCCTGCTCAGCCATGCCTGTGGCGTGGGCGTGCCACTGGCCGACGAGCAGACCCGGGCGATCATGTGCGCGGCTGTCGTCAACTACAGCCACGGCAAGTCCGGCCTGCATCGCCGGGTGGTCGAGGCGCTGCTGGCCCTGCTCAATCGCGGTATTACCCCGCAGGTGCCGTCCCAGGGCTCGGTGGGTTACCTGACCCACATGGCCCATATCAGCATCGCCTTGCTCGGCGTCGGCCAGGTCAGCTATCGCGGGCAGGTGGTGTCGGCCGAGCAGGCGCTGGCGGCGGAAGGCCTGGAACCGGTGCAACTGGGGGCCAAGGACGGTCTGTGCCTGGTCAACGGTACGCCGTGCATGACCGGCCTGAGTTGCCTGGCCCTGGCCGATGCCACGCGCCTGCTGCAATGGGCCGATGTGATCGGCGCCATGAGCTTCGAGGCCCAGCGCGGGCAGATCGCCGCCTTCGATGCCGAGATCATTGCGCTCAAGCCGCACCCCGGCATGCAGCAGGTCGGCATCAACCTGCGCGCCTTGCTCGACGGCAGTGAAGTGATTGCCACCAGCAAAGGCATCCGCACCCAGGATGCCCTGAGCATCCGTTCCATCCCGCAGGTTCACGGCGCCGCCCGCGATCAGTTGACGCACGCGACGCAGCAGGTCGAAACCGAGCTCAACTCGGTCACCGACAACCCGATGGTGCTGGGCACTCCGGACAACTACCGGGTGATGTCCCAGGCCAACCCCCACGGCCAGTCGGTGGCACTGGCGGCGGACCTTCTGGCGATCGCCATGGCCGAGATCGGCTCGATCGCCGAGCGCCGCCTGGACCGCCTGATCAACCCCCATGTCAGCGGTTTGCCGGCGTTCCTGGTGAGCAACCCCGGGGTCAACTCCGGGATGATGATCGTCCAGTACGTCGCTGCCTCGCTGTGCGCGGAAAACCGCCAGCTGGCGCAACCGGCGGTGCTCGACAACTACGTCACCTCCGGCCTGCAGGAAGACCACCTGAGCCTGGGCACCAATGCCGCGCTGAAGCTTTCCCGCGCGCTGGAAAACTGCACCCAGATCCTCGCCATCGAATACCTGCTGGCGGCCCAGGCCTTCGAATTTCTCAAGGAACAGCGTTTCGGTGCCGGCACCGAGGCGGCCTGGAAGCTCCTGCGCCAGCGGGTTCCGGCCTATGACCAGGATCGCTGGCTGGCCCCGGACATCGCCAGCGCGGCGGCGCTGCTCAAGGCTCCGGCCTTGCTGCAGGAGGTTTTACCGGGCGTGCGCTGAAGCGTGCCCTGCAAGTACAGGATTTTCCAAGACAACGGTTTCCACGAAAAACCAGCGTGCCAAGGCGCCACTCGCTCACAAACGGCGGGCTGCGACGGACAACGGAAGCTTCCGGAGCGACTGGTAGTTAATAACAAACTCTCAAAAGGAGCATAAATGTGACTGCGCTAAATCTGATTCCCGGCCAACTGACCCTGGCCCAACTGCGTGCCGTCTACCAACAGCCGGTAACCCTCAGCCTCGATAACAGCGCCTCGGCACAGATCGACGCCAGCGTCGCCTGTGTCGAGCAGATCCTTGCCGAGAACCGCACCGCCTACGGCATCAACACCGGTTTCGGCCTGCTGGCCTCGACCCGTATCGCCAGCGAAGACCTGGAAAACCTCCAGCGCTCCCTGGTGCTGTCCCATGCCGCCGGTGTCGGCGAACCGATCAGCGACGCCCTGGTGCGCCTGGTCATGGTGCTCAAGGTCAACAGCCTGAGCCGTGGTTTCTCCGGTATCCGCCGCCAGGTGATCGACGCGCTGATCGCCCTGATCAACGCCGAGGTCTACCCGCATATCCCGCTCAAGGGTTCGGTGGGCGCTTCCGGCGACCTCGCGCCGCTGGCCCATATGTCCCTGGTGCTGCTGGGTGAAGGCAAGGCCCGTTATAAAGGCCAATGGCTGGACGCCACCGAAGCCCTGAGCGTGGCCGGCCTCAAGCCGCTGACCCTGGCGGCCAAGGAAGGCCTGGCGCTGCTCAACGGCACCCAGGTTTCCACCGCTTTTGCCCTGCGCGGCCTGTTCGAAGGCGAAGACCTGTTCGCCGGCGCCCTGGCCTGCGGCGGCCTGACCGTCGAGGCAGTGCTGGGCTCGCGTTCGCCGTTCGATGCGCGGATTCATGCCGCCCGTGGCCAGAAAGGCCAGATCGACGCCGCCGCGGCTTACCGCGACCTGCTGGGCGACAGCAGCGAAGTCTCCAAGTCGCACCAGAACTGCGACAAGGTGCAGGACCCGTACTCCCTGCGCTGCCAGCCACAGGTCATGGGCGCCTGCCTGACCCAGTTCCGCCAGGCCGCCGAGGTGCTGGTGGTCGAAGCCAACGCCGTGTCGGATAACCCACTGGTGTTCGCCGCCGAGGGCGATGTGATCTCCGGTGGCAACTTCCACGCCGAGCCGGTGGCCATGGCCGCCGACAACATGGCCCTGGCCATCGCCGAAATCGGTTCCCTGAGCGAGCGCCGCATCTCGCTGATGATGGACAAGCACATGTCCCAGCTGCCGCCGTTCCTGGTGGCCAATGGCGGGGTCAACTCCGGCTTCATGATCGCCCAGGTGACCGCCGCGGCCCTGGCCAGCGAAAACAAGGCGCTGGCCCATCCGCACTCGGTGGACAGCCTGCCGACTTCCGCCAACCAGGAAGACCATGTGTCCATGGCGCCCGCCGCTGGCAAGCGCCTGTGGGAAATGGCCGAAAACACCCGTGGCATCCTCGCCGTGGAATGGCTGGCGGCCTGCCAGGGCCTGGACCTGCGTGACGGCCTGAAGACCTCGACCAAGCTGGAAAAAGCCCGCGCCACCCTGCGTAGCAAAGTGCCGTTCTACGAGAAGGACCGCTTCTTCGCCCCGGACATCAATGCCGCGAGCGAACTACTGGCGTCCCGTTGCCTGAACGAGCTGCTGCCGGCCAAGCTGCTGCCGAGCCTGTAACCCCATGCCCGTAGCCGCTGCCGAGGCACGAGGCTGCGATGGGCTGCGCAGCAGCCCCCGAGGGCGCTCCTGCGGACCGCTTCGCAGCCTCGTACCTCGGCAGCGGCTACAGGTGGTTCCGGTTTTCTCCGATAAAAATAATTAGGAACGAGAAATGCAACAGCAAGCTCAAGGATTGAAACGCGGGCTGTCCGCCCGACATATTCGCTTCATGGCGCTGGGGTCGGCGATCGGCACCGGGCTGTTCTATGGTTCTGCCTCGGCCATCCAGATGGCCGGTCCCGCGGTCCTCCTGGCCTACCTGATCGGTGGCGCCGCGG
This sequence comes from Pseudomonas sp. FW305-25, assembly GCF_017351415.1. Lineage (NCBI taxonomy): Bacteria > Pseudomonadati > Pseudomonadota > Gammaproteobacteria > Pseudomonadales > Pseudomonadaceae > Pseudomonas > Pseudomonas sp. FW305-25. Next base: position 182,331 of record NZ_JACNDE010000002.1, on the reverse strand, counting down.
TGTTCATGGTGATGCGCGCGCTGGGCGAGATGGCCGTGCACAACCCGGTGTCCGGCTCGTTCGGCCACTACGCCAGCAATTACCTGGGACCACTGCCGGGCTTTATTCTCGGCTGGACCTATGCCTTTGAAATGATCATCGTCTGTCTGGCCGACGTCACGGCCTTCGGCATCTATATGGGCTTCTGGTTTCCGGAAGTGGCGCGCTGGGTCTGGGTGCTCGGCATCGTGTTCCTGATCGGCGGCCTCAACTTGTGCAACGTCAAGGTCTTCGGCGAAATGGAGTTCTGGCTGTCGCTGCTGAAAGTCGGCGCGATTGTCGCGATGATCCTCGCCGGCTTCGGCATCATGTTGTTCGGTATCGGTTCGGCCAGCAACGAGCAGGCCACCGGGGTGGCCAACCTCTGGGCCCACGGCGGCTTCATGCCCCACGGCATCGGCGGCCTGATCGCTTCGTTCGCGGTGGTGATGTTCGCTTTTGGCGGCATCGAGATCATCGGTATCACCGCCGGTGAAGCCAAGGACCCGCAGCGGGTCATCCCCAAGGCGATCAACGCGGTGCCGATGCGCATCCTGCTGTTCTATGTGCTGACCCTGTTCGTACTGATGGCCATCTATCCATGGCCGCAGATCGGCAGCCAGGGCAGCCCGTTCGTGCAGATCTTCGACAACCTGGGCATCGGCTCGGCGGCGACCATCCTCAATATCGTGGTGATCTCGGCGGCGGTGTCGGCGATCAACAGCGACATCTTCGGCGCCGGACGCATGATGTACGGCCTGGCCCAGCAAGGGCAGGCGCCAAAAGGCTTTGCCCAACTGTCGAAACACGGCGTGCCGTGGATGACCGTGGTGGTCATGGGCGCCGCGCTGCTGGGCGGTGTGCTGCTGAACTACCTGATTCCGGAAAACGTGTTCCTGCTGATTGCCTCGATCGCTACTTTCGCCACGGTCTGGGTCTGGCTGATGATCCTGGTCACCCAGGTGGCCATGCGTCGCTCGATGAGCGCCGAGCAGGTTGCCCAACTGAAATTCCCGGTGCCGTTCTGGCCCTGGGCGCCGGCAGCCGCCATCGTGTTCATGCTGTTCGTCTTCGGCGTGCTGGGTTATTTCCCGGAAACCCAGGCGGCGCTGGCGGTGGGGGCGGTGTGGATCGTGCTGCTGGTGATCGCTTATCTGTTGTGGGTCAAGCCGGCCGCCGGTCAGGCGGTCCAGGTGCATCGCGACCCTTCTTTGTCCCATCGATAACTAACGGAGTCCTCGGATGAAAACTCTCTGGCAACACTGTCACGTCGCAAGCATGGCGCAAGGTGCTTACTCGATCATCGAGGATGCCGCCATCGTGACGTCAGGAGCGCTCATAGAGTGGATCGGCCCGCGCGATCAGGTCCCGGCTGGTAACTATGCCGAGCTGCATGACCTGGCGGGGGCCTGGGTCACCCCGGGCCTGATCGACTGCCACACTCACACGGTATTCGGCGGCAACCGCAGCGGCGAATTCGAGCAACGCCTGCAAGGGGTGAGCTACGCCGAAATCGCCGCCGCCGGTGGCGGTATCGCCAGCACCGTGCGGGCCACCCGCGCGGCGAGCGAGGACGAATTGTTCGACAGCGCCCGCAAGCGCTTGAAAAGCCTGCTGCGCGACGGTGTGACCAGCGTCGAGATCAAGTCCGGCTACGGCCTGGACCTGGCCAGCGAACGCAAGATCCTGCGGGTGATCCGGCGCCTGGGCGCCGAGCTGCCGGTCAGTGTGCGCAGCACCTGCCTGGCGGCCCACGCCTTGCCGCCGGAATACGTCGAGCGCTCGGACGACTACATCGAGCACATCTGCCACGAAATGCTCCCGGCCCTGGCGGCCGAGGGCCTGGTGGACGCGGTGGATGCGTTCTGCGAATACCTGGCGTTCTCGCCGGAGCAGGTGGAGCGGGTGTTCATCGCCGCGCATAAGCTTGGCCTGCCAGTGAAACTGCACGCCGAGCAGCTGTCGTCGTTGCATGGCTCCAGCCTGGCAGCGCGTTATCACGCGCTGTCGGCCGACCATCTGGAGTTCATGACCGAGGAGGACGCCATTGCCATGGCCGAGGCCGGCACCGTCGCCGTGCTGCTGCCGGGCGCGTTCTATTTCCTGCGCGAAACCCAGCTGCCGCCGATGGACGCGCTGCGCAAGCACGGGGTGAAGATCGCCGTGGCCAGCGACCTCAACCCCGGCACTTCGCCGGCGCTGTCCCTGCGCCTGATGCTGAACATGGCCTGCACCTGTTTCCGTATGACCCCGGAAGAGGCCCTGGCCGGTGTGACCCTGCATGCGGCCACCGCGCTGGGCATGGAACAGACCCACGGTTCGCTGGAGGTCGGCAAGGTGGCGGACTTCGTCGCCTGGCAGATCGATCGTCCCGCCGACCTGGCCTACTGGCTGGGCGGTGACCTGGAAAAACGCGTCGTGCGCCACGGCGTTGAAGTGGATTTATAGGAGAAGGGTTGTGGATAAGGTTCTGAACTTCAAACAAGGCCGGGTGCCGCTGCTGATCAGCATGCCCCACGCTGGCCTGCGCCTGACACCGGCGGTCGAGGCCGGGCTGATCCCCGAGGCGCAAAGCCTGCCGGATACCGACTGGCACATTCCCCAGCTCTACGCGTTCGCCGAGGAACTGGGCGCCAGCACCCTGGCGGCTGAGTATTCGCGTTTCGTCATCGACCTCAATCGCCCATCCGACGACAAGCCTCTCTATGTCGGCGCCACCACCGGGTTGTACCCGGCCACGCTGTTCGATGGCGTGCCGCTGTTCCGTGAGGGGCTGGAGCCGTCGAAGCAGGAACGGGCGACTTACCTGGAGAAGGTCTGGACGCCTTATCACGGCACTTTGCAGCAGGAGCTGGCACGGTTGAAGGCCGAGTTCGGCTATGCCTTGCTGTTCGATGCGCATTCGATCCGTTCGCTGATCCCGCATCTGTTCGAAGGCAAGCTGCCGGACTTCAACCTGGGCACCTTCAATGGCGCCAGCTGCGATGCCGAACTGGCCAGCCAGCTGGAAGCGATCTGCGCCCGCCATGCCGACTACAGCCATGTGCTCAACGGTCGTTTCAAGGGCGGCCATATCACCCGGCACTACGGCAACCCGGCCGAGAACATCCATGCCGTGCAGCTGGAGCTGGCGCAGAGCACCTACATGGAAGAGTTCGAGCCGTTCCACTACCGCGACGATCTGGCGGCGCCGACCCAGGTGGTACTCAAGCAGCTGCTGCAAGGGCTGCTGGCCTGGGGGCAGAAGCGTTACGGGCGCTGAAGCCGACAGGAAGCCCTGTAGCCGCTGCCACAGGCTGCGATAAGGCCGAAGGCCTTCAGCGATCTCAAGATCCTGCGCCTGCTGCGCAGTCGAGCGCAGCCTTCGGCAGCGGCTACAGGTGCGTCTGGCTTTCCGGGGGGAACAACCGCATTTTTTCCAAGGACATGCTCATTGCGTAATTCGGGTTTATGATGCCGGACGGCAGAATAATTGAAGTCCCCCCAGGGATGACCTCGACCCCTTACGGAGCGCGCAATGCAGACTTTGTACCCGCAGATCAAACCCTATGCCCGGCACGATCTGGCTGTCGACGAACCCCATGTACTGTATGTCGATGAGAGCGGATCCCCGGAAGGCTTGCCGGTGGTGTTCATCCACGGTGGCCCGGGAGCCGGGTGCGATGCCCAGAGTCGCCGTTACTTCGACCCGAACCTGTACCGCATCATCACCTTCGACCAGCGCGGTTGCGGGCGCTCCACCCCGCACGCCAGCCTGGAAAACAACACCACCTGGGACCTGGTCGCCGACCTCGAGCGGATCCGCCTGCACCTGGGCATCGAAAAATGGGTGGTGTTCGGCGGCTCCTGGGGTTCGACCCTGGCCCTGGCTTATGCGCAAACCCATCCTGAGCGTGTTCATGGTCTGATTCTGCGTGGGATCTTCCTGTGCCGTCCGCAGGAAATCGAATGGTTCTACCAGGCCGGTGCCAGCCGTCTGTTCCCCGACTACTGGCAGGACTACGTGGCGCCTATCCCGCTGGACGAGCGCGACGACCTGCTCAGCGCCTTCCACAAGCGTCTCGTCGGTAACGACCAGATCGCCCAGATGCATGCGGCCAAGGCCTGGTCGATCTGGGAAGGGCGGACCGCGACCCTGCGGCCGAACCCGCTGGTGGTCGATCGTTTCTCCGAGCCGCAGCGCGCGCTGTCGATTGCCCGGATCGAATGCCACTACTTCACCAACCATGCGTTCCTCGAGCCGAACCAGCTGATTCGCGACATGGGCAAGATCGCCCACCTGCCGGGCGTGATCGTGCATGGTCGCTACGACGTGATCTGCCCGCTGGACAATGCCTGGGAATTGCACCAGGCCTGGCCGAACAGCGAGCTGCAGGTGATCCGCGATGCCGGTCACGCTGCGTCCGAACCGGGCATCACCGATGCGCTGGTGCGTGCCGCTGATCAGATGGCCCGGCGCCTGCTCGACCTGCCGCCCGAAGAAGCATGAAGGGGCTGTTGCAGCGCGTGCGCGGCGCGCGGGTCGAAGTGGCGGGGGAAATCGTCGGGGCGGTGGACCAGGGTTTGCTGGTGCTGGTGGCGGTGGAGCCCGAGGACACTCGGGCCAGTGCCGACAAACTGCTGCACAAGCTGCTTAACTATCGGGTATTCAGTGATGCCGAGGGCAAGATGAACCTGTCCCTGGCCGATGTGGACGGCGGTTTGCTGCTGGTCTCGCAGTTCACCCTGGCCGCGGACACCAAGAACGGCCTGCGCCCGAGCTTTTCCACGGCGGCACCGCCGGCCCTCGGTGAAGAACTTTTTGATTATCTGTTATGCAAGGCGCAACAGTTGCATGGCAAAGTAGCATCAGGGCGCTTCGGGGCGGATATGCAGGTCCATCTGGTCAATGATGGCCCGGTAACCTTCCTGTTACAGACTTGAAAGTGCTTGAAACATCTTTTTCGGCCGGAACCGGCCGAAAATAGGCGTTTTTCGCGATAAATACTTGGTCGCCCCTGATGCGTTGTAACGCGGGCTACTAGATAATCGCGCGCTACGGGGATCAGCGTTCGTTGGTCCGTTTTTGACTTAGGTAGAGACTTGTTCGGGACCGTTTGGGGAATCATTTAGCCCCATCGGAGTCGGAACAATGCTCGCCAACCTGGCATATAGATAGCTGGCCGTTGGTTTTTTGATCTGTTTTCGGCGAGGGTTGCTCGTGATTGTTAGTCCCTGTAATGCACCAAAATTGTCTGCCAAACGGTTACGAAACGCACTGGTGACGGGCTCTGCACTGCTTTGCCTGCTTAGCGCCGGCCAACTCTGGGCATTCAATCTGGATGATGTATCGGCCAAGGCTAAGGATCTGGCCGGGCAGAAGTACGAGGCTCCGCGCAGTAACCTGCCGAACGAATTTCGTGAGATGAAGTTCGCGGACTATCAGAAAATCCGCTTCCTGCCTGAAAAGGCCGAGTGGGCCAAGCAGAAAACCCCATTCAAGCTGTCCTTCTATCATCAGGGCATGCATTTCGACACGCCGGTGAAAATCAACGAAATCACCACGAACACCGTCGAAGAGATCAAATACGACTCGACTCGCTTCGACTTCGGCGACCTCAAGTTCGATCCCAAGGCCACCGAGCAGCTCGGTTATGCGGGCTTTCGCGTGCTGTACCCGATCAACAAGGCGGACAAGCAGGACGAAATCATGACCATGCTCGGCGCGAGCTACTTCCGCGTCGTCGGCAAGGGGCACGTCTATGGTCTGTCGGCCCGTGGCCTGGCCATCGACACCGCGCTGCCGTCCGGTGAGGAATTCCCGCGCTTTACCGAATTCTGGATCCAGCAACCCAAGCCGACCGACAAGCACCTGGTGATCTTCGCCCTGCTGGATTCGCCGCGCGCCACCGGCGCCTATCGCCTGACCCTGCGTCCGGGCAGCGACACCATCGTCGACGTCAAGGCCCGGATGTTCCTGCGTGACAAGGTCGGCAAGCTGGGCATCGCCCCGCTGACCAGCATGTTCCTGTTCGGCGCCAACCAGCCATCGAAAGTCCTCAACTACCGTCGCGAGCTGCACGATTCCAGCGGCCTGTCGATCCATGCCGGCAACGGCGAGTGGATATGGCGTCCGCTGAACAACCCGAAACACCTGGCCGTGAGCAACTTCTCGGTGGAAAACCCGCGTGGTTTCGGTCTGCTGCAGCGTGGCCGCGACTTCAGCCACTACGAAGACCTCGACGACCGCTACGACAAGCGTCCAAGCGCCTGGATCGAGCCGAAGGGCGACTGGGGCAAAGGCACCGTCGACCTGGTAGAGATCCCGACCGCGGACGAAACCAACGACAACATCGTGGCGTTCTGGAGCCCGGAAAAGCAGCCTGAGCCAGGCCAGCCGTTCGATTTCGCCTATCGCCTGCACTGGACCATGGACGAAGCTTCCCTGCATTCGCCGGACAGTTCCTGGGTCGAGCAGACCCTGCGCTCCACCGGTGACGTCAAGCAATCCAACCTGATCCGCCAACCGGACGGCAGCGTGGCCTACCTGGTGGACTTCGAAGGTCCATCCCTGGCGGCATTGCCGGAAGACACCGAGGTGCGCAGCCAGGTCAGCGTCGGCGACAACGCCGAGCTGGTGGAAAACAGCGTGCGCTACAACCCTGAAACCAAGGGCTGGCGCCTGACCCTGCGGATGAAGATCAAGGACCCGAGCAAATCCACCGAGATGCGCGCGGCCCTGGTCAAGAACGCCACCCCTGTCGAGCCGGCCAAGGCCGTGTCGCCAGCCTCCAGCGCCTCCATTGCCAAGGCCGACAAAGTCGCCGCCAAGCAGCAGGAGAAGAAAGAGGCGGATGCCAAGCAAGCCGAAGCCAAGCCGGCCAAGGACGCCAAGAACCACAAAGACGCCAAGCAGCCTGCGGCTGCCGAGGCGGCCCCAGCCACACCGGAATCTGTCCCGACCGAGCAAGTCCTGACCGAGACCTGGAGCTACCAGTTGCCTGCCGATGAGTAACGCTCAAGTACAGCCAGAGACTCTTGCCGAGTATCTGGCGCACCTGCCAATGACCGATGAGCAGCGCGCGGAACTCGCGGGCTGCAAGTCCTTCAGTGAACTGCACGAACGCCTGTCGTCGTCGACGTTCGACGCGCCTGTCGATGCCGCCCAGGCCTCGGTGGGCCGCCGGCTGACCCTGGGTTCCGTCGAGGAGCTGATCGATGCCGAGATGCTGGCGCTCGACGCCAGCGGTCGCGTGTGCCTCAAGGCCACGCCGCCGATCCGTCGGACCAAGGTGGTTCCCGAGCCATGGCGCACCAATATCCTGGTGCGTGGCTGGCGGCGCCTGACCGGTCGGACCAATCCGCCGCAGCCACCGAAAGATCAGAACGTGCTGCCGGCCGCCCGCTGGCGCACCGTCGGTTCGATCCGTCGCTACATCCTGTTGCTGCTGATGCTTGGCCAGACCATCGTCGCCGGCTGGTACATGAAAGGCATCATGCCGTACCAGGGCTGGTCGTTCGTCGACCTGGAAGAAGTTATGCATCAGCCATTGATGCAGACTGCCACCCAGGTACTGCCGTATGCCCTGCAGACCAGCATCCTGATCATGTTCGGCATTCTGTTCTGCTGGGTCTCGGCCGGTTTCTGGACCGCGCTGATGGGCTTCCTCGAGCTGCTCACCGGGCATGACAAATACCGCATTTCCGGCAAAAGCGCCGGTAACGAGCCGATCCCCAAGGATGCCCGTACCGCGCTGGTCATGCCGATCTGCAACGAAGACGTGCCGCGGGTATTCGCCGGCTTGCGGGCGACCTTCGAGTCGGTCGCGGCCACTGGTGACCTGGACCGCTTCGACTTCTTCGTGCTCAGCGACAGTAACGAGACCGATATCTGCGTGGCCGAGCAACAGGCCTGGCTGGACGTCTGCCGCGAAACCAAGGGTTTCGGCAAGATCTTCTATCGCCGTCGCCGCCGTCGGGTGAAGCGCAAGAGCGGTAACCTCGACGACTTCTGCCGCCGTTGGGGGGGCGACTACAAGTACATGGTGGTGCTCGACGCCGACAGCGTGATGAGCGGCGAATGCCTGACCAGCCTGGTGCGCCTGATGGAAGCCACGCCGGACGCCGGGATCATCCAGACCGCGCCGAAAGCCTCGGGCATGGACACCCTGTATGCGCGCATGCAGCAGTTCGCCACCCGCGTCTACGGCCCGCTGTTCACCGCCGGCCTGCACTTCTGGCAGCTGGGCGAATCCCACTACTGGGGCCATAACGCGATCATCCGCATGAAGCCGTTCATCGAGCACTGCGCCCTGGCGCCGTTGCCCGGTAAAGGCGCCTTCGCCGGTGCGATCCTGTCCCACGACTTCGTCGAAGCGGCGCTGATGCGTCGCGCCGGTTGGGGCGTGTGGATTGCCTACGATCTGCCGGGCAGCTATGAAGAGCTGCCGCCGAACCTGCTGGACGAGCTCAAGCGCGACCGGCGCTGGTGCCACGGCAACCTGATGAACTTCCGCCTGTTCCTGGTCAAGGGCATGCACCCGGTGCACCGTGCGGTGTTCCTCACCGGGGTGATGTCCTACCTGTCGGCGCCGTTGTGGTTCTTCTTCCTGGTGCTGTCGACGGCGCTGCTGGCGGTCAACACGCTGATGGAACCGCAGTACTTCCTGGAGCCGCGCCAGCTGTATCCGCTGTGGCCGCAATGGCATCCGGACAAGGCGATCGCGCTGTTCTCGACCACTATCGTGCTGCTGTTCCTGCCGAAGCTGTTGAGCATCATCCTGATCTGGGCCAAGGGCGCGAAAGAGTTCGGCGGCAAGTTCAAGGTGACCCTGTCGATGCTGCTGGAGATGCTGTTCTCCATGCTGCTGGCGCCGGTGCGGATGATCTTCCACACCCGTTTCGTGCTGGCCGCGTTCCTGGGCTGGGCCGCGACCTGGAACTCGCCACAACGTGACGACGACTCCACGCCGTGGAGCGAAGCGGTGCGCCGCCATGGTCCGCAGACCCTGCTGGGCTTCTGCTGGGCGCTGCTGGTGATCTGGCTGAACCCGAGCTTCCTCTGGTGGCTGGTGCCGATCGTCGGTTCGCTGATGCTGTCGATCCCGGTGTCGGTGATTTCCAGCCGCGTCGGCCTGGGCCTGAAGTCCCGTGACGAAAGCCTGTTCCTGATCCCCGAGGAATACGCGCCGCCCCAGGAACTGCTGTCCACCGACCAGTACACCCATGAAAACCGTTGGCATGCGCTGAACGACGGTTTCATCCGGGCAGTGGTCGATCCGCAGCAGAACGCCCTGGCCTGTGCCCTGGCGACGTCCCGGCACGGCCTGGCCGAGCCGATCGAGTGGCTGCGTATCGAACGTGTCCGCCATGCCCTGAAAGTCGGGCCGGCGGCGCTGAACAACGGCGAGCGCCTGGCGCTGCTGAGCGATCCGGTGGCCCTGGCCCGCCTGCACGAGCAGGTCTGGAGCGAAGGCCACGCCGACTGGCTGAGCGCCTGGCGGCAATCGGTGGATGAAGATCCTCATGCACCGTTGTTGCCGTTGCGACCGCCAACGACAATCGCCCAACCGGCCTGATGACAACGCCCTTGAGAGTGCTCTCAAGGGCGTTGTTGTTTGTGGCGTCCGTTTTTTGTCGTCCGCTCTGTAACAACAAATCCTGGTCAAGCCCTTGTGCAAATAGGCGGGTGAGTTAGCATCGCACCCCGAATTGCCGCGAGCGGGCCCATGGTGTCCGTATCTGCCGGTTTTCCAAGGGAAAACCGGCCGCGGGTTCACCTCACAATAAAATGGGTTCAGGGGACTTGAAGATGAAGAAGTATCTCTCGATGCTGCTGCTCGGCGTCACGGCAATGCTGGCGGTCAATGCAGCCCAGGCTGGCGCCATCGATGATGCGGTCAAGCGCGGCACGCTGAAAGTCGGCATGGACCCGACCTACATGCCGTTCGAGATGACCAATAAGCGCGGCGAGATCATCGGTTTCGAGGTCGATATCCTCAAGGCCATGACCAAGGCCATGGGCGTCAAGCTGGAGCTGGTTTCCACCGGCTACGACGGGATCATCCCGGCCCTGCTGACCGACAAGTTCGACATGATCGGCAGCGGCATGACCCTGACCCAGGAACGCAACCTGCGCCTGAACTTCAGCGAACCCTTCATCGTGGTCGGCCAGACCCTGCTGATCCGCAAGGAGCTGGAAGGCACCATCAAGTCCTATAAAGACCTGAACAGCGCCGACTACCGCATCACCTCCAAGCTGGGCACCACCGGCGAAATGGTCGCCAGGAAGCTGATTGCCAAGGCCAAGTACCACGGCTACGACAACGAGCAGGAAGCCGTGCTCGACGTGGTCAACGGCAAGGCCGACGCCTTTATCTACGACGCCCCGTACAACGTGGTGGCGCTGAGCAAGGTCGGCAACGGCAAGCTTACGTTCCTCGACAAGCCGTTCACCTACGAGCCCCTGGCGTTCGGCCTGAAGAAGGGTGACTACGACAGCCTCAACTTCATCAACAACTTCCTGCACCAGATCCACGAAGACGGCACCTACGATCGCATCCATGACAAGTGGTTCAAGAGCACCGAGTGGCTCAAGGACATGGAGTAAATCTACAACCGCTGCGCGGTTGATCGCGAGCAAGCTCGCTCCTACAGGAACCGCATACCCCCTGTAGGAGCGAGCTTGCTCGCGATGGCGTCCTGATCGGCACCACCGAACTTCCCCGAGCTGGAACCTGCAAAGTGATCAAACATAAAAAAGCCCAATGGCCCTGGCACGTACTGACCGTGCTGGTGCTGATCGGCCTGGCCGGCGCGTTGTACTACGCCACCTCGCTGATGTCCTACGAGTGGCGCTGGAACCGCGTACCACAGTACTTCGCCTACCAGGCCGAGGAATCGCAGCGGGCGGCGGACATCTCCACCGTCAGCGAGCTGGTGCGCAAAGGCGGCAAGGCCGAAGTCACGCTGCGCAACGACGCGGGCGACGAGCAACAGCTGACGGTCGACGAGAACAGCCTGCAAGTTGCCCGTGGCGACGATGTGGCCGAAGGCGATGTGATCGGCGTGACCCGTCACTGGGCGGCCGGACCGCTGCTGCTGGGCCTGTGGACCACCTTGTGGCTGTCGGTGGTGTCCGGGGTGCTGGGGCTGTTCATCGGCCTGGCGACCGGGCTTTGCCGACTGTCGAACAACCCGACCCTGCGCGATCTGTCGACCCTCTATGTCGAACTGGTACGCGGCACGCCGTTGCTGGTGCAGATTTTCATTTTCTATTTCTTCATCGGCACGGTGCTGAACCTGTCCCGCGAGTTCGCCGGGATCGCCGCGCTGTCGTTGTTCACCGGTGCCTATGTGGCGGAAATCGTCCGCGCCGGCGTGCAGTCGATCGCTCGCGGCCAGAATGAGGCGGCCCGCTCCCTGGGCCTGAACGCCAGCCAGTCGATGCGCCATGTGGTGCTGCCACAGGCTTTCAAGCGCGTGCTGCCGCCGCTGGCCGGGCAGTTCATCAGCCTGGTGAAGGACACCTCGCTGGTATCGGTGATCGCCATCACCGAGCTGCTCAAGAGCGGACGTGAAGTCATCACCACCTCGTTCTCGCCGTTCGAGATCCTGTTCTGCGTGGCGGCCCTGTACCTGTTGATCAACCTGCCGCTGTCGAAGATGGCCAGCCGGCTTGAGCGGAGGCTCGCGCAAAGTGATTGAAGTTCGCGATCTGGTAAAAGTCTTCGACACCCGGGGCCAGGTGGTCCGCGCGGTGGATAACGTCACCACCCGCGTGGCCAAGGGCGAAGTGCTGGTGGTGATCGGTCCGTCCGGCTCCGGCAAATCGACCTTCCTGCGTTGCCTCAACGGCCTGGAGCAGTTCGATTCCGGCTCGGTGAGCATCGACGGCCTGCAACTGGCCGACCCGAAGACCGATGTGAATGCCTATCGCCGCGAAGTCGGCATGGTGTTCCAGCACTTCAACCTGTTCCCGCACATGACCGTGCTGGAAAACCTCTGCCTGGCGCAGAAGGTGGTGCGCAAGCGCGGCAAGCAGGAGCGCGAGGCCAAGGCCCTGGCGTTGCTGGAGAAGGTCGGTATCGCGCAGAAGGCCAACGAATTCCCGTCGCGGCTCTCCGGCGGCCAGCAGCAGCGCGTGGCCATCGCCCGGGCGCTGGCCATGGAACCCAAGGTCATGCTGTTCGACGAGCCGACTTCGGCGCTGGACCCGGAAATGGTCGGCGAAGTGCTGGACGTGATGAAGACCCTGGCCCTGGAAGGCATGACCATGGTCTGCGTGACCCACGAAATGGGCTTCGCCCGGGAAGTGGCGGATCGGGTGCTGTTCTTCGATCACGGCAAATTGCTGGAAGACGCCTCGCCAGCGGCGTTCTTCGATGCACCCAAAGACCCGCGGGCCCAGGCGTTTTTGCGTCAGGTCCTGTAACCCACCCCGATACCCTGCTTGGCAATACGCCCTGTAGCCGCTGCCGAAGGCTGCGATAAGGTCCGCAGGACCTTGGTTCCCGATCTCAGGCCGAACATCTGACGGCCTTGAGATCGCTGCGCCCCTTCGGGGCGATCGCAGCCTCGCGGGCTCGGCAGCGGCTACAGGGATCGCCGTCGCCCTGGCTCAAACCCGGAAGCGCCCGACCAGGGTCTGCAGATGGGTCCCCAGGCGCGCCAGTTCGACGCTGGAGGCCGCTGTCTCTTCACTGGCTGCCGAGGTCTGCTCGGACACGTCGCGCACGTTCAGCACGCTTCTGTTGATTTCCTCGGCCACAGCGCTCTGCTGTTCGGCCGCGGCGGCGATCTGCTGGTTCATCGCCTGGATCGCCGAGACGGTACGGGTGATGTTTTCCAGCGAGCCACCGGCACGGCGGGTCAGTTCGACGCTGCTGTCGGTCAGGCTGCGGCTGTTGTCCATGATGTTGGCCACTTCCTGGGTGCCGTTCTGCAGGCCGACGATCAGCTCCTCGATCTCCTCGGTGGACTTCTGGGTGCGCTGCGCCAGGCTGCGTACCTCGTCGGCGACCACGGCGAAACCGCGACCGGCTTCGCCCGCGCGGGCGGCTTCGATGGCGGCGTTGAGGGCCAGCAGGTTGGTCTGCTGGGCGACCGACTTGATCACGTCGAGCACGCTGCCGATCTTGTCGCTTTCCTGCTTCAGGTGGCCCATGGCCGCGGTGGAGTTGCCGACCTCGGCGGCCAGGCGCTCGATCTGTGCGATGGCCTCGCCGACCACCTTGTCGCCTTCGCGGGCCTGCTGATCGGCGGCGACCGCGGCTTCCGAGGCTTCTTCGGCGTTGCGCGCGACTTCCTGGACCGTGGCGGCCATTTCATTCATGGCGGTGGCGACCTGGTCGGTCTCGACTTTCTGGCTGTTGACCCCGGCGCTGGTCTGTTCGGTCACCGCCGACAGCTGCTCGGCGGCGCTGGCAATCTGGGTGACGCCATCGCTGATGCCGCCGATCAGCTCGCGCAGGCTCAGGGTCATGCGTTGCATGGCCCGTTGCAGCTGGCCGAGCTCGTCGCGCCGCTCGACCTGCAGGTTCTCGCTGAGATCGCCCGAGGCGACACGCTCGACCACCTTGAGAGTCTGGCGCAGCGGGATGACGATCTGCCGGGTGATGCTCCAGGCGGCGACCAGGCCGAACAGCAGGGCCAGCGCGGTGACGATGGCCAGGGTGCTTCTGGCCTTTGCGGCGTCGCTGTCGCGTTTGTGGGTTTGTGCGGCGGTCAGCTGCTTGCTGACTTCCATCAGGCGGTCGCCCTGGGCCGCCATGCGTTTGAGGGCGGCGGCGCTGGCCACCTGGGAGTCGCGGAAGTCGCTGACCGCCGAGCGATAGCCTTTCAGGGCGTCGGTGGCCTGTTGCAGGTTGGCCAGGTGCTGTTCCGGCAGCTTGGCCGGCAGGCTGGCGAGGTTGTTCAGGGCGTTGTCGATGGCGTCCAGCGCCGGCTGTTCGGCCTCGGCCTTGCCGCTGTAGGTGTAGCCGCGGACCTGGAAACGCGCCTGCTGGATCAGCTTGCTCAGGTCGATGACGCTGTTGAATTGCGCCACGTTGTCGCCCTGCAGCATGGATTTTTCCACTTCGGCCACCCGGGCCACGGCGTTATCGGCGGTGGCGCCCAGTTTGGCGCGGGCGGCTTCACGGCTGGCGGTGGCGCGGGTCATGTCGGCGAAGGCCAGCTTGTACTCGCTGACGGCGGCGATCTGCTGGTCGATCATGGCGATGCTTTCAGGCATTTCCAGCATCTTGCGCGCGCTTCGCAAGCCGTCGTCGAGCTTGGTCAGCAGCTCGCTGACCGGCCCCGGGCCTTGTTCGCCACGGCGCATTTCATAGTCCAGGCGCGCGTTGCGCAGGTCCTTGGTCAGCTCGTTGAGGCTGGAGATGTAGCCCAGCTTGTCGCCGCGCTCGATCACATTGCCCAGGCCCAGCCAGCCGGTTGCGGTGATCAACAGGGTCAGTAGCAGCACCAGGCCGAAGCCAACGCCGAGTTTGAGGTTGACGCTCACATTTCCCAGACTCTGGGCTAACCAACGGTACATGCCGCGAACTCCCTTGGGCTATTAATAGGTTTTGTACCAAGGCTATCGGCTGCGTCAGATTAATCTGAAGCATCCGTGCAACAGCAGCGAGGCTTGCCGGCGATGGTGCCGTGTCAGGCACAGCGCTATCGCGGGCAAGCCTCGCTCCTACGAGTAGTGGGGCTAATTTAGAAGAGGCGGGCGAGAAGGGCGGTGACGGCGGTTTCGACCCGCAGGATGCGCTCGCCGAGCTGCACCGGTTGCAGGCCGGACTTGCCCAGCAGGTCGATTTCGTAGGGGATCCAGCCGCCTTCCGGGCCGATGGCCAGGGTCACCGGCTCATCCAGGCCGCGAGGGCAGGCCGGGTACTGGCCGGGATGGCCGACCAGGCCGAGGGTGCCTTCGACCAGCGCTGGCAGACGGTCTTCGACGAAAGGTTTGAAGCGCTTTTCGATGACCACTTCCGGCAGCACGCTGTCGCGGGCCTGTTCCAGGCCAAGAATCAGTTGCTCGCGAATCGCCTCGGGTTCGAGGAAAGGGGTTTGCCAGAAGCTTTTCTCGACCCGATAGCTGTTCACCAGCACCAGCCGGGGTACACCCATGGCGGCGACGGTTTGCAGCACGCGACGGAGCATTTTCGGACGGGGCAGGGCCAGCACCAGGGTCAGGGGCAGCTTGGTCGGCGGCGGCTGGTCGAGGCTGACTCGCAGTTCAGCCTCCCCGGGCTCCAGGCGCAGCAGTTCGGCCGAGCCCATCAGGCCGCCGATACGGCCGACCCGCAGGCTGTCGCCTACCGCAGCACGATGGACTTCCTGCATGTGGGTCAGGCGGCGATCGCGCAGGATCACCCGGTCGGCCGCGATGAAGTCGGCCTCCTCGAGCAGCAGCAGGTTCACGCTTGGGTCGCTGGCGGCTGGTCGTTGTGGTCTTCAGCCGGCTGGTCGTCCGGATGGTCGCCGCGCTTGCTGATCAGGCTGCCGAACAGGATGCCGATCTCGAACAGTAGCCACATCGGTACTGCCAGCAAGGTCTGGGAGAAAATGTCCGGCGGGGTCAGGATCATGCCGACCACGAAGCAGCCGATGATCACGTACGGGCGGATCTTCTTCAGGTAGGCGACGTTGACCACGCCGATCCACACCAGCAGCACCACCGCCACCGGGATCTCGAACGCCACGCCGAAGGCGAAGAACAGGGTCATGACGAAATCGAGGTAGCTGGTGATGTCGGTCATCATTTCCACGCCGGCCGGGGTGGCCGCGGCGAAGAACTTGAAGATCAGCGGGAACACCAGGAAGTAGGCGAAGGCCATGCCGATGTAGAACAGCAGGATGCTGGAGACCAGTAGCGGTACGGCGATGCGCTTTTCATGCTTGTACAGGCCGGGGGCGATAAAGCCCCAGATCTGGTGCAGGATCACCGGGATCGCCAGAAACAGCGAGACCATCATCGTCAGCTTGAGCGGCGTCAGGAACGGCGACGCCACGTCGGTGGCGATCATCGTTGCGCCCGCCGGCAGGTACTGGCGCAGCGGCGTGGAGACGATGGTGTAGATCTGCTGGGTGAAGGCGAACAACCCGCCGAAGATCAGGAAGATCGCCGCCACGCAGCGCAGCAACCGGGTGCGCAACTCGGTGAGATGCGACACCAGCGGCATATGTTGGTCGTTTTCCGGAATATCGCTCATGGGGCTCGCGGCGGCAAAGTAGGGTCGTGGGGGGCTGGCGTGACAGGCGTTGTCACGGGCGCAGCCGGTTCGGCCGGTGCAGTTGCGGCAGTGGGGCTCGCCGTGGTCGCGCTGGCTGGCGCTTCAGGCGCCGCGGCGGGCGCGTGAATGCTCTGCTCGGCCACGGGCTCGACCGGTGTCGGCTGTTGCTGGGTCGGATTGAGGATCTTCCGCGCTTCCTGTTCCAGCGACAGAATGTGTTCGTTGTGCAGTTGCCGACGAATTTCATCGGCACCGATTTCCCGTTCAACTTCCTGCTTGATCGCATTGAAGCTGCGCTTCAAGCGGCCGATCCACAGGCCTGCCGTGCGCGCGGCACCCGGCAGACGCTCGGGGCCGAGCACCAGCAGGGCCACCAGGCCGACGAGCAGCAGTTCAGAGAAGCTGATACCAAACATTAGTCAGTGCTCACGAGTCTTTGCGGGTCGGCTCTTCGACTTTTTGAGCCTGCACGTCGATGGTGTGCGGCTGGTTCAACGGAGCGCTTTGCGGCTGGACCGGCGGAGCAGGCTGGGCGGTCGGTGGCACGCCGGGCTCGGCGGGTTTTTCGTCGTCGTTCATGGCCTTGCGAAAGCCCTTGATCGATTCGCCGACGTCGGTGCCGAGGTTTTTCAGTTTCTTGGTGCCGAACACCAGCACCACGACAACCAGGATGACGATCCAGTGTTTCCAGTCAAAAATGCCCATGCTGCGTTTCCTCTCTAAATGATGTTCAGGCGGACGGACGCGAGGCTTTCTCGGCGTGTCCGGACAAACCGAAGCGCCGGTCCAGTTCATCGAGAACGGCCTGCGGATGCTGCCCCAGCTGGGCGAGCATGACCATGGTGTGGAACCACAGGTCGGCGGTTTCGTAGATCACATCGCTGCAGTCGCCGCTGTGGGCGGCGTCCTTGGCGGCGATGATGGTTTCCACCGATTCCTCGCCGACTTTTTCCAGAATCTTGTTCAGGCCCTTGTGGTACAGGCTGGCGACATAGGAAGTGTCGGCGGCGGCGCCTTTGCGCTCTTCCAGCACCTGGGCCAGACGGGTCAGGGTATCGCTCATGTTCAGTGTCCTGCTTGATAGATCGCGTGCGGGTCTTTGAGTACCGGATCGACCGTTTTCCAGTCGCCGTTTTCATAAACGCGGTAGAAGCAGCTCTGGCGGCCTGTATGGCAGGCAATGTCGCCGATCTGTTCGACCATCAGGATGATGACGTCGGCATCGCAGTCCAGGCGCATTTCATGGAGCTTTTGCACATGCCCGGACTCTTCTCCCTTGCGCCATAGCTTGCCACGCGAACGTGACCAGTAGATGGCACGGTTTTCGGCAGCGGTCAGGCTCAGCGCCTCGCGGTTCATCCAGGCCATCATCAGCACGCGCCCGGTCTTGTGATCCTGGGCGATGGCTGGCACCAGGCCGTCAGCGTCCCATTTGATCTCGTCCAGCCAATCTTTCATCTTCGACTCCGACAACAGGGCTCGACGCGCTCGTCGAGCCTCGGCGATGGGAAACAGTGTGCCAGCCGCTAGCCCGGCTGGCTATCGGCGCACGACCAGATACAAGCCCACGGCAATCATGATTCCAGCAGGCCAGTGACCCAGCCCGTTCAGCGGTCCGCCGGCCGCGAGGATCGCGCCACCGCCCAGGTGCGCCGCGCCGAGAAGACGCAGGAACCAGTCGTCCTTGCGCCGTTTCCAGGGCGGCGAAGGGTCCTGGGCATGGGGCTGGGACATGCGTTCGAGCAGGTCGCGGGTCATGTTGGCCAGGTGCGGCAGTTGCTCGACCTGGCTGTGCAGGTTGCCCAGTAAGGCTTTCGGGCTGACGCGCTCGCGCATCCAGCGTTCGAGGAACGGCTGGGCGGTGTTCCACAGGTCCAGCTCCGGGTACAGCTGGCGGCCCAGGCCTTCGATGTTCAGCAGGGTCTTTTGCAGCAGCACCAGCTGCGGCTGCACTTCCATGTTGAAGCGGCGAGCGGTCTGGAACAGGCGCATCAGCACCTGGCCGAAGGAAATATCCTTTAACGGTTTTTCGAAAATCGGCTCGCACACGGTACGGATCGCCGCTTCGAATTCGTTGAGTTTGGTCTCTGCCGGCACCCAGCCCGAATCGATGTGCAACTGCGCCACGCGCCGGTAATCGCGCTTGAAGAACGCGAACAGGTTGCGGGCCAGGTAGTCCTGGTCTTCCGGGGTCAGGCTGCCGACGATGCCGCAGTCGATGGCAATGTACTGCGGGCTCCAGGGCTGCACGGTGCTGACGAAGATGTTGCCCGGGTGCATGTCGGCGTGGAAGAAACTGTCGCGGAACACCTGGGTGAAAAAGATCTCCACGCCGCGCTCGGCGAGCATTTTCATGTCGGTGCGCTGGTCGGCGAGGGTGGCCAGGTCGGTTACCTGGATCCCGTAGATGCGTTCCATGACCAGCACTTTCGGCCGGCACCAGTCCCAGTAGACCTGCGGCACGTAGAGCAGTGGCGAGCCTTCGAAGTTACGCTTGAGCTGGCTGGCGTTGGCCGCTTCGCGCAACAGGTCGAGTTCGTCGTAGATGGTCTTTTCGTAGTCACTGACCACGTCCACCGGGTGCAGCAGGCGGGCGTCGGCCGAGACCTTCTCGGCGGCGCGGGCGAGGATGAACAGCCAGGCCAGATCCTGCGCGATGACCGGCTTGAGGCCCGGGCGGATGACCTTGACCACCACTTCTTCGCCGCTCTTGAGCTGGGCGGCATGGACTTGCGCCACCGAGGCGGAGGCCAGGGGCTCGATATCGAAGCGGCTGAACACCTCGCTGATTTTCTTGCCCAGTTGCTCTTCGATCAGCGCCACCGACTTCTTCGAGTCGAAGGGCGGTACGCGGTCCTGCAGCAGCATCAGCTCGTCGGCGATGTCTTCGGGCAGCAGGTCGCGGCGGGTCGAGAGAATCTGCCCGAACTTGATGAAGATCGGTCCCAGGTCCTGCAAGGCCAGGCGCAGGCGCGCGCCGCGGCTTAGCTCCAGTGGCTTGCGCGGGAACCAGCGCCAGGGCAAGGCGTAGCGCAGCGCCAGGAGGAACCAGGGCAGCGGCAGGGCGAACAGCAGGTCATCGAGGCGGTAGCGAA
Source organism: Pseudomonas sp. FW305-25 (assembly GCF_017351415.1). Taxonomy (NCBI): domain Bacteria; kingdom Pseudomonadati; phylum Pseudomonadota; class Gammaproteobacteria; order Pseudomonadales; family Pseudomonadaceae; genus Pseudomonas; species Pseudomonas sp. FW305-25. Next base: position 163,016 of record NZ_JACNDE010000002.1, on the reverse strand, counting down.
TCACGACGCGCTGGATGCGCAACAAACGGCGGACGGCAAGCAGCTTCATGCGTTATCGCTTGGGTCAAGGGATCGGGAAAGGCGCTCGAAGCGCGCCTCGAGGCGTTCCAGGTCGAGCTTGACCCGGTCCAGTTCGCTGAAACGGGCTTCGGCTTCGCGCTGGCCCACCAGGGTGCGCGACTCTTCGGCCAGATACTCGGCAAGGTTCTGGTTCAGGCTGGCGAAACCCTGGCGATACCAGCGCGCGCGGCTACGGATATGGCCGCTGAACAGCTGGGTGGCCACCGGGCCGAGCCAGCGCGAGAGTTCGTATTCCCAGTCCAGCTCCAGGTCCTGGAGGACGGCCGCCAGTTCCAGCAGCACGCCGCTGTCGCCTTCCAGCTCGACCTCGGGACCGTGCAGCACCGCGGTCTTGTCCTGGCTCAGGGCCAGGCGCACCAGGCTCGAGGCCGGCGCCCGCAGGGTGCAGTCGGCGTCGGCGGCCCAATGCGTGGCGAGGGTCAGGCCCTCATCGCCGGGAATGACGAACAACTGCACGCTCGGGCTGCGGCAATCGATGGCAATGACCTTGCCGTTCAAATGCTGCAAGCGTGGCAAAGCCGTGCTGTCGAGACGCAGTACACGGTTGAGGCCGTGTTCGACGCTGGCGAGCAGGCCGCTGAACAACATCAGGGTTTGATGCCGCGATGCAGGGCGACGATGCCCGCGGTCATGTTGTGGTAGGTCACGCGATCGAAACCGGCCTCGACCATCATCGACTTCAGGGTTTCCTGATTCGGGTGCATGCGGATCGATTCGGCCAGGTAGCGATAGCTTTCCGAGTCGTTGGTGATCAGCTTGCCGGCCAGTGGCATGAAGGCGAACGAGTAGGCGTCGTAGACCTTGGACATCAGGGCGTTGGTCGGTTTGGAGAATTCCAGCACCAGCAGGCGGCCACCGGGCTTGAGTACCCGCAGCATCGAGCGCAGGGCATCTTCCTTGTGGGTCACGTTGCGCAGGCCGAAGGCGATGGTCACGACGTCGAAATGGTTGTCCGGGAACGGCAGTTTTTCCGCGTCGGCCTGAACGAACTCGATGTTACCGGCCACGCCCTTGTCGAGCAGGCGGTCGCGACCGACCTTGAGCATGGAGGCGTTGATGTCCGCCAGAACCACCTGGCCGGTAGGGCCCACCAGATGGGAAAACTTGCGGGTCAGGTCACCGGTGCCGCCGGCGATGTCCAGCACCCGATTACCGGGGCGAACGCCGGACAATTCGATCGTGAAGCGTTTCCACAGGCGATGCATGCCACCGGACAGTACGTCGTTCATCAGGTCGTACTTGGCGGCTACCGAGTGGAACACCTCAGCGACTTTTTCCGCCTTCTGGCTTTCCGGAACGTTTTTGAAGCCGAAGTGAGTGGTGGGTTCGGCATCGCTGCCTTTGCGCTGATCAGTCATATCGCTGTCACCAAAAGAGAATGCGGGACATTCTAATCCCGGTGGCGGTCTTTGTCTTGGCAAGGCTGAATGTAAGATAGTGAAGCGCCGGGGCGTTTTGACGCAGCGCAGCTCAAGACGCTCAAGGCAAGTCCCGATAAATCAGGAGTCATTCAATGGCCCGTATAAGTGTTGAGCGTGCCCACGGCCTGGGTAAGGAGGCAGCCCGCGAAAAGGCTGACCAGTTGGCGCAGAAACTGGCCGATCAGTATGGCCTGGAGCCGCAGTGGTCGGGCGATACCCTGAACCTCAAGCGTTCGGGGGTCAAAGGTGCGGTGCAGGTGGGCGACGATTCGATCAGGGTCGATGTCGAGCTGGGCCTGTTGATGTCCGCTATGAGCGGCATGATCAAGTCGGAAATTGAAAAGGCGCTGGATAAAGCCCTGGTCTGAGGCGCTTTCGTGGAAGTCGGCTTGCCGGCGATTTCGGGTGTTGTCATGACGCCTGGGAAAGCATCGTTGGCGAGTTGGTTTCTCCAATAACCGTCCACTCTTTTATGACATTGGTTAGGGTGCCGATTCTAATTTTTCTCACTACTTTGTGCCTGAGCCCACTTTCCTGCGGGCAGTTCCTCAAACCTTCTGCGCGTGAGGTGCACTATGGCCAAAGTAATTCTGAAGAAAAAAGTTGATGCCGCATCAACCACTCTGAGTGAAGTCAAATCCTATGCCCGCAAGATCTGGCTGGCAGGCCTGGGTGCCTACACCAAGGTTGGCCAGGAAGGCAGCGAGTACTTTCAAGAGCTCGTTAAGGCTGGTCAAACTGTTGAAAAGAAAGGCAAAAAAGTTGTGACTGAACAACTTGAGGCCGCCAACAGTCAGATTGATAGTGTGAAGGGGGATGTCACCAGTCTCAGAGGCAAAGTCGAAGTGCAACTGGATAAAGTCGAGAAGGTTTTTGACACGCGCGTCGCAAGTGCCTTGAATCGCATCGGCATTCCGTCTAAACATGACGTTGAGACACTCTCTGCTAAGCTCGATGAGCTGACGGCATTGCTCGAACGTGTCGCGCGTAAACATTAAGGAGAACGGGATGGCTGGTAAAAAGAATACTGAAAAAGAAGGCAGCTCGTGGATCGGGAAGGTCGAAGACTACTCCCGTAAAATCTGGCTTGCTGGTTTAGGCGTGTACTCGAAAATCGACACTGACGGCAGCAAGCTTTTCGAGTCGCTGGTCAAGGATGGCGAGAAAGCCGAGAAGCTCACCAAAAGCGCTGTCGGCAAGAAAGTCGACGCCGCCAAGGACTCCGCGAGCTCGGCAAAATCGCGCATCAGTGGCGTCAAGGACCGCGCGCTGGGCAAGTGGGACGAGCTGGAAGGTGCATTCGACAAGCGTTTGAACAGTGCCATTTCGCGTCTGGGCGTGCCTAGCCGCAATGAAGTCAAGGCGCTGCACAGCAAGGTCGACACCCTGACCAAACAGATCGAAAAACTCACAGGCGCCAAGGTGGCTCCAATCGCGGCCAAGACTGCAGCGGCCAAACCAGCTGCCAAGCCTCTGGCTAAAGCAGCGGCCAAGCCGGCAGCCAAGGCTCCGGCCAAGACAGCAGCCAAGCCTGCGGCGAAACCGGCAGCCAAAACTGCGGCGGCCAAGCCGGCTGCAAAACCTGCCGCCAAGCCAGTAGCCGCCAAGCCGGCTGCCAAACCCGCCGCGAAACCGGCAGCGAAAAAACCAGCAGTGAAGAAACCGGCAGCACCCAAGGCCGCTGCACCGAAGCCTGCGGTTGCCGCCAAGCCGGCAGCACCGGTCAGCCCTGCGAACTCCGCAGTGGCGCCAACCCCTGCCGTCACCCCGACTGCCGCGCCAGCACCCGCGACGCCAACCAGTCAGTCCTGAGTTTTTCGGGGCATACAAAAACGCCCGGCCTGCAAAGGTCGGGCGTTTTTGTTCGTGGGGCTCTTGCGGCGCCGGTCAATCGTGCTCGTCGAGGTAACGCAGGGCCATCTGCTCGGTGGCCAGTTTCGCCGGTGGCAACAGGTGCGGCGCCACCAGCATCATGATCTGGTAGACCACCACCCGTACCTCGCCCTCGCGATCGAGAATGCGCTGATAGTCCAGCGAGAACAGCAGGGTCATGGTGATCTGTTCCACCAGTTGCCCCAGTGCCTGGGTATCGCTGACCAGTTGGCCCGAAGCCTTGAGCCTGGCCAGCAGCGAGGCCAGGGTGCGCTTCAGGGCGTTGAGCAGGTTGCGAATTCCCTTGGCCAGCTTCGGCAGTCGTCCGGCCAGGTTGGACAGGTCCTGGAACAGGAAGCGGTAGTGCGCCAGGCGCTCGACGATCAGGTGCAGGAACAGCCAGTAGTCTTCGGGAGCCAGGTGCACATCGGCGGGCGGATCGAGCAGGGGCGCCAGCTCATTCTGAAAGCGCTCGAACAACCCGAGGACCAGCGGCTCCTTGCCGTGAAAGTGGTAGTAGAGATTGCCGGGGCTGATCCCCATTTCGTTGGCAACTTCCATGGTCGAGACATTGGGTTCGCCCTTGTGATTGAACAGCAGCAGGGCGCATTCGAGTATTCGGTCGCGGGTTTTCATCCAGTCTTCTTGGTTGTTCAGTCAGGCCGCGACCCTAGGGCCGCGGCGCGGGGAAATTCAGCGGACGCGCACGTAGGTGCCAGGCGCCGCCTCCATCGGTGGGTAATTCTGGTTACCCAGGGTCATCAGGGTTTCGCGCTGGGCACCGGAACGCTGCTGGATCCACTCCAGCCATTGCGTCCACCAACTGCCGTCGACGTGCTTGGCGTCGTAGTACCAGGCTCGCGGGTCGCTGCTGAGCTTGCCGTTTTCGACGTAGTTGGCCTTGGGGTTGCTCGGCGGGTTGAGGATGCTCTGCACATGCCCGCTGTTGGACAGCACGAAGCGCTTGTCGCCGCCCAGCAGCAGGGTTGAGCGATACACCGCATCCCAGGGGGTGATGTGGTCGTTGATGCCGGCGACGCTGAAGCTGTCGACCGTGACCTTTTGCAGGTCGATTGGCGTGCCGCACACTTCCAGGCCCCCGGGATGACTCATCGGGTTGTGCTTGAAGAAATCCAGCAGATCGCCATGAAAGGCAGCCGGCAGCCGGGTGTTGTCGTTGTTCCAGTAGAGGATGTCGAACGCGGGCGGCTCTTTGCCCAGCAAGTAGTTGTTGACCCAGTAATTCCAGATCAGGTCGTTGGGCCGCATCCAGGCGAACACCTTGGCCATGTCGCGACCGTCCAGCACGCCGCGTTGATAGGAGCGGCGCTTGGCTGCCTCCAGGGTCTGTTCGTCGGCGAACAGGGTCGCCGGGCTGTCCAGCTGGCTATCCAGCAGGCTGACTAGGTAGGTGGAGCTGGAGACCCGACGCAGTTGTCGCTTGGCTTGCAGGTGGCCTTGCAGGGCGGCAATGGTCAGGCCGCCGGCACAGGCACCCATCAGGTTCACGTCACGACTGCCGGTGATCGCCCGGCAGGCATTCATGGCTTCCTCCACGGCCTCGACATAGCTCGACAGGCCCCATTCGCGATGCCGGACATCGGGGTTGCGCCAGCTGATGATGAAGGTTTGCAGGCCGTTTTTCAGGGCGAACTGCACGAAGCTGTTGGTGGGGCTGAGGTCGAAGATATAGAACTTGTTGATCTGCGGCGGCACTATCAGCAGGGGGCGGGCGTACTGTTTTTCGCTCATCGGCTTGTACTGGATCAGTTCCAGCAGCTCGTTGCGAAACACCACCGAACCGGGGGTGGTGGCCAAGCTCCTGCCGACCTCGAAGGCCTGTTTGGCGACCTGGCTGGGCAGGCCGTTGTTATGCAGCAGGTCGTCGACCAGATGACCGATGCCGCGGATCACGCTGTTGCCGCCGGAGTTGAAGATTTCCTTGATCGCCAGCGGATTGAGCAGGGTGTTGGACGGTGCCACCGCATCGTTGAGCAAGCTGAAGGCAAAGTGCGCGCGGGCCCGGTCGTCCGCGCTCATGCCGCTGTCGTCGATCCAGTTTTTGATTTGCTTCTGCCAACTGAGATAGGCCTGCAGGCCGCGTCGGTAAAACGGATTCAGGCTCCAGGTCGGATCGGAGAACCGGCTGTCCTGGGGGTTGGGTTTGTGCAGTGTTTCGCCCAGTAGTACACGGCCCAATTGGCCACCTAGCGCCAAGGCATGGCGGGCGCTGTGCACCGGGTTGCGCAGGCCATAAGTGGCCACGCTGCGCAGAGTCGACAACAAGTCACGGCCACGCAGACCGGTGATGGCACTCTGGGCAGTGATGTAGGTGGCGGGCGTGGGCAGCGAGCCCGCCGTTGGTTTGTCTCGCATGCTTCAACACTCCTTCGTCAAGCCATCAACAAGCACACCAAGACAAACACCATAGTCGGTCCTGAACCATCCTGCGCGCGCGACGATCCTGTCGGCAGACGCTTTTTGCTACGTACCGCTGAACGGCGTCGGATGCGGGTGCATCACTGCCCGTTGTCGTTCCTCCTCGAGGAATTTCATGATGATCGGCGCCACGGCTTCGGCCCGGGTAATCAGGAACAGATGCCCGTCGTCGATGATGTGTAGCTGGGCATTGGGAATGCGCCACGCCAGCATGCGCATGTTGATCAGTGGGATCAGCGGGTCGTCGTCGCCGGCCAGCACCAGGGTCGGCTGGTGGATCTTGTGCAGCCAGTGGATGCTGGTCCAGCCGAGGCCGGCGAACAATTGCCAGTAGTAGCCCAGCTTGCCCGCCGAGCGGACCTTGCTGGCATGTTCGGCGGCGAGGTTGGGATCACGGCGGAACGAGCCGCCGTAGATCAGGGGGGCGATGCGGATCACATGGGAGGGCTGGATGTAGCGCCGTGGGCTGGCCATCATCCACAGCACCTTGGGTTTGCCCGGCACCATGAAGGCGCCTGCGGCGGTGGCGGCCAGCACCAGTTTCTTGCAGCGTTCGGGGTAGTCGTAGGCGAACTGCTGGGCCAGTGCCCCGCCCCAGGACACCCCGACCACATTGACCTGCCCATAGTCGAGGTAATCGAGCATGCGCGCGGTCAACTTGGCCAAGCCGGGAAACCGGTAGGGGCGGCTCGGCGTCGAGGAGCCACCCACGCCCGGTACGTCGAAGGCGATGACTTCCAGGTCCGGGTCCAGAGCCTGGACGAATGGAAACACCAGCTCCAGGTTGGCGCCGATACCATTGAAGATCAGCAAGGGTGTCAAGTGAGGCTTGCCTGGGCGTACCGCGGTGCGGATGGTCTGGCCATCCAGGTCGACGGTGCGAAAGATGAACGGTTGAGGCATGCCTTGGCCCTGTTGGTGGAATCGTTGCCTGTAGGAGAGAGTCGCTTGCGCAGCCGCATGCTCGCAAGCGGCTCGATCCTACAGGCTTGCTATCGGCTAACGTTCATGAACATAAGTACCCGGCGCCGCCTCGGCCGCTGGATACGCCTTGTTGCCGAGAATGCTCGGCGTCTTTTTCAGTTTGCCCGAACGCTCCGCCTGCCAGGCCTGCCAGTGCAGCCACCAGGAGTCGGTGTGCTTGGTCGAGTTTTCCTGCCAGACGTCGGCGCTGGCCGGCATCTCTTCGCTGGTCATGTAGCGCGACTTGGGGTTGCCTGGCGGGTTGAGGATGCTCTGGATATGCCCGCTGCTGGAGAGGACGAATTCGACCTTGCCGCCGAACAGCTGGGCCGACTTGTAGCAGGACTTCCACGGGGTGATGTGGTCGTTGGTGCCGGCCAGGGAGAAGATGTCGGCGGTGACCTGCTTCAGGTCGATCGGCGTGCCGCACACTTCCAGTGCGTTGGGGCGGATCAGCGGATTGTTTTTGAACATTTCGATCAGGTCGCCGTGGAAGGCCGCGGGCAACCGGGTGGTGTCGTTGTTCCAGAACAGGATGTCGAACACCGGCGGCTCGTTGCCCAGCAGGTAGTTGTTCACCCAGTAGTTCCAGATCAAGTCGTTGGGCCGCATCCAGGCGAAGACCTTGGCCATGTCGCGGCCTTCCAGCACGCCGGCCTGATAGGAGTGACGCTTGGCGGCCTCCAGGGTCTGCTCGTCGACGAACAGCGCCACCTGGGTATCGAGGGTGGTATCGAGCACGCTGACCAGCAGGGTCAGGGCATTGACCTTCTTCTCGCCCAGGGCTGCGTAGTGCCCCAGCAGCGCGGTGCAGGTGATGCCGCCGGAGCAGGCACCGAGCATGTTCACGTCCTTGCTGCCGGTGATGGCGGTGACCACGTCGACCGCTTCTTTCAGCGCTTCGATGTAGGTCGACAGGCCCCACTCGCGCTGCGCCTTGGTCGGGTTGCGCCAACTGACGATAAAGGTCTGCAAGCCGTTGCGCAGGCAGAAGCGCGCCAGGCTCTTGTCCGGGCTGAGGTCGAAGACATAGAACTTGTTGATCTGTGGCGGCACCACCAGCAGCGGGCGCTCGTGCACCTGTTCGGTCACCGGGCGGTACTGGATCAGTTCCAGCACGTCGTTGCGAAACACCACTGCGCCTTCACTGGTGCCCAGGTTCTTGCCGATCTCGAAGGCGTCCATGTTGACCTGGCTCGGCATGCCGCCGTTGTGCACCAGGTCCTTGGCCAGATGGGAGAGGCCATCGAGCAGGCTTTTACCGCCGGTTTCGAAGAAGCGTTTGACCGCCGCGGGGTTGGCGGCGGTGTTGGTCGGCGCCATGGCCTCGGTCATCAGGTTGATGACGAAGTGGCCGCGACTGATGTCCTGTTCGGAGAGGTTGCTCTGGCCGATCCAGTCGTGAAGCTCCTTGCGCCACGCCAGGTAGGTTTGCAGATAACGCTTGTACAGTGGGTTCTGGCTCCAGGCCGGATCGTTGAAGCGACGGTCATCGCTCTCCGGTTGCAGCGTCGATTTTCCGAACATCACGTTCTTCAATTCGACGCCGAAATGGGCCACATGTTTGGCGCTGTGCAGCGGTTGTCTGATGGCCTGGGTCAGCACCATACGAGCAGAGGTAAGCAGATCTTTCCGACGTAAACCGATGACCGGATTCAGGCCCAGAGTGTTTTCCGAGGCTTGGCGTTTCAGGTCATCGTTATTCTTGTTACTCATCTACGACGCTCCATTGTCCTGAGACGAGTACCGGACCTGCTGTGTAGTCACACAGCAAAGATGCCAGGTACTACTGCTCGGGTGACCGTTGATTCTGCATTACTGCTTTTTTGTTCAGAGAACACTGCAGGGAACTTGCCAGCTCCATTGGTTACCCGAGTTTAATTTTTTTCGCAAGCAGGCCAATCGTTGGCCATGCAGCCCAGCATTCAAACAGATGAATCTAGAAAATGCCCTCTAAAGCTTCAGAGGTCTGATCTAGAGCATCAGCTTGACGATAGACTCATTTGGATCGCGGGACTTTCCGGCTGCTTGAAGTTCGGCAAGATAATCCTTCCACAGATCGTCCTGACGCACCGCCAACTGGTACAGGTAGTCCCAGGTGAACAGGCCGCTGTCATGCCCGTCGTCGAAGGTCAATTTCAGTGCGTACTGACCGGCCGGTTCGACCTTGGTCAGGCCGACGCCGATCTTGCCAAACTGCAGGATGGGTTTGCCGTGGCCCTGGACCTCGGCGGAGGGGGAGTGCACCCGCAGGAATTCGGCGGGCAGGTGATAGACCTCGTCTGGCGCGTAGGTCAGCGTCAGGGTCTTCGAGGCTTTGTGCAGGTTGATGGCGGTGGGAAGTCTGGTCATGGGGGCAGCTTAAAGCTGCAAGCCGCAAGCTACAAGATGACGGCGGTCAACTTGCAGCTTGAAGCTTATGGCTTGCCGCTTAGAGGATGTAGCGGGACAGGTCTTCGTTCTGCGCCAATTCGCCCAGGTGGCTGTTGACGTAGGCGGCGTCGATGCGGATCGGCTCTTCGTTGTGGGCGCTGGCCAGGTCGCCGGCGCTGAACGACACCTCTTCGAGCAAGCGCTCGAGCAGGGTGTGCAGGCGGCGGGCACCGATGTTCTCGGTCTTCTCGTTGACCTGCCAGGCGATCTCCGCCAGGCGCTTGATACCGTCCGCCTGGAACTCGATGACCAAGCCTTCGGTTTTCAGCAGCTCGCGGTATTGCTCGGTCAGGGAGGCGTGAGGCTCGCTGAGAATCCGCTCGAAGTCTTCCGGCGACAGCGCCTTGAGTTCGACGCGGATCGGCAGGCGGCCTTGCAGCTCGGGCACCAGGTCGCTCGGCTTGCTCAGGTGGAACGCGCCGGAAGCGATGAACAGGATGTGGTCGGTCTTGACCATGCCCAGCTTGGTGTTGACGGTGCAGCCTTCGATCAGCGGCAGCAGGTCGCGCTGGACGCCTTCGCGGGATACGTCGACGCCACCGGAGTTACCGCGCTTGGCAACCTTGTCGATTTCGTCGATGAACACGATGCCGTGCTGTTCGACCGCTTCCAGGGCCTTGGCCTTGAGTTCTTCATCGTTGACCAGGCGGCTGGCTTCTTCGTCGCGGATCAGCTTGAGCGCGTCCTTGATCTTGAGCTTGCGGTTCTTGCGCTGGCCCTTGCCCATGTTGGCGAAGAGGCTCTGCAGCTGGTTGGTCATCTCTTCCATGCCCGGTGGCGCGGAAATGTCGACGCCGCTGACTTCAGCCACTTCGATCTCGATTTCCTTGTCGTCCAGCTGGCCTTCGCGCAAGCGCTTGCGGAACAGCTGGCGGGTGTTGGAGTCCTGGGCCGGGGCGGCGTCCTCGTTGCTGAAGCCCATGCGCGCCGGCGGCAGCAGGGCATCGAGGATGCGTTCTTCGGCGGCATCTTCGGCGCGGTGGCGCACGCGGGTCATTTCCTGTTCGCGGAACAGTTTGATCGCGGCATCGGCCAGGTCGCGGATGATCGATTCAACGTCGCGGCCGACATAACCGACTTCGGTGAACTTGGTCGCTTCGACCTTGATGAACGGAGCGTTGGCCAGCTTGGCCAGGCGCCGGGCGATCTCGGTCTTGCCGACACCGGTCGGGCCGATCATCAGGATGTTCTTCGGGGTCACTTCGACACGCAGCTCCTCAGGCAGCTGCATGCGGCGCCAGCGGTTACGCAGCGCGATGGCGACGGCGCGCTTGGCATCGTCCTGGCCGATGATATGACGGTTGAGTTCGTGGACGATTTCGCGGGGAGTCATGGGCATAGTAATTGGCGGTCCTCAAGCAAGAATGAATGCCGTGGCGCGATGGCCGAAACAGGCTTATTCCGCGAGATCCTGCTCCTCAATGGTCTGGGTGTGGTTGGTGAATACGCAGATGTCGCCGGCGATGCCCAAGGCGGTTTCGACGATTTCGCGGGCCGACAGGTCGGTTTTCTTCAGCAGGGCGCTGGCCGCGGCCTGGGCGTAGGCGCCGCCGGAGCCCATGGCGATCAGGCCGTCTTCCGGCTCGACCACGTCACCGTTGCCGGTGATGATCAAGGAGGCGTCCTTGTTGGCGACCGCGAGCATGGCTTCGAGGCGGCTGAGGGAGCGATCGGTACGCCATTCCTTGGCCAGTTCGACGGCGGCGCGTACCAGATGCCCCTGATGCTTCTCAAGCTGGCCTTCGAAGCGTTCGAACAGGGTGAAGGCGTCAGCGGTGGCCCCGGCAAAGCCGGCGATGACCTGGCCGTGATACAGGCGACGAACTTTTTTCGCGTTGCCTTTCATCACGGTGTTGCCGAGGGAAACCTGGCCGTCGCCGCCCATGACGACTTTGCCGTGGCGGCGGACTGAAACGATGGTGGTCAAGGGGAGAGTCTCCACGCTGCGGGGCGAAAATGCCCTGATGGGAACTCATATGGGGGTGACGCGGGGTTTTTCAACTGCGGTGGGGGTTGTGGGACGAGCGGTCTTTGCTGCTGGGGGAGGCGGTGTCAATGAGGACGTCATCGCGAGCAAGCTCGCTCCTACAGGTTTGGCGCAGGCCTTGTAGGAGCGAGCTTGCTCGCGATCGGCCGTCTTAGCGGCTCTGGCGCTGTTGTAACAGCAGGTTGCTGAAGCCGGCGCCGGCCAGTTGCTTCTGCGCGGTGGTCAGCTGTTCGCGGTTGCTGAACGGGCCGACCAGTACGCGGTACCAGGTCTCGTCCTTGACGGTGCCGGACTCGACGGACACCGATTGCCCCAGCAGGATGATCTGCGCGCGGACCTTGTCGGCATCGGTCTGCTTGCGGAACGAACCGGCCTGCAGGAAGAACCTGGTCACAGGCGCGGCCTTCGCCACCTGCGCCACCGGTGGTGCGGGCGGCGGGGTGATGCCGGCCAGGGCGGCTTGGGCTCGCGCGGTATCGATCTTCGCCGCTTCCGCCGGGGTCACCGGCGTGGTCGGAACCACCGGCGCGGTCTGCGGTGTTGGCAGGGTTTTTTCCGGCACCGCTTCCGGCGGCACTATCACTTCCGATTCCGGCAGCAGGGTGTAGAAGTCGTACTTCGGCTTCACCGGTTGCTGTGGGCTCGGCGGGGTCTTGTTGGCCTCGGCGATCTTGGTGGTTTTCTGTTGCTCCAGCCGCTCGCGCTTGACGCTGTCACCGCCCTTGCCTGGCTCCAGCTTCATCAGGAACACGATGAAGGCGCCCACGGCCAGGCCGATGGCCATCCACAACCAACCCGGAATCGGTTGCTTCGCAGGAGCTTGGTAACGGCTGGCGCCACGCTTGGGTGCAGGTTTTTTCTTGGCAGCCAACTTACATTTGCTCCAGAACTTTCAGGCCCAGCAATTCCAGACCTTGCTTGAGGGTACGACGGGTCAGCTCGGTGAGGCGCAAGCGGCTCTGCATCTGCGTCGGCGATTCGGCACTGAGGATCGGGCAGTTCTCGTAGAAGCTGGAGAACAGCCCGGCCACGTCGTACAGGTAGGTGCACAGGATATGCGGCGTACCCTTGTCGGCCACGCCGTTCAGCACTTCGCCGAACTGCGCCAGCTTGGCCGCCAGCTCCAGCTCATGGGCGGCTTCGAGGGTGATCTGCCCCTGCACTTCGCTGAAGTCCTTGCCCAGCTTGCGGAACACACCGGCGGCGCGGGTGTAGGCGTACAGCAGGTAAGGCGCGGTGTTGCCTTCGAAGTTCAGCATCAGGTCGAAGTTGAAGCTGTAGTCGCTGGTGCGGTGCTTGGACAGGTCGGCGTATTTCACCGAGTCGATGCCCACCACCTTGGCGATGTTGCGCAGATCGGCCTCGGCCAGCTCCGGGTTCTTTTCCTTGACCAGGCTGTAGGCGCGCTCTTCGGCTTCGGTCAGCAGGTCGATCAGCTTCACGGTGCCGCCGTCGCGGGTCTTGAACGGACGGCCGTCGGCGCCGTTCATGGTGCCGAAGCCCATGTGCTCCATGTCCATCGGGTGGGTCACGAAGCCGGCCTTGCGGGCCACCGCGAACACTTGCTGGAAGTGCAGGGCCTGGCGCTGGTCGACGAAGTACAGTGCGCGGTCGGCCTTGAGCTTGCCGCTGCGGTAGCGCACGGCGGCCAGGTCGGTGGTGGCGTACAGGTAGCCGCCGTCGGCCTTGACGATGATCACCGGCAGCGGCTCGCCTTCGGCGTTCTTGAATTCGTCGAGGAACACGCACTGGGCGCCGTTGCTCTCGACCAGCATGCCCTTGGCCTTGAGGTCGTTGACCACGTTGATCAGGTCGTCGTTGTAGGCGCTTTCGCCCATCACGTCGGCCATGGTCAGTTTGACGTTCAGCAGTTCGTAGATCTTCTGGCAGTGGGACAGGGAGATGTCCTTGAACTTGGTCCACAGTTCCAGGCAGTCCGCGTCACCGGCCTGCAGCTTGACCACCAGGCCGCGGGCACGGTCGGCGAACTCTTCGGATTCGTCGAAGCGCTGCTTGGCGGCGCGGTAGAAGTTTTCCAGGTCCGACAGCTCGTCGCTAGTGATCGGGTTTTCCTGCAGGTAGGCCATCAGCATGCCGAACTGGGTACCCCAGTCGCCCACATGGTTCTGGCGGATCACGGTATCGCCGAGAAACTCCAGGACCCGCGCCACGCCGTCGCCAATGATGGTCGAGCGCAGGTGGCCGACGTGCATCTCTTTGGCCAGGTTCGGTGCCGACAGGTCGACCACGGTGCGCTGCAATGCGCCGGCCTTGCGCACGCCGAGGTGGGCGTCGGACAAGGCGGCATCCAGGCGGGTGGCCAGGGCCTGGGTGTTCTGGAAGAAATTGATGAAGCCGGGGCCAGCGATCTCGGCCTTGCTGACCTGTTCGTCGGCGGGCAGGGCGGCGATGATCTTTTCCGCCAGGTCGCGTGGTTTCATGCCGGCCGGCTTGGCCAGCATCATGGCGATGTTGCTGGCGAAGTCGCCGTGGGTCTTGTCGCGGGAGTTTTCTACCTGGATCGCCGGCGTCAGGCCTTCTGGCAACACACCTTCGGTGACGAGTTGGGTGATGGCTTGCTGGATGAGCTGGCGAATGGTGTCTTTCATGGTCTTCTCTTTCAACCGCTGGCGCGGCGGCGCTTCGATGCGCAGGTGGAAAAACTGGGCATTATCCGTTGCGAAGACGGGCTTGCCAACTATAGCCGGCTGTGCGGTGGCTATTCGGGCCTTATCGCGGGCAAGCCGGATCGCCGCCCGCTCGCTCCTACAGAAGCGTGCTTGCCCAAGATGGCGGTTTTTCTATCAATACAGGTCCACAGGGTCAACATCCAGCGACCAGCGTACCTGGCGCCCGCTGGGCATCTGTTCCAGCACCAGCAGCCAGTGACTCAGCAGCTTGTGCAGCGGCGCCCGGGCATTGGCCTGTAACAGCAGTTGCGCGCGATAACGCCCGGCGCGGCGTTCCATGGGCGCCGGTACCGGCCCCAGCAATTCGATACCGCCCAGGTTCATCTCGGCCAGCAAGCGCTCGGCCTCGCCGCAGGCTTCGTCGAGGAAGCCTTCGGCCTGTCCCGGCTTGTGCGCCTCGGCGCGCAGCAGCGCCAGATGGGCGAACGGCGGCAGGCCGGCGGCGCGGCGTTCGCTCAAGGCCTGTTCGGCAAAGGCGAAGTAACCCTGCTCGGTCAGCTGCACCAACAGCGGATGGTCGGCCAGGTGGGTCTGGATGATCACCTTGCCCGGCTCTTCGGCCCGCCCGGCGCGGCCAGCCACCTGGACGATCAGCTGCGCCATGCGCTCGCTGGCGCGGAAGTCGCCGGAGAACAGGCCGCCGTCGGCATCGAGGATCGAGACCAGGGTCACCCGCGGGAAGTGGTGTCCCTTGGCGAGCATCTGGGTGCCCACGAGGATGCAGGGCTGGCCCTTCTGGATGGTGGCGAACAACTGGTTCATCGCGTCCTTGCGCGAGGTGCTGTCGCGATCGACCCGCAGCACCGGGTAGTCCGGGAACAGGATTGCCAGCCGCTCCTCGGCGCGCTCGGTGCCGGCGCCGACCGGGCGCAGGTCGACCTTGCCGCATTTCGGGCAATGCCGCGGCACGCGCTCGGAGTGACCGCAGTGGTGGCAGCGCAGTTCGCCGTAGCGCTGGTGCACGGTCATCCGCGCGTCGCAGCGTTCGCACTCGGACATCCAGCCGCAGTCGTGGCACAGCAGGGTCGGCGCGAAACCACGGCGATTGAGGAACACCAGCACCTGCTGGCCTGCCGCCAGGGTCTGGCCGATGGCTTGTTGCATGGGGCCGGAAATGCCGCTGTCCAGCGGCCGGCTCTTCACATCCAGGCGCAGGAAGCGTGGCTGCTTGGCGCCACCGGCCCGCTCGTTCAGCCGCAACAGGCCATAACGGCCGGTGTAGGCGTTGTGCAGGCTTTCCATCGACGGGGTGGCGGAGCCCAGCACGATAGGGATGTTTTCCTGGCGGGCGCGGACCAGGGCCAGGTCGCGGGCGTGGTAACGCAGGCCTTCCTGCTGTTTATAGGAGCCGTCGTGTTCTTCATCGATGATGATCAGCCCGGGGTTCTTCATCGGCGTGAACAGTGCCGAGCGGGTGCCGATAATAATGTCGGCCTCGCCGTCGCGGGCCGCCAGCCAGGCATCCAGGCGCTCGCGGTCGTTGACCGCCGAGTGCAGCAGGGCGATGCGGGCGTTGAAACGTTGTTCGAAGCGCGCCAGGGTCTGCGGGCCGAGATTGATTTCCGGGATCAGCACCAGCGCCTGCTTGCCGGCTTCCAGGGTTTCGCGGATCAGCTGCAGATAGACTTCGGTCTTGCCGCTGCCGGTGACCCCGGCCAGCAGGAAGGCGTGATAGCTGTCGAAGCCGGAGCGGATGGCCTCATAGGCGGCGCGCTGTTCGCTGTTGAGTGGCAGTTCCGGCTGGGCCAGCCAATGTTCGTGGCGTTCGCCCGGGGCGTGCCGACGGACTTCCACCTGCACCAGATCCTTGGCCAGCAACAGGTCCAGGCTGTCCTTGCTCAGCATCAGCTTGCTCAGTAACTGATGGGCGACGCCGTGAGGGTGCTGGGCCAGGGTCGCCAGGGCTTCGCGCTGGCGTGGGGCGCGGGCGATGCGAGGGTCGTCGAGACTGGCGCCGGGGCTGACCGACCAGAAGCGTTCCTGCCGAGCCTCGGCCGGCTCGCCCTGGCGCAGCAGGACCGGCAGCGCCCAGCTCAGGGTGTCGCCGAGGCTGTGCTGGTAGTACTGCGCGGTCCACAGGCACAGCTTGAACAGCGCGGGCGGCAGCGGCGGGGTGGCGTCCAGCAGGGCCAGTGCCGGTTTGAGTTTCTCGGCCGGGACTTCGCTGCTGTCCGTGACCTCGACCAGGATGCCGATCATTTCCCGGCGACCGAACGGCACTCGCAGGCGCATGCCCGGATGCAGCTGGGCGCGCAGTACGCCGGCAGGGGCCCGGTAATCGAACAGGCGGCGCAGGGGGGAGGGCAGGGCGAGGCGCAAAATGGCGTCGGGCACGCGGGGAAATCTCATTGAACGGGCGGTGAAGAAGGCCCGGAGCCTAGCAGACGGTCGGTGCAAGGGACAGCTTGCGTGATCGCAAAGGTCTGGTAGAATCCGCGGCCTAATTACGTGCGGTATTCAACAATAGTGTTGGGTGGCGGCACGCTAGCCTGAGGAAGACACCATGAAAGCCGATATCCATCCAGAATACCCAGCAGTTGCCGTAACCTGCAGCTGCGGCAACAAGTTCGAAACTCGTTCGACCTTCGCTAAGCCGCTGGCGATCGACGTTTGCAACGAATGCCACCCGTTCTACACCGGTAAGCAGAAGACTCTGGATACCGGCGGCCGCGTTCAGAAGTTCGCCGACCGTTTCGGCGCTTTCGGCGCGAAAAAGGCCTAAGGCTGATCGGTCTGGAAAGCTGTTTCAGCTTCTCCTCGCTGATGAAAAAGGCGTCCCTTGCGGGCGCCTTTTTTGTGTCCGCGATTTGGCTCTCCAGTGCCCAGGCGTTCTGCCCGGCGCCGGTCGGGCTGGCCTCTGTGCAGGTCCAGCGGGTGGTCGATGGCGACACCTTGCGTCTCGTCGATGGCCGCAGCGTGCGCATGATCGGCCTCAATGCGCCGGAACTGGGCAAGAAAGGCCGCACCGACGAGCCCTTCGCGGTTGCCGCCCGCCAGCGCCTGCAGGCGCTGGTGAAGGCCAGCAACGGTCGGGTCGGCCTGCTTCCCGGTCGGGAAAGCAGGGATCACTATGGGCGGACCCTGGCCCATGTCTATGGTGCCGATGGCGCCAACCTTGAGGCGCAATTGCTTGCCGAAGGCCTGGGCTACCAGGTGGCGGTCGTGCCGAACGTCGATTTGTTCAACTGCCAGCAAGCCGCCGAGCGTAGCGCCCGGCAGGCCCGGCTGGGGCTGTGGCGGCAATCGTCTGTACTGAAAGCGGATCAGATAAAGGCCTCCGGATTTGCGCTGCTCAGTGGTCGGGTGAGCAAGGTGCAACGCAATCGGGGCGGTGTCTGGATCGAATTGCAGGATTCGGTTGTATTGCGCATTGCACCCAATCTGCTTGGCCAATTCGATGGCGTGCAGCTGGATCGCCTGCCGGGGCGGCAGATCGAGGCGCGCGGCTGGGTGCTCGACCGTTCACGCAAGGGTGGTTTGAAATCGGGTCAGGCGCGCTGGATGTTGCCGTTGACCCATCCCGGAATGTTCCAGCTGGTTCAATAAATAAAAAATTGTAGACATTTTTTATTTCGATTGTGAACAGTCTACCCCTTGTGTTCCGTGGCTCTTGGCCCAAAGTCGTAGCCTGCGGGCCTTGACAGGGGTGACTGGTCAGTCTTGTAGGGACTTTGCGACACGCGTATCCTCGGCGGTCCGTCTGTCCAACAGTAAAAAGCGGAATGCCCACATGTCTGATTTGAAAACTGCCGCTCTCGAATATCACGCCAATCCCCGTCCAGGGAAACTGAGTGTCGAGCTCACCAAGGCCACCGCTACCGCCCGCGACCTGTCGCTGGCCTACAGCCCCGGCGTAGCCGAACCAGTACGCGAAATCGCCCGCGATCCTGAACTGGCCTACAAATACACCGGCAAGGGCAACCTGGTTGCAGTCATTTCCGATGGCACCGCGATTCTCGGCCTGGGTAACCTCGGCCCACTGGCCTCCAAGCCGGTGATGGAAGGCAAGGGCGTGCTGTTCAAGCGCTTCGCCGGCATCGACGTATTCGACATCGAAGTCGACTCCGAAAGCCCGCAAGCCTTCATCGACACCGTCAAGCGCATCTCCATCACCTTCGGTGGCATCAACCTGGAAGATATCAAGGCGCCAGAGTGCTTCGAGATCGAGCGCGCCCTGATCGAGCAGTGCGACATTCCGGTATTCCACGATGACCAGCACGGCACCGCTATCGTGACCGCGGCCGGCATGATCAACGCCCTGGAAATCGCTGGCAAAACCCTGTCGGACGCGAAGATCGTCTGCCTGGGCGCCGGTGCCGCCGCCATCTCCTGCATGAAGCTGCTGGTGAGCATGGGCGCCCAGATCGAAAACATCTTCATGGTCGACCGTACCGGCGTGATCCACTCCGAGCGCGACGACCTGAACCAGTACAAGGCGGTCTTCGCCCACACGACCGACAAGCGCACCCTGGCTGACGCCCTCAAAGGTGCCGACGTGTTCGTTGGTCTGTCCGGCCCGAACCTGCTGAGCGCCGAAGGCCTGAGCTCCATGGCTGCCAACCCGATCGTGTTCGCCTGCTCGAACCCTGATCCGGAAATCGCCCCGGAACTGGCGCACGCCACCCGTAGCGACGTGATCATGGCCACCGGTCGTTCGGACTACCCGAACCAGGTCAACAACGTACTGGGCTTCCCGTTCATCTTCCGTGGTGCCCTGGACGTTCGCGCCAAGCGCATCAACGAAGAAATGAAAGTGGCCGCGGCCAACGCCCTGCGCGAACTGGCCAAGCTGCCGGTGCCTCAGGAAGTGTGCGACGCCTACGGCGGCATCAAGCTGGAATTCGGTCGTGAGTACATCATTCCGAAGCCTATGGATGCCCGTCTGATCACCGTGATCTCCGATGCCGTGGCCAAGGCTGCGATCGAGACTGGCGTGGCGACCCTGCCATATCCGAAGAACTACCCGCTCAAAAGCGTGGATGACGTATTCAACGGCTAAATAGCAGCCCATAAAAAAACCCGGCCTTCGAGCCGGGTTTTTTTATGGGGAAGTTTCAAGCCTCAAGCTGCAAGAGAAAGGCGGCGCCGCTCTGCTCTTTCTTGCCGCTTGAAGCTTGCAGCTTGCGACTGCTCTCTAGAACAGATCGATCGGCGCCGACTCGTCCGCCGGCAGCGGGCTGCCAGGGGCGTAGCCATTGCCCAGTTCGTTGACCGAAGGCGGCGTGTCTTCGCTCTTGAACAGTTCGAAGTAGGCGTTCGGTGTGCCCGGTGTCGCGGCGCGGCCGCTGACCGGGTCGACCCGCAGGCTGAGAATGCCTTCCGGCTCGGCCTGAGTATGGGCCGGCTTGTCCTTGAGGGCGGCGCCCATGTAGTTCATCCAGATCGGCAGGGCCACGGTGCCGCCATACTCGCGGCGTCCCAGGCTTTCCGGCTGGTCGAAACCGGTCCAGACCGTGGTCACGTAGTCAGCGTTGTAGCCGGAGAACCAGGCGTCCTTGGATTCGTTGGTGGTCCCGGTCTTGCCGGCCAGGTCGGTGCGGCCCAGGGCCAGGGCGCGCCGCCCGGTGCCGAGCTTGATCACGTCTTCCAGCATGCTGTTGAGGATGTAGGTGGTGCGGCCATCGATGATGCGTTCGGCCACCGCGGGTGCCTGTACAGGGGCCTGGCTCGGGGTCTCGCCAGGGACGTTGTCCACCGTGAAGCCCTGCTGCGCCGGTGCCGCTATCCCGCTGCTGGCCGTGTCGCCAGCCGGTACGCTCGGCGGGTTGGCGGTGAACAGGGTTTCGCCGTTGCGGCTTTCGATCTTGTCGATGATGTACGGCGTGACCTTGTAGCCGCCGTTGGCGAACACGCTCCAGCCGGTGGCGATTTCCATCGGGGTCAGGGTCGCGGTGCCCAGGGCCAGCGACAGGTTGCGCGGCAGGTCCTGTTTGTTGAAGCCGAACTTGCTGATGTAGTCGATGGTGCGGTCCACGCCCAGGCTCTGCAGGAGGCGGATCGAAACCAGGTTGCGCGACTTGTACAGCGCCTCGCGCATGCGGATCGGGCCGAGGAAGGTGTTGGTGTCGTTTTTCGGACGCCAGACCTTGTCCAGGTACTCGTCGACGAACACGATCGGCGCATCGTTCACCAGGCTGGCGGCGGTGTAGCCATTGTCCAGCGCGGCGCTATAGACGAACGGCTTGAAGCTGGAACCGGGTTGGCGCTTGGCCTGCAGCGCCCGGTTGTAGTTGCTCTGCTCGAAGGCGAAGCCGCCCACCAGCGAGCGAATGGCGCCGTTTTGCGGATCGAGGGACACCAGTGCGCCCTGAACGACCGGGATCTGGCGGAACTTGAGCGAGTTGTCTGCCTGGCGCTGCACGCGAATCAGGTCGCCGACCTGGGCGACATCGCTCGGTTGCTTGGGAGCGGCACCCATGCTGTTGGTGTTCAGGAACGGGCGCGCCCATTTCATGCTGTCCCAACCTACGTGCTCTTCGCCGGTGCGGGTCAGTACCTGCAGGCCGTTCTTGTCGACCTGGGTGACGATCGCCGGTTCCAGGCCGCTGATGCTGCGTTGCTTGGTCAGTTCCTGGGCCCAGGCAGCGTGGGTCTTGCCGGGCAGGCGCGACTCGGGGCCGCGATAGCCATGGCGCTGGTCGTAGGTGATCAGGCCTTCATGGACGGCGGTGTTGGCCAGTTCCTGCAGGTCGCTCGGTACCGTGGTGGTGACGCGGAAACCTTCGGTATAGGCGTCGCTGCCGTAACGACCGACCATCTCGGCGCGGGCCATCTCGGCGATGTACGGTGCGTTCACTTCCGGCGTCGGCACGTGATAGCTGGCGTTCAGCGGCTCGTTGATCGCCGCGGTGTAGTCCGCCTCGCTGATCTTGCCGAGCTTGTACATCCGCCCGAGGATCCAGTCGCGGCGCTCTTTACTGCGCGCCGGGTTGGCCAGCGGGTTGAAGCGCGACGGTGCCTTGGGCAGGCCGGCGATCATCGCCATCTGCGCCAGGCTGACATCGCGAATCGACTTGCCGTAATACACCTGGGCCGCGGCCTCGATGCCGTAGGCGCGGTTACCCAGGTAGATCTTGTTGACGTACAGCTCGAGGATCTCGTCCTTGGTCAGTTGGCGCTCGATTTGCAGGGCCAGGAGGATCTCGGTGGTCTTGCGCGAGAAGCTGCGTTCGCTGCTCAGGAAGAAGTTCTTCGCCACCTGCATGGTGATGGTGCTGCCGCCGGACTGGATGTGCCCGCTCTTGACCAGCTGGGTCGCGGCACGCATCAGGCTGCTGGGATCGACGCCGTAGTGGTTGGCGAAATTGTCGTCTTCAGCACTTAGTAACGCATTAATGAAGTTGGGGGGAATGTCGGCGAAACGGATTGGAGTGCGGCGCATTTCGCCGAATTCTGCAATCAACTTGCCGTCGCTGCTGTACACCCGCAGGGGAATCTGCAACTGGATACTTCTGAGCGCCTCTACCGACGGTAACCCAGGACTAAGATAGAGAAACGCGCCGGAGAGAGCGAGGAGCAGCCCGCAGAACACAGCGACGATGGACCACCCGAAAAACTTCAGCAGACGAATCAAGGCTTTTGGATTTCCAGAGAAAGGAATGAATTGGGCGTCAGGTATTCACAGTCAGGAATCGGCTCACGCAGCAGATAAATCGCGGAAAAATCGCTGGGCATTATAAGCATTTTTCCGCCAAGGGCGTCATTTGCCCGTCTGTCAAGACGTGGTGATTGAACGCAATGGACATTCCAGAGTCCGTAAGTCACGGATAGTCATAGGGAATTGGTAGTGCTAGGACTCTTCAGTAAAAAGGCGAGTTCCCTTCTGGGGATCGATATCAGCTCCACCTCGGTCAAGCTTCTTGAATTGAGCCGTGTCGGTGGCCGTTTTCGGGTCGAGGCCTATGGCGTGGAGCCGTTGCCGGCCAACGCCGTGGTCGAAAAAAACATCGTCGAGCCTGAAGGGGTCGGGCATGCCCTGTCTCGCCTGCTGGCCAGGGCCCGGCCGGGTGCGAAGCACGCGGCGCTGGCGATGGCCGGCTCGGCGGTGATCAGCAAGGTCATCGAGATGGAGGCCGGGCTGTCCGACGACGATCGGGAAAGCCAGCTCAAGGTCGACGCCGACCAGTACATTCCCTATCCGCTGGACGAGGCCGCCATCGATTTCGACGTCCTCGGCTATTCGGCCCGCAATCCCGAACGCGTCGATGTGCTGTTGGCGGCCTGCCGCAAGGAGCACATCGAAGTTCGCGAGGCGGCGCTCGAGCTCGCCGGGCTGACGGCCCGAGTGGTGGACCTGGAAGTCTGCGCGCTGGAGCGTTCGTTCGCCCTGGCGGCTGGCTCGCCGGCTGCCCGGACCGTGGCGCTGGTCGATATCGGCGCCACCCTGACCACCCTGAGCATCGTGCATGAAGGGCAGATCGTCTATTCCCGTGAGCAGTTGTTCGGCGGACACCAACTGACCGAACACATCCAGCGTCGCTACGGGCTGTCGAAAGAAGAGGCCGGCCTGGCGAAAAAGCAGGGTGGCCTGCCGGACGATTACGCCAGTGAGGTGCTGCAACCTTTTCAGGAGGCGGTTGTGCAACAGGTTTCGCGCTCGTTGCAGTTTTTCCAGGCCTCCGCCCCGCAACACCAGGTCGACTCCATCCTGTTGGCGGGTGGCAGCGCCTCGGTTCCGGGGCTTGTCCCGTTGATCGAGCAGCGCCTGGGCTTGCCTGTGCTGATCGCCAACCCCTTCGTTGGCATGAGCATCGGCGCCAAGGTCGACGCCGCAGCCCTGGCCAGCGAAGCCCCGTCCTTGATGATCGCCTGTGGGCTGGCCTTGCGGAGTTTCGACTGATGGCGCGGATCAATCTTCTTCCCTGGCGCGAGGCGCGGCGCGAACAGCGGCGTCGCCACTTTTTCCTGGCCCTGGCGACGGCTGTGGCGGTGGCCCTGGGTGTGTTGTTCGCGGGCGACAGGATCATCGACCGGGCGATCGACAGGCAACTGGCGCGCAACAATCACGTAGGCGCTCAAATCACCTTGCTCGATCAACGGATCGCCAAGATCGGCGAGCTGAAGCTGCATCGCGAGCAACTGGTGGAACGGATGAAGATCATCCAGGACCTGCAAGGCAATCGCTCCACCAGTGCGCGGGTGTTCGACCAATTGGCCCGCACCCTGCCGGACGGGGTGTATTTCACCGATGTCAGGATGAGCGGGCAGACTCTTTCCATCACCGGGGCGGCCGAATCGAACCATCGTGTTTCGGACCTGATGCGCAACCTGGACGCCTCCGACTGGTTCGACGCGCCGAGCCTGACAGAGGTCAAGGCCGCCGGGGCGGACAACGCCGACCAGGTCAATGTGTTTCAGCTGACCGTCCATCAGACCCGGCCCGCCCTGGGCGAGGACGGGCAATGAACCTGTCCGGCGGGTGGGCGCAGATGCGCCGGATCGATCTCGGCGAGCTGGAAATGAGCAACATGGGGGCGTGGCCGGCGCTGGTCAAAGGTGTGGTCGTGGCGCTGGTCATGCTGCTGGTACTGGCCCTCGGCTACAACCTGTACCTCAAGGACCTGTTGCTGCAACTCGACCAGCGCCGGGCGGACGAGGCCGTGCTGAAACAGCAGTTCGCCAGCAAGGCGCGCCTGGTGGCCAACCTCGGGCCTTACACCGAACAGATGAAGGCCATGGAAACCGCCTTTGGCCTCATGCTGCGCCAGCTGCCCAGCGATACCGAGGTGCCGGGCCTGCTTGAAGACATCAGCCGTACCGGGCTTGGCAGCGGGCTGGAGTTCGAAGAGATCAAGCTGTTGCCGGAGGTGGTCCAGCCGTTTTACGTCGAATTGCCAATCCAGATCAGGGTTACCGGCGGCTATCACGCACTGGCGACTTTCGTCAGCGGCGTGGCCGGTTTGCCGCGAATCGTCACCCTGCATGATTTCGAGATCAAACCGGTCACGCCGCAGGTCGGTTCGAACCTGCGCATGAACATTCTGGCCAGGACTTACCGCTACAAGGTGCCACGCCCATGAAGCGCGCTCACGGCTTGTTGCTGGTGCTGGCATTTGTCGGGCTGGCTGGTTGTGGCAACGATGACGACTTCAGTGATCTGGATGCCTACATGAACG
Organism: Pseudomonas sp. FW305-25; assembly: GCF_017351415.1. Lineage (NCBI taxonomy): Bacteria > Pseudomonadati > Pseudomonadota > Gammaproteobacteria > Pseudomonadales > Pseudomonadaceae > Pseudomonas > Pseudomonas sp. FW305-25. The sequence goes on along the minus strand of NZ_JACNDE010000002.1, from coordinate 139,015 downwards.
AGGCGCGGTTGCAGTCGCCCGGCGAGATTGAACCAATGCCGGCATTCGGGTCTTACCCAACGTTCACCTATAACGCCGCACCCTTGCGCAGCCCGTTTCAGCCTGCGGTCAGGGTGGACCTGGCGGCACGTCGGGCAGGCTCGCCTGCGGTCAAGCCGGATCCGAACCGTAGCAAGCAGTATCTCGAGGGCTTCAGCATCGAACAGTTCGAGATGGTGGGCACCCTTTCCAATGCTTCCGGCTTCTTTGCGCTGTTGCGTGGCGCCGGTGGCGTGCATCGGCTGAAGGTCGGCGATTACCTGGGGCGTAACGACGGGCGGATTGTCGCGATCAGCGATTCACAGGTCGAGGTGGTCGAGATTGTTCCCGATGGAGCGGGAGCGTGGCTGGAGCGACCACGGACCATTCCATTAAAAGAACACTCATAGTGGAACTCGCATCATGAACAGGATCTTTTCAGCCTTCGGTATTGCGCTATGGATGGCGCTGCTTTCACCGATGGCCATGGCGGCCAGCCTCAAGGCCCTGGATGTCGCGGCACTGCCGGGGGATCGCCTGGAGTTGAAACTCACCTTCGATGGGCCGGTGCCCGAGCCGCGCGGCTATACCACCGACCAGCCGGCGCGGATCGCCCTCGATCTGCCCGGTGTTGTCAGTCAGCTGGCAGACAAGAGCCGTGACCTGGGCAATGGCAATGCGCGCAGCGTGACGGTGGTCGAATCGGGGCAGCGTACCCGGGTCGTCGTCAATCTGGTCGCGCTGGCGCCCTACAGCACTCGGGTCGCCGGCAATCAGCTGTTTGTGGTGATCGGCCAGGGGGCGACGGCGGTGCTGAGTGCGCCGGGGCAGCCGGCTGTCGCGTCCGGGCGGGCCAAAGCCGTGGCTTCCGTGGGGCGGTCGATTCGCAGCGTGGATTTCCAGCGCGGCGAGCAAGGCGAAGGTAATGTGCTGATCGATCTCTCCGACTCGGGAATGAGCCCGGATATACAGGAGCGCGGCGGCAAGCTCGTCCTCACCTTCGCCAAGGCCCGCCTGCCCGAGCCCCTGCGGGTCAGGCTGGACGTCAAGGATTTCGCCACCCCCGTGCAGTTCGTCAGCGCCCGGGCGGAGTCCGGCAAGGCCATCGTCACCATCGAGCCCGGCGGCACTTTCGATTACTCGACCTACCAGACGGATAACAAACTCACGGTGAGCGTCAGGCCGATGACCTCGGGCGACCTGCAGAAACGCAACGCCGAGCGCTCGGCCTACAACGGCGAAAAGCTCTCGCTGAACTTCCAGGACATCGAGGTCCGCTCGGTGCTGCAACTGATCGCCGATTTCACCAACCTCAACCTGGTGGCCAGCGATACGGTGCAGGGCGGCATTACCTTGCGCCTGCAGAATGTGCCGTGGGACCAGGCCCTCGATCTGGTGCTCAAGACCAAGGGGCTGGACAAGCGCAAGGTGGGCAACGTGTTGCTGGTGGCGCCGGCCGATGAAATCGCTGCCCGCGAACGCCAGGAACTGGAGTCGCAGAAGCAGATCGCCGACCTGGAACCATTGCGGCGCGAACTGCTGCAGGTCAACTACGCCAAGGCCGCGGAGATCGCCAAGCTGTTCCAGTCGGTCACCCGCGCCGAGGACAAGTCCGACGAACGCGGGTCGATCACTGTCGATGAGCGGACCAACAACATCATCGCCTACCAGACCCGGGAGCGCCTGGACGAGCTGCGGCGGATTGTCAGCCAGCTGGATATCCCGGTGCGCCAGGTGATGATCGAAGCGCGGATCGTCGAGGCCAACGTCGACTACGACAAAAGCCTGGGCGTGCGCTGGGGCGGCTCGATCCAGAACCAGGGCAACTGGAATGCCTCGGGGGTCAGCAACGGCACCAACGGCTCCTCCACCATAGGCACGCCGGGCAGCACCAGCAGCAACTCACCGTTCGTCGACCTGGGCACTACCGCCAATACCTCCGGCCTGGGTATCGCCTTCATCACCGACAATGTGTTGCTGGACCTTGAGCTGACAGCCATGGAAAAGACCGGTAACGGGGAAATCGTCTCCCAGCCCAAGGTCGTCACGTCCGACAAGGAGACGGCGAAGATCCTCAAGGGCACGGAAATCCCCTATCAGGAAGCCGCCTCCAGCGGGGCGACCTCGGTGTCGTTCAAGGAGGCCTCGCTATCCCTGGAGGTGACGCCACAGATCACCCCGGATAACCGCATCATCATGGAGGTCAAGGTCACCAAGGACGAGCCTGACTACCTGAACAAAGTCCAGGACGTGCCGCCGATCAAGAAGAACGAGGTCAACGCCAAGGTCCTGATCAACGATGGAGAGACCATCGTCATCGGTGGAGTTTTCTCCAATACGCAAAGCAAGGTTGTAGATAAGGTGCCATTTCTCGGCGATGTGCCGTATCTTGGCCGCCTTTTCCGGCGTGACGTGGTGTCGGAGAAAAAATCCGAGCTGCTGGTATTTCTCACTCCGCGTATCATGAACAACCAGGCGATTGCTGTGAGTCGTTGATTCTGTGCGAAATTTGATTCTTGTTGGGCCAATGGGGGCTGGAAAAAGCACCATTGGTCGCTTGCTGGCCAAAGAGCTGCGCCTGCCATTCAAAGATTCCGATAAGGAAATTGAGTTGCGCACGGGTGCCAATATCCCGTGGATCTTCGATAAAGAAGGTGAGCCGGGCTTTCGTGATCGGGAACAGGCCATGATCGCCGAGCTGTGCTCCGCCGATGGCGTGGTCCTGGCGACCGGCGGCGGCGCGGTGATGCGCGAAGCCAACCGTCTGGCGCTGCATGCCGGGGGGCGTGTGGTCTATCTGCATGCTTCGGTGGAGCAGCAGGTCGGTCGCACCGCACGGGATCGCAATCGACCGCTGCTGCGCACGGCCGATCCGGCGAAGACCCTGCGGGACCTGTTGGCAATTCGCGATCCGCTTTATCGGGAAATCGCCGACCTGGTGGTTGAAACCGATGAACGGCCACCGCGCATGGTGGTGCTGGACATACTGGACCGCCTGCAGCAACTGCCTCCCCGTTAATGCGCAGCGGGAAATGCGCTATCCTCGGCGCCTTGCCATGATCGCTCGCGGTTGTGGCGCATGGCTATTGCGCGGCGTCAGAAAGCCAGGCAATGCCAGTCGTTAATGCAAGGCAGGACACCAGCTTCCATCTTCACTGTGGGGACACATGCAGACACTTAAGGTCGATCTAGGCGAGCGCAGCTACCCGATTCATATTGGCGAAGGTTTGTTGGACCGGCCCGAGTTGCTGGCTCCGCACATCGCCGGGCGACAAGTGGCGATCGTTTCCAATGAAACCGTAGCGCCGCTGTACCTTGAGCGTCTGAAACGCAGCCTCGCCCAGTTCTCGGTGATCTCGGTGGTTCTTCCCGACGGCGAAGCGTTCAAGAACTGGGAAACCCTGCAACTGATTTTCGATGGCCTGCTGACCGCACGCCACGATCGCCGCACCACGATCATCGCCCTCGGCGGCGGGGTGATCGGCGACATGGCCGGCTTTGCCGCCGCCTGCTACCAGCGCGGCGTCGATTTCATCCAGATTCCTACCACCTTGTTGTCCCAGGTCGATTCGTCGGTGGGTGGCAAGACCGGTATCAACCATCCGCTGGGCAAGAACATGGTCGGTGCCTTCTATCAGCCGAACGTGGTGCTGATCGATACCGCCTCGCTCAATACCCTGCCGCCTCGCGAGCTGTCGGCCGGCCTGGCGGAAGTCATCAAATACGGTCTGATCTGCGACGAGCCCTTCCTTACCTGGCTCGAAGACAACGTCGACCGCTTGCGAGCCCTGGACCAGCAGGCGCTGACCTATGCCATCGAACGCTCCTGCGCGGCCAAGGCGGCCGTGGTGGGCGCCGACGAGCGTGAGTCCGGTGTGCGCGCCACGCTGAACCTGGGGCATACCTTCGGCCACGCCATCGAAACCCACATGGGCTATGGTGTCTGGCTGCATGGTGAAGCGGTCGCCGCTGGCACCGTAATGGCACTGGAGATGTCCGCACGCCTTGGCTGGATCACCGCCGAGGAGCGTGACCGCGGCATTCGCCTGTTCCAGCGCGCAGGCTTGCCGGTCATTCCACCCGAGGAAATGACCGAAGCGGATTTTCTCGAACACATGGCAATTGACAAGAAAGTGATCGATGGTCGTTTGCGTCTGGTGCTGTTGCGCCGCATGGGCGAAGCCGTAGTGACCGACGATTATCCGAAAGAGGTTTTACAGGCCACGCTGGGAGCGGATTACCGCGCCCTGGCTCAGCTTAAAGGTTAATAAGATCCCCATGACTAGTTTGCATGCCGACGAGGCCTTCCTCGGCCACTATCAATTGAGCCATGACCCTTTCGCTCCACGGGTGCCGGGCTTCAAGTTTTTCCCCGCCCAGCGCAAGCCGGTGCTGGGGCAGCTGCATCACCTGGCGCGCTACAGCCAGCTGCTGCTGGTCGTGACCGGCCCGCAAGGCAGCGGCAAGACGCTGCTGCGTCAGGCCCTGGTAGCCAGCACCAACAAGCAGTCGGTACAGAGCGTGGTGGTTTCCGCCCGTGGTGCCGGCGACGCGGCGGGCGTGCTGCGGCAGGTGGCCCAGGCGCTGAACGTCGAGCAGGCCGAAATCGGCCCGATCCTGGCGCAAGTGGTGCAACTGGCCCTGACCGGCCAGGAAGTCTATCTGCTGGTGGATGACGCCGAGCAGCTCGACGAGTCGGCGCTCGAGGCACTGCTGGCGCTCGCTGCCGGCGCACCGGAAGGTCGCCCGCATGTGTTCCTGTTCGGCGAGTCGTCGCTGATTGCCGGCCTGGAGCAGCTGAGCGCGGAAGAAGAGCGCTTCCATGTCATCGAACTGCAGCCTTACACCGAAGAGGAAACCCGCGAATACCTGGCGCAGCGTCTCGAAGGCGCAGGACGGGGTATCGAACTTTTCTCCGCGGATCAGATCAGTGATATTCACGAAGGCTCCGATGGCTGGCCTGGCAACATCAACCAGGTCGCCCGGGATGCAATGATCGAAGCCATGATTGCCAGCCGCTCAGCGGTCAAGCGTCCAAGTATGGGGTTCAACATGCCGAAGAAACACGTATTGGCGATATCCGCAGTCGTAGTGGTGGCCGTTGCCGCTGCCTGGCTGATGCCGGGTCGCAGCAAGGCACCAAGTACCGGTGCGCCAGCCAACGAACAGGCGCAGCTGCCGCTGGGCCAGACACCGCAACCGAACAGCAATGGCAGCCCGGCTGTCGAGTTCGCCGGTTCTTCCCAGCCAATGCCGCTGCCATTGGTCGGCCAGTCGCAACCGGTGATGCGCGGCCCTCTGGCTGAAGCCGCCGGCGGGATCACCGAGGGGGACGATGGTGTGCCGGTGGAAGGCTCCAGCGCCACGCCGCCGACCGTGACCACCATTGCACCGCCAGCCGGCGTGCCAGCCGGTCCGGCGCCGACGCCTGAAGCCCGTCCGACCCCGGCACCGACCCAGGTCGCTGCCGCCAAGCCGGCTCCAGTGGTCAAGCCTGCGCCTGCTCCGGTCAGCAAGCCGGCTGCACCAGCCGCCAAGCCAGCCGAGAAACCTGTCACCGTAGCCAAGGCCGCCACCGGCGGTAGCTGGTACGCCGGTCAGGCGCCAGGCAACTACGTCGTGCAGATCCTGGGCACCAGTTCCGAAGCCGCGGCGCAGAGCTTCGTCAAGGAGCAGGGCGCTCAGTACCGTTATTTCAAGAAAGTCCTCAACGGCAAACCGCTGTATGTGATCACTTACGGCAGCTTCAGCAGCCGTGATGCAGCCGTTACCGCTATCAAGGCCTTGCCAGCGAAGGTTCAGGCTGGTAAACCTTGGCCTCGCACTGTCGCCAGCGTCCAACAGGAACTGGCAGCAACTCGCTGAAGATTCGGCGGCCTTACCCAGGCCGCCTCTCCCAGCACCTCAAAAAAATCCGCATGCGCATGCTGCCTTCAAGGCCGCGTGCCTTGTGGTGTCTGCGTCACAGTAGCTTTTGAGTCGTCGCGGTCCGAACTAAAAAAGTTTTGACTAGCACAGCATATCGCTTTAAACCTTTCATAAATGCGACATAGATTTGCGACATTTCGTCGCCAAATTTGTGAGCGTCTGTGTCGGTGTGTACAATGACCTCCCTTTTGCCCCCGCAAAGCCGGCGTACGTTCGGCGTGGATGGTAATTGGTTGAATTGAAAAGAAATTTGTCTCGATAAGAGGCAGCCTGGTGAGAAAGTGTCTATGAAAGCAGGTCTGTACCAACCAGATGAATTCAAGGATAACTGCGGTTTCGGTCTGATAGCCCATATGCAGGGCGAACCCAGTCATACCCTTTTGCAAACGGCCATCGAGGCCCTGACCTGCATGACCCACCGCGGTGGGATCAACGCGGACGGCAAGACCGGCGACGGTTGCGGTCTGCTGATTCAGAAGCCTGACGCGTTCCTGCGAGCCATTGCCCAGGAAACCTTCAGTGTCCAATTGCCCAAGCAATATGCCGTGGGCATGGTCTTCTTCAACCAGGATCCGGCCAAGGCTGAAGCTGCTCGCGAGAACATGAACCGCGAGATCCTGGCCGAAGGCCTGCAACTGATCGGCTGGCGCAAAGTGCCTATCGATACCAGCGTTCTCGGCCGCCTGGCCCTGGAGCGCCTGCCGCAGATCGAACAGGTCTACATCGGCGGCGAAGGCCTGAGCGACCAGGACATGGCGGTCAAGCTGTTCAGCGCCCGTCGTCGTTCGTCGGTAGCCAACGCCGCCGATACCGACCACTACATCTGCAGCTTTTCCCACAAGACCATCATCTATAAAGGCCTGATGATGCCGGCGGACCTCGCCGCCTTCTATCCGGACCTGGGTGACCCGCGCCTGCAAACCGCGATCTGCGTGTTCCACCAGCGCTTCTCCACCAACACCCTGCCGAAATGGCCGTTGGCGCAGCCGTTCCGCTTCCTCGCCCACAACGGCGAGATCAACACCATCACCGGCAACCGCAACTGGGCCCAGGCCCGGCGCACCAAGTTCACCAACGACCTGATGGATCTGGAAGAACTCGGCCCGCTGGTCAACCGCGTGGGTTCCGACTCCTCGAGCATGGACAACATGCTGGAGCTGATGGTCACCGGCGGCATCGACCTGTTCCGTGGCGTGCGGATGATCATTCCGCCAGCGTGGCAGAACGTCGAGACCATGGACGCCGACCTGCGTGCGTTCTACGAATACAACTCCATGCACATGGAACCGTGGGACGGCCCCGCGGGCGTGGTCATGACCGACGGCCGCTACGCCGTCTGCCTGCTCGACCGTAACGGCCTGCGCCCGGCGCGCTGGGTCACCACCAAGAACGGTTTCATCACCCTGGCATCGGAAATCGGCGTCTGGAACTACCAGCCTGAAGACGTGATCGCCAAGGGCCGTGTCGGCCCGGGCCAGATCTTCGCCGTGGACACCGAAACCGGGCAGATCCTCGACACCGACGCCATCGACAACCGCCTGAAGTCCCGTCATCCGTACAAGCAATGGCTGCGCAAGAACGCCCTGCGCATCCAGGCGACCATGGAAGACAACGACCACGGTTCGGCGTTCTACGACGTCGACCAGCTCAAGCAGTACATGAAGATGTACCAGGTCACCTTCGAGGAACGTGACCAGGTGCTGCGTCCCTTGGGCGAGCAAGGCTACGAGGCGGTCGGCTCCATGGGCGACGACACGCCGATGGCCGTGCTGTCCCAGCGTGTGCGCACGCCGTACGACTACTTCCGCCAGCAGTTCGCCCAGGTCACCAACCCGCCAATCGACCCGCTGCGCGAAGCCATCGTCATGTCCCTGGAGATCTGCCTCGGTGCCGAGCGCAATATCTTCCAGGAATCGCCTGAGCACGCTTCCCGCGTGATTCTCAGCTCGCCGGTGATCTCGCCCGCCAAGTGGCGCTCGCTGATGAACCTCGACCGTCCGGGCTTCGAGCGTCAGGTCATCGACCTGAACTACGAGGAAAGCCTCGGCCTGGAAGCGGCGATCCGCAACGTCGCCGACCAGGCCGAAGAAGCCGTGCGCGCCGGTCGTACCCAGATCGTCCTCAGCGACCGCCATATCGCCCCGGGCAAGTTGCCGATCCACGCGTCCCTGGCCACCGGCGCGGTGCACCACCGCCTGACCGAGAAGGGCCTGCGCTGCGACTCCAACATCCTGGTGGAAACCGCCACCGCGCGCGATCCGCACCATTTCGCGGTGCTGATCGGTTTCGGCGCCTCGGCGGTCTATCCGTTCCTGGCCTATGAAGTGCTGGGCGACCTGATCCGTACCGGTGAAGTGCTGGGCGACCTCTACGAGGTGTTCAAGAACTACCGCAAGGGCATCACCAAGGGCCTGCTGAAGATCCTGTCGAAGATGGGTATCTCGACCATCGCGTCCTACCGTGGTGCGCAGTTGTTCGAGGCCATCGGCCTGTCCGAGGAAGTCTGCGAGCTGAGCTTCCGTGGCGTGCCGAGCCGCATCAAGGGCGCGCGTTTCGTCGACATCGAAGCCGAGCAGAAAGCCCTGGCTACCGAAGCCTGGAGCCCGCGCAAGCCGATCCAGCAAGGCGGCCTGCTGAAGTTCGTCCACGGTGGCGAATACCACGCCTACAACCCGGATGTGGTCAACACCCTGCAAGCCGCCGTGCAGCAGGGCGACTACGCCAAGTTCAAGGAATACACCGCGCTGGTGGACAACCGCCCGGTGTCGATGATCCGCGACCTGTTCAAGGTGAAGACCCTGGACACGCCGATGGACATCAGCGAAGTCGAGCCGCTGGAATCGATCCTCAAGCGTTTCGACTCCGCCGGTATCTCCCTGGGCGCGCTGTCGCCGGAGGCCCACGAAGCCCTGGCCGAAGCCATGAACCGCCTGGGTGCGCGTTCCAACTCCGGTGAAGGCGGCGAAGACCCGGCGCGCTACGGCACCATCAAGAGCTCGAAGATCAAGCAGGTGGCCACCGGCCGTTTCGGCGTGACCCCGGAATACCTGGTCAATGCCGAAGTGCTGCAGATCAAGGTGGCCCAGGGCGCCAAGCCCGGCGAAGGCGGCCAGTTGCCGGGCGGCAAGGTCAACGGCCTGATCGCCAAGCTGCGTTACGCGGTACCGGGCGTGACCCTGATTTCGCCACCGCCGCACCACGACATCTATTCCATCGAAGACTTGTCGCAGCTGATCTTCGACTTGAAGCAGGTCAACCCACAGGCGCTGGTTTCGGTGAAGCTGGTGGCGGAAGCCGGCGTCGGCACCATCGCCGCCGGCGTGGCCAAGGCCTACGCCGACTTGATCACCATCTCCGGCTACGACGGTGGCACCGGCGCTTCGCCGCTGACCTCGATCAAGTACGCCGGTGCGCCGTGGGAACTGGGCCTGGCGGAAACCCACCAGACCCTGCGCGGCAACGACCTGCGCGGCAAGGTCCGGGTGCAGACCGACGGCGGCCTGAAAACCGGCCTCGACGTGATCAAGGCGGCGATCCTCGGCGCCGAAAGCTTCGGCTTCGGCACCGCGCCGATGATTGCCCTGGGTTGCAAATACCTGCGCATCTGCCACCTGAACAACTGTGCCACCGGCGTCGCCACGCAAAATGAGAAGCTGCGCAAGGACCACTACATCGGCACCGTGGAGATGGTGGTGAACTTCTTCACCTACGTCGCCGAGGAAACCCGTGAGTGGCTGGCCAAGCTGGGCGTGCGTTCGCTGGAAGAGCTGATCGGTCGCACCGATCTGCTGGAAATCCTCGAAGGCCAGACCGCCAAGCAGCATCACCTGGACCTGACCCCGCTGCTGGGCAGCGACCATATCCCGGCGGACAAGCCGCAGTTCTGCCAGGTCGATCGCAACCCACCGTTCGACCAGGGCCTGCTGGCCGAGAAAATGGTCGCCATGGCCAAGCCTGCGATCGCCGACCTCAGCGGTGCCGAGTTCGCGCTCGACATCTGCAACTGCGACCGTTCCATCGGTGCGCGGATTTCCGGCGAAATCGCCAAGGTCCACGGCAACCAGGGCATGGCCAAGGCGCCGATCACCTTCCGCTTCAAGGGCACTGCCGGTCAGAGCTTCGGCGTGTGGAACGCCGGCGGCTTGAACCTCTACCTCGAAGGCGACGCCAACGACTATGTCGGCAAGGGCATGACCGGCGGCAAGCTGGTGATCGTTCCGCCCAAAGGCAGCGCCTACAAGACTCAGGACAGCGCGATTATCGGCAACACCTGCCTGTACGGCGCTACCGGCGGCAAGCTGTTCGCCGCCGGCACCGCGGGCGAGCGTTTCGCCGTGCGCAACTCCGGTGCCCACACCGTGGTGGAAGGCACTGGCGATCACTGCTGCGAATACATGACCGGTGGTTTCGTCTGCGTGCTGGGCAAGACCGGTTACAACTTCGGCTCAGGCATGACCGGCGGTTTCGCCTACGTGCTCGACCAGGACAACACCTTCGTTGACCGGGTCAACCACGAGCTGGTGGAAATCCAGCGGATCAGCGGCGAAGCGATGGAAGCCTATCGCAGCCACCTGCAGCGCGTGCTGGACGAATACGTCGAGGAAACCGGTAGCGAGTGGGGCCGTAACCTGGCCGAGAACCTCGATGACTACCTGCGTCGCTTCTGGTTGGTCAAACCTAAGGCGGCGAGCTTGAAATCTCTGCTCTCCAGTACTCGTGCGAATCCGCAATAACGACGCAGCTGCAAGCGGCAAGCTTCAAGCCGCAAGTTAACAGCAGTGCGCGATATGCCTGCACACGTGATTGTCTTGCAGCTTGAAGCTTGTAGCTTTGAGCTGCTGTTAAGAGGTTTTAGTAATGGCTGAACGTCTGAATAATGACTTCCAGTTCATCGAGGTCGGGCGCAAGGATCCGAAGAAGAAACTGTTGCGTCAACGCAAGAAAGAGTTCGTGGAGATCTACGAGCCCTTCAAACCCCAGCAGTCGGCCGACCAGGCCCATCGCTGCCTGGGTTGCGGTAACCCGTACTGCGAATGGAAGTGCCCGGTGCACAACTTCATTCCCAACTGGCTCAAGCTGGTGGCCGAGGGCAACATCCTCGCCGCCGCCGAGCTGTCGCACCAGACCAACACCCTGCCGGAAGTCTGCGGCCGGGTGTGCCCGCAGGATCGTCTGTGCGAGGGTGCCTGCACCCTCAACGACGGCTTCGGCGCGGTGACCATCGGTTCGGTGGAGAAGTACATCACCGACACCGCCTTCGCCATGGGCTGGCGCCCGGACATGTCCAAGGTCAAGCCGACCGGCAAGCGGGTCGCGGTGATCGGCGCGGGCCCGGCGGGCCTGGGCTGCGCCGACGTGCTGGTACGCGGTGGCGTGACCCCGGTGGTGTTCGACAAGAACCCGGAAATCGGCGGCCTGCTGACCTTCGGCATCCCCGAGTTCAAGCTGGAAAAGACCGTGCTGAGCAATCGTCGCGAAGTCTTCAGCGGCATGGGCATCGAGTTCCGCCTCAACACCGAGGTGGGCAAGGACGTGACCATGGAGCAACTGCTCGAAGAATACGATGCGGTATTCATGGGCATGGGCACCTACACCTACATGAAGGGCGGCTTTGCCGGCGAGGACCTGCCGGGTGTGCACGATGCGCTGGACTTCCTGATCGCCAACGTCAACCGCAACCTGGGCTTTGAAAAGTCGCCGGAAGACTTCGTCGACATGAAGGGCAAGAAGGTCGTGGTCCTCGGTGGCGGCGACACGGCGATGGACTGCAACCGCACGTCGATCCGCCAGGGCGCCAAGGCGGTAACCTGTGCCTATCGTCGTGACGAAGCGAACATGCCGGGCTCGCGCAAAGAGGTGAAGAACGCCAAGGAAGAAGGCGTGAAGTTCCTCTACAACCGCCAGCCGATCGCCATCGTCGGCGAAGACAAGGTCGAAGGCGTGAAGGTGGTCGAGACCCGTCTCGGCGAGCCGGACGCCCGTGGCCGTCGCAGCCCTGAGCCGATCCCGGGTTCCGAAGAGGTCATCCCGGCCGACGCCGTGGTCATCGCCTTCGGTTTCCGTCCGAGCCCGGCGCCGTGGTTCGAGCAGTTCAGCATCCAGACCGACAGCCAGGGCCGCGTCGTGGCGCCGGAACAGGGCCAGTACAAGCACCAGACCAGCAACCCGAAGATCTTCGCCGGTGGCGACATGGTGCGCGGTTCCGACCTGGTGGTGACGGCGATCTTCGAAGGCCGCAACGCCGCCGAAGGGATCCTCGACTACCTGGGCGTGTAAATCTGCTTGATCGGCGTCGCTCCATTCGCGGGCAAGCCTCGCTCCTACAGGAATGCCACCGGACCTGTAGGAGCGAGGCTTGCCCGCGAAGAGGCCGGCCGAATCAACGCAGAATTAGCCGATGCAGTCCGCGACAAATTGACCCGATAGATAAAAGGCACGGCTCTCGCCGTGCCTTTTGCGTCGCGCTCTGAGAAAATGCCCGCACTTTTTTTCCGGATGCCGACATGACTGCCCTGAAGAACGACCGTTTCCTTCGTGCCCTGCTCAAGCAACCCGTAGACGTCACCCCGGTGTGGATGATGCGTCAGGCTGGGCGCTACCTGCCTGAATACCGCGCCAGCCGTGCCAACGCCGGTGACTTCATGAGCCTGTGCATGAACCCGGAGTTCGCCTGCGAAGTCACGCTGCAACCGCTGGACCGTTATCCACAACTGGATGCGGCCATCCTCTTCTCCGACATCCTGACCATCCCCGACGCCATGGGCCAGGGCCTGTACTTCGAAACCGGCGAAGGCCCGCGTTTCAAGAAGGTCGTCAGCACCCTGGCCGATATCGAGGCCCTGCCGATCCCGGACCCGCACAAGGACCTGGGCTATGTGATGGACGCGGTCAGTACCATCCGCCGTGAGCTCAACGGCCGCGTGCCGTTGATCGGCTTCTCCGGCAGCCCCTGGACCCTGGCCACCTACATGGTCGAGGGCGGCTCGTCGAAGGACTTCCGCAAGACCAAGGCGATGCTCTACGACAACCCGCAAGCCATGCACCTGCTGCTGGACAAGCTGGCGCAGTCGGTCGTCAGCTACCTCAACGGCCAGATCAAGGCCGGCGCGCAAGCGGTGCAGATCTTCGACACCTGGGGCGGCAACCTGTCGGCGGCGGCCTACCAGGAGTTCTCCCTGGCCTACATGCGCAAGATCGTCAGCGGCCTGATCCGCGAGCACGAAGGGCGCAAGGTGCCGGTGATCCTGTTCACCAAGAACGGCGGCCTGTGGCTGGAAAGCATTGCCGACGCCGGTGCCGACGCCCTGGGCCTGGACTGGACCTGCGACCTCGGCGAAGCGCGCCGGCGGGTCGGCAACAAAGTCGCCCTGCAAGGCAACATGGACCCGACGGTGCTCTACGCCAAGCCGGAAGCGATCCGTGCCGAAGTCGGGCGCATCCTCGCCAGCTACGGCAAGGGCAGCGGCCATGTGTTCAACCTCGGCCATGGCATCACCCCGGAAGTCGACCCGGAGCACGCCGGCGCTTTCCTGCGCGCGGTGCACGAACTGTCGGCGCAGTATCACCTGTGATCGCGACCCGATAACCAGGCCCGGCATTCGCCGGGCCTTTTTTTTGCGCCCGGGAAACGGCCTGGCGGATTAAGTTTCAATTCAGCCTGACTGGTTAATCTGGCGCTATCGAAACCCACATTGGATCACTGCCATGAAAACCCGTTACCTCGTTCTGTTGCTCGCTCCGCTGTTCAGCACCGCCGCCCTGGCTGTCGGCTACACCGGTCCTGGCGCCCAGGCCGTCACCAGCGTCGCGGCGGCCAACGATGCCGCGGACGATACGCCGGTGGTGTTGCAGGGCCATGTGGTCAAGAAGCTGAACAATGACGACAAGTACGAATTCAAGGATGCCAGCGGCACCATCACCGTCGAGATCGACGACGAAGACCTGCCGCCAGTGGCGTTCAACGAGAAGACCCAGGTCAGGCTGACCGGTGAGGTCGAGAAGGGGTTGATGAAGCGTGAGATCGACGTCGACCTGGTGGAGATCGTCAAGTAAGCCGATCGACAGTCTTTAGCTATCGCCATGCCGGCGACCGGCCCCTGCGTATGGATCGCGGGGGGTGGTCGCCGGCATGTTCGTTTAGCAACTACCGAGTGGCCAGCGGTGGCAGTTTGGCCAGCTTCAACGCCACCAGCAGCGCCACCAACAGCAGGGCGCTGATAAACAGGCCGATGCCGTTCCACCCGGCCATGTGCCAGAACATCCCGCCCGCCGTCCCGGCGATGCTCGACCCGGCGTAATAGCTGAACAGGTACAGCGATGAGGCCTGGCCCTTGGCCTTGAGGGCGCGCCGGCCGATCCAGCTGCTGGCGACCGAGTGGGCGCCGAAGAAGCCGAACGTGAAGATCAGCATGCCGATGATCACCACCGGCAACGCGCTGAGCATGGTCAGCGCGAGGCCGGCGAGCATCAGCGAGATGGTGGCCCAGAGCATTTTGCGCCGTCCCAGGCGGTCGGCCAGGGCACCGATTTTCGCCGAGCTGTAGATCCCCGACAGGTACACCACCGACAGCAGGCCGACGAAGGCCTGATCCATGTGATACGGCGCGGCCAGCAGGCGATAGCCGATGTAGTTGAACAGCGTGACGAACGCGCCCATCAGCACGAAGGCTTCGAGGAACAGCAGCGGCAGGCCGGCATCGCGAAAGTGCATGACGAAGCCGTCCAGCAGGCTGCGCGGGTGCAGCGAGCGGGCGCGGAAGTTGCGCGATTCGGGGAGGATTCTCCAGAATACCGCCGCCGCGATCAGCGCCAGGCCACCGATCACCAGCATTGCCGTGTGCCAGCTGACGAAGTCGATCAGCACCCCGGTGATCAGGCGACCGCTCATGCCGCCAATGGCGTTGCCACCGATGTACAGGCCCATGGCCAGGCCGATGTGCTGTGGGTGGATCTCTTCGCTCAGGTAAGTCATCGCCACCGCCGCCAGGCCGCTCAGGGACAGCCCCACCAGCGCGCGCATCAGCAGCACCCCGTGCCAGCTCGGCATCAGGGCGCTGGCGAGGGTACACAGCGCGGCGGCGAACAGGGCGGCCACCATCACCGGTTTGCGGCCGATGCGGTCGGAAATCGGCCCGGTGACCAGCAGACCGATGGCCAGCAGGCCGGTGGCGACCGAGAGGATCAGGCTGCTTTGCGCGGCGTTGATGGAAAAATCCCGGGACAGCAGCGGCATCATCGGTTGTACGCAGTAGAGCAGGGCGAAGGTGGCGAATCCGCCGCAGAACAGCGCCAGCACCGTGCGCATGAACATCGGCGTGCCTTTTTCGATGTAGACCTCGTTCAGTTGCGCGACCACCTCATCGAGGGCGGTGGGAGGGAGTTCGTGGGCGAGTGGAGCGACAGCGGTTTTCACGGGGGACCTCGGGGGGAGCGCGGCCGGTCAGGCAATGGAAAAAAGCATATAGCTGGCTAATGTTTCTTTCCAATATATTGTTCGACCTGATTAATATGTTTTGCGACCTAATGAGGCGATCATGGAATTGCGTCACCTGCGTTACTTCATCGCGGTGGCCGAAGAGCTGCATTTCGGCCGCGCCGCCCAGGTCCTGGGCATCTCCCAGCCGCCCTTGAGCCAGCAGATCCAGGTGCTGGAGCAGGAGGTCGGCGCGCGTTTGTTCGAGCGTACCAATCGTCGGGTCGAGCTCAGCGAGGCCGGCAGGCTGTTCCTGGATGAGGCACGACAGGTGCTGGCTCAGGTCGACAAGGCCGCGGATGTGGCCCGCCGGGCGCAACGTGGGGAGCTGGGCGAACTGAAGATCGGCTTCACCTCGTCGGCGCCCTTCAACTCCAGCATCCCCCAGGCGATCTTCGCCTTTCGCCAGCGCTTTCCCGACGTGCACCTGAAGCTGCGGGAAATGAGCAGCACCCAGGTGGCCGAGGCGCTGCTGGACGAGTCGATCCAGGTCGGCATCATGCGGCCGTTGCCGCTGCCGGATTCCCTGAGCGTGGTGGAGTTGCTGCGCGAACCGCTGGTGGCGGTGCTGGGCTCCAAGCACCCGCTGGTGGCCGGCAGCGAAGCCGGCCTGGCGCTGTCGGCCCTGGCCCACGAGCCCTTCGTGTTCTTCCCGCGCAGCTACGGCAGCGGCCTGTATGCGCAGTTGCTGACCCTGGCCCGGGATGTCGGCTTCACCCCGCACTTTGCCCAGGAAGCGGGCGAGGCCATGACCATCATCGGCCTGGTGGCGGCGGGGCTGGGTGTCTCGGTGTTGCCGGCGTCCTACCAGCGCATGCGCATCGACGGCGTGGTCTACCGACCGCTGCTCGACCCCGAGGCGGTCTCGGCGGTGTGGCTGGCGCAGCGCACCGACCAGCGCTCGCCAATGGCCAAGGCCTTTGTCGAACTGCTGACCCGCAAGGCCGAGTTGTAACCTGCTGGGTAGTATTCCGCGGGGTTCCGAAGGTGGACATCTCGGGTAACGGATCGGGTTTGCTCATCCGCCGGCCCATTGCGCAGACTCGGGTTCTTTGCGCGAGTGTCACGGATGTCACTTCACTATCAGCCCAGGGAGGGCAGTGTCCTGATTTGTGACTTCAGAGGTTATGAAGTCCCCGAGATGGTCAAGGTCAGGCCTGTTGTGGTCATACGCAGGCACAGGAGCAACCGGCATCTGGTGACGGTCGTTCCCTTGAGCACCACCGCGCCTGACGTGGTGTTGGGGCACCATCTGCAACTTGCCAACCGCATGCAGGGGCGACCGTGCGTCTGCTGGGCGAAATGCGACATGCTTGCCACGGTCGGCTTGTCGCGACTCGATCGGATCAGGCGCAAAGACCGCCATGGCCGGCGAATTTACGAAGTCTTGCAACTTACAGACGAAGAGTTCGCCGCCATCAAAGCCGCTGTGCGCAAGGCTTTGGGGATCTAAGGTCAACCTTTCCCAGGAATAAGGCCAATGGCCACGGTTGCCGGGCGGCAGGCTTCGAGCGACACTGCGCACGTACCCGAAAGGGACTTGTGAGACTCTGAGGATCCTGGGCAACCAGCCATCGCAGAGCCAGACAGGCAGAGCGTGATGACAAGCCAGCCTGTTTGTGAAAGGGCGCCGAAAGGCGCCCTTTGTCGTTTCCGGGGGGATGGAAACCTGTTGGCGCCTTACTCCACCTTCGCCAGGTCGCCGCGCAGCGCGACGCCTGCCATCAGGGCGCCCGCGTGGCATTCGTAGGTTTTCGCATCCTTGCGCTCGTTGCTCTTGTAGAAGCTGGCGATGTCGGTCACGGCATTGGCGCCGACTTTCTTGGCTGCCTGGTGCAGGGTGATCAGCGCCGATTGCAGGACCCATTCGCAGGCCACTTCGTCGCTCTTGTTGAAGGCGTTGGTCTTCTTGTTGGTGACCGCGCCGGCGCTGACCACCGTGACCTTGCCGGCTGGCTTGTTGCCGGCCAGGTAGAACTTCACGCTGCCGTCGATCTTGCCGGTGCTGATGGCTTCGGCGACGACCTTGTCGAACGGCAGGTACAGCGCGGTATCACGGGCCTGGCTGACGCCGGGCAGGGTGCAGAGCAGCAGGGTGGCGGCAGCGGCCAGGGTCTTCAGTTGCATGGTGGTCTCCTTGACATAGAAAGGGGGGCGGCGGCTGGCGCTCAATTAGGCGCGGCAATCGCCTGGGCCGAGCTGGACAGCTGTTGCGCGGTCCGCTCGTTCTGGTTGTCCTTCAGCTCGCGCAGGATGCCCTTGTCCAGCAGGCGCACCCAGCGGATGTAGTTCTTGTGGATCTTGCCGTCCGCGTAGTTCATGCCACGGCTGTCGCGGTAGAGGATCTTGTAGTGGGTCGGTGTGTACTGGATGTCGATTTCCACGTGGTACTGCTCGCGCACGGTGATCTCGGCCTGGATCAGCTCCGGGCTGATGCGCTGCACGGTCCACTTGCGGGCGACCAGGTTTTTCAGGATCGCCTGTTTCATTTCCTCGTGGTCGGCCTTGAGGGTGGCGGGCAGGACCCGGTCCGGGGTGTACATGCGCTTGCTGGTACACGAGACACAGGTCAGCAGGGCCAGCACGATCAGGCAGGCGCGAAGCAGGGAGGACATTCCATTTTCTCCGGGGGTAACGTCATTGAGGCCAGCGGCGGAAAATCAGCGAAGTGTTGACGCCGCCAAAGGCAAAGTTGTTGTTCATCACGTATTCGCAGCTCATCTGCCGGAATTCGCCGCGCAGGTAATCCAGCTCGCCGCAACGCGGATCCACCGTGTCGAGGTTGAGGGTGTGCACGTAGAGGTCGCGGTTGAGCATTTCGATGCTGAACCAGGACTCCAGCGCGCCACAGGCTCCCAGGGTGTGGCCGAGGAAACTCTTCTGCGAACTGATGGGCATCCGGCTGCCGAACAGGCTGCTGGTGGCCAGTGTTTCGGCAATGTCGCCCTGTTCTGTAGCGGTGCCGTGGCCGTTGACGTAACCGATGGCCGAAGGCTCGAGGCCGGCGTCTTCCAGGGCCAGCTCCATGGCCCGGCGCATGGTGGCCTGCTCCGGACGGGTGGTGTGCTGGCCATCGGCGTTGCTGCCGAAGCCGACGATCTCGGCATGGATATGCGCGCCACGGGCCAGGGCGTGCTCCAGCTCTTCGAGCACCAGCATGCCGCCGCCCTCGCCGATCACCAGGCCGTCGCGGTCGCTGTCGTAGGGCCGTGGGCTGGTGTGCGGGGCATCGTTTTTCAGGCTGGTGGCGTAAAGCGCGTCGAACACCATGGCTTCGGTCGGGCACAGCTCTTCGGCGCCGCCGGCGAGCATCAGCGGCAGGCGGCCGAACTTGATCGCCTCATAGGCGTAGCCGATGCCCTGGCTGCCGCTGGTGCAGGCGCTGGACGTCGGGATCAGGCGGCCGGTGAGGCCGAAGAAGATGCTGATATTGGCCGCGGTGGTGTGCGGCATCATGCGCACGTAGGAGTTGGCGTTGAGGCCTTCGGCCACCGAGTTCAGCAACATGTTGCCGAACGCCTTGATCTCGTCGGTGCTGCCGGTGGACGAGCCACAGGCCACGCCCATGCGCCCATCCTTGATCGACTCGTCGCCCAGCAGGCCGGCATCGGCCAGGGCTTGCTCGGCGGCCCCCACCGCGAGCCGCGACACCCGGCCCATGCTGCGCAGCTGCTTGCGGGTCCAGTGCGCCGGTACCTTGAAGTCGTCCACGGGGCCGGCCAGGCGGGTATTGAGCTCGCTGAAGCGATCCCATTCGTCCATCCGGCGAATGCCGCTGCGGTTGGCGCCGAAGTTGGCGACGATGGTGTCCCAGTCGCTGCCCAGCGAAGTGATGCCGGCCATGCCGGTGACGACCACACGTTTCATCAGACCAGGCCTCCGTTGACCGCCAGCACCTGGCGGGTGATGTAGGCGGCCTCGGCGGACATCAGGAAGTTCACCGCGCCGGCGACTTCCTCCGGGGTGCCCATGCGCTGGGCCGGGATCATCTTCAGCAGCTCGTCCACCGGCACGTTCTCGTCGAGCATGGCGGTGTCGATCAAGCCTGGCGCCACGCAGTTGACGGTGATCTTGCGTTTGCCCAGCTCGATGGCCAGGGCCTTGGCCGCGCCGATCAGGCCGGCCTTGGAAGCGCTGTAGTTGACCTGGCCACGGTTGCCGACCTGCCCGGACACCGAGGCGATGCAGACGATGCGCCCGGCCGCGCGGCGCCGGATCATCGGCATGATCAGCGGGTGCAGCACGTTATAGAAACCGTCGAGGTTGGTACGCAGCACGGTGTCCCAGTCGTCTTCGCTCAGGGCCGGGAACGCGCCGTCGCGGGTCAGGCCGGCGTTGAGCACCACGCCGTAGTAGGCGCCATGTGCTTCCACGTCGGCTTCGAGAGCGGCCTTGCAGCTGGCGCGGTCGGTCACATCGAATTGCAGGATGCGCGCCTGGCGCCCCAGGGCCTCGACTTCGGCCTGCACGGCCTCGGCTTCGCCGCGGCCACTGCGGCAATGCAGGATCAGGTCATAGCCGGCCTGGGCCAGGCGCAGGGCGATGGCACGGCCGATACCGCGGCTGGAGCCGGTGACCAATATGGATTCAGTCATGGCTGGACTCCTGTTGATAAAGCGGGTGATTCGTTCAGGTAGCTGTCCGCCTGTGGCGGACAGAACACGTTGAGGCGGGCGACGGCCTGAATGCCGGGGGCACTCAGGTGGCATTCGAATATGCCCATGCCGTTGTCGTCTTGCAGGGAGCGCAAGGCGTGAATCTGCAGTTCGCTGCCGGCGGGGAAGTGTTCCACATTGCATTCGAACTTGCGCGTGCCGAGCAGGAACCCCAGCTCGACAGCCTGGCCTTTCTGGCGCGCATGGCAACCGGCGTAGGCGGCGACGCTCTGGGCCATCAGTTCGATGCCGACCCAGGCCGGCAGGCTGCCGTCGGCACGGTTGAACAGGCCATCGGGCTTGACGGTGAGGCGGGTGCGGATCTGCTCTTCATCGAACCCCAGGACCTGATCAATCAGGATCATGTCGCCCGCGTGGGGCAGCAGTTCGGCGAGCGGCCAGTCAATCATGGGGCATCTCCGATAATCAGGCTGACGTTGTTGCCACCGAAGGCAAAGGAGTTGCTCATCAGGCAGCGCGGAGCGTTCTGCTCCAGACGTGTAGTGGCGGTGACCCAATGCAGCGGCGGCAGTTGCGGGTCGGCCTGGGCGTCCCAGACATGGGGCGGCAGGGCATGTGCGGCGTTGTCGCTGGACAGGCTCAGCCAGCAGAACGCCGCTTCCAGGGCCCCGGCGGCGCCCAGGGTATGGCCGCTCATGGGTTTGGTCGACGAGCAAGGCACGCCGGCCGGGAACAACTGGTCGACCGCCAGGCTTTCCATGGCGTCGTTGTGCTGGGTGGCCGTGCCATGCAGGTTCAGGTAGCCGATCTGTGCGGCGTGCAGGCCGGCGTTGTGCAAGGCCTTCTGCATGGCTTGCAGGGCGCCGCGGCCACTGGGTTCGGGGGCGGAAATATGGTGCGCGTCGGAGCTGGCGCCGCCGCCGAGCAAGGCGATCGATTGCGCGCCGAGGGTTTCCTTACTCATCAGGAACAGCACGGCGGCTTCGCCGATATTGATGCCGTCGCGGTTGACCGAGAACGGATTGCAGCGCTGCGCGGACACCGCCTCCAGGGCCGAGAAACCGTTGAGGGTCAGCTTGCACAGGCTGTCGACGCCACCGCACAGCACCGCGTCGCACAGGCCCAGGTCGAGCAGGCGGCGGGCGCTCATCAGGGCGCGGGCGCTGGAGGTGCAGGCGGTGGAAATCACATAGGCCGGGCCACTGAGGTCGAGCCAGTCGGCGAGAAAATTCGCCGGCGCGCCGAGTTCCTGCTGCCGGTAGTCGTAATCGGCCGGGAAGTGCCGGTCGCGCAGATAATGGGCAATGCCGCGGCTGGCTTCGTCGATGCCCGAGGTGCTGGTGCCGAGGACGATACCGATGCGGCTGTGGCCGTAGCGGGCGATGGCCCGGTCGATGTCGCCACGGATCTGCTGGGCGGCCTCCAGCAGCAGCTGGTTGTTGCGGCTGCCCTGCTGCCCCAGCGGCGGCGGAATGCTCGCCAGCGGCCCCTGGACGGCGGCGACGGGCACGCTGCGCTCCGGCACCCAGCCGGCTTCGGCGCGCATGCCGGAGCAGTCGCCGGCAAACAGGCTGCGGGCCACTTGCTGTTTGTCGCGCCCAAGGGCACAGATCACCCCGAGGGCATTCAGGTAGGCCGTCATGAGGCGTTCTCGGCGGTCAGCGGGCTGATGTGGTAGTGCAAGCCACGAGGCAACTCCAGACGGAAATCCAGAGCCTGGCGATAGCGGACCTGCCAGTGCGGGACGAGGTCACGCTGCGCGCCGTGCTGCCGGGCGGCTGGATAATTATCTCGCAGTTCGCCCGCGGGCGTCAGGGCGAACAGCAATGCGGCGAACAGTTCGCGGGCCTCCGGGTTCGGCGGCAACAGGCCGTCGGCCTGCCAGCGACCGGCGATCAGTTGCTGGCGCGCCAGGGGAATGCCCAGCGGGTCGATCAGCGACCAACGGATGCCCGGCCCTTCGGCCTGGATCACCAGCAGCCAGTCCTGGCGCTGCCCGGCCTGTTGCCGCTCGACGTGCAGTTGCAGCGGCAGGGCCAGGCTCGGGGTTTTCTCGGGCAGCGGCGGCTGGCTGGCGCAGGCGCTCAGCAACAGCAGGCAGCCGACGAGCAGGGCACGGATCATCCAGCGGCACCTTCGTGCAGGGGTTTGCGGGCAACCACATTGACCAGGGTTTCTTCCCGTTGGCCAAAGGGTTTCGGGCGGCGCAGGCCGAAGCGTTCGAGTAGCCCGAAATCCTTGGCACGGCTCCACCACAGATAGGGATAGGACACATTGCGCGGGGTGAACTCAAAACCCTGTCGGCGGATCATTTCCAGGTACTGCGCGGCGCTTTTCTGCACGTGCATCGGGTGGCGGAACAGCCAGCGGATTACCCAGGTGTCGATGTAGGCCTCGGTGGATTCGGCGAACAGCAGGTAACCGCCCGGCTTGAGCACGCGATAGAACTCGACCAGGGCTTTTTCCTGTTCCACCAGGTGGTGAAAGGTCTGGTGGCAGAACAGCAGGTCGACGCTGGCATCGGCCACGTCCAGGGTCGCGCAGTCGCTGCCGATCAGCTCGACCTGCAAGCCCTGGCGCGCCGCTTCTTCGCTGCTGAGCCTGAGGCTGTGCGGGTCGGCGTCCAGGCCGATCAGGCGCCGCGGGGCGAACACCTGGCGCAGGTACTGGAACGACTTGCCCTGGCCGCAGCCGGCATCCAGCAGCACCGGGTTGCTCGGCGGCTGGTTGTCGAACAGGCGGCGCAGGTCGTTGATCGCCACCCGCAGCACATGGTGCTGCCAGGTATGGCTGCGCAGGAACCAGAAGCCGAAGCGGGTTTCCTCGACGTAGCTGGCGCTCAGGTACTGCGGCTGGGCGTCGCTCATGGAGCCTCCATGGCGCAGATTTCCGAGAGCATGCGCAGCCGGCGCTTGGGTTCGCTGACGAACGGGTTGCGTTCGTCCCAGGCATAACCGGCGAGGATCGAACTGATCATCCGGCGAATTTCCGGCGAGCTGCCCGGGTGGTAGATCACGTCCTGGAAGGTGCCGGCGTACCAGCCTTCGACGTAGCAGCGGAAGGTGTCGACGCCGCGCTTGAGGGGGGTGGCGAATTCGCTTTCCCAATCCACGCTTTCGCCCTGCAACTGCCGATGCAGCACGGCGGCGGCCATGCTCGCCGAACGCATGGCGATGGTCACGCCGGAGGAGAACACCGGGTCGAGGAATTCCGCGGCGTTGCCCAGCAGCGCGAAGCCCGGGCCGTGCAGGGTCTTGACGTTGGCCGAGTAGCCGCCGATGGCCCGCGCCGGGGTGTCCCAGACGGCGTTGTGCAGGACCTTGGCCAGGCTCGGGGTTTCCTCGATGAAACCGCGCAGGCACTGGTCCAGGTCGTCGCCACGGCCGTCGAAATGCTCCTTGGCCGCCACCACGCCGACCGAGCAGCGGCCGTTGCTGAACGGGATGGTCCAGAACCACACATCGCGTTTGCTGGGGTGAGTGGTGATGAGGATCTTTTCCCGCTCAAAGGCCGGGCTGTCGATACGGTCTTCAATGTGGGTGAACACCGCCTGGCGGACCGGGAAGTTCGAGGGCGCCTCCAGGTCCAGCAGACGTGGCAGCACGCGGCCGTAGCCACTGGCGTCGAGGACGAAGTCCGCTTCCACGCGGTATTCGCTGCCGTCTTCGCGCAGCACCTGCAGCTGCGGCCTGGCCAGGTTGAAGTCGGCGCTGACGATGGCCTCGCCATAACGCAGTTCAACGCCTTGCAGGGCGGCCTGATCGGCCAGCAGCTTGTCGAAGTCGGCGCGTTGCACCTGAAAGGTGGTGGGCTTGCCCTCGCTGAAGGTGTCGCCGAAGTCGAAGGCGCTGTAGCGCTCGCCCCAGGCGAACGCGGCGCCGTTCTTCAGTTGGAAGCCCGCAGCCTTGACCGCCTCGAGCATGCCGGCCTCTTCGACGAAATCCAGGCAGTGGGACAGCAGGCTTTCACCGATCGAAAACCGTGGGAAATGCTGGCGCTCGACGATCAGCACGTCGTGGCCTTTGCCCTTGAGCAGTGCGGCGGCAATGGCGCCCGATGGGCCAGCGCCGATCACCACAATCTGGCGGCGTTCCATTTCAACTGTTGGCACTGGGGCTCCTTGCCGGTTCGGCGATGTTCGGGTTCAAAGGGACCAAAGGTGTTCGGTGCAGCCCGGCCAGGGCCGGCATCAGGGTGGCGATCAGGCCCATGAGCATCAGCGCGAAGTACAGCGCCGGGCTGATCAGCTGTTGTTGCAGCAGCAGGTTGAGAAAGACGATCTCGCTCAGCCCGCGAATGTTCAGCAGCAGGCTTTCCCGCCAGCGGCTGGCGCCCTTGAAGGAGGCGCCGGCCCAGCCCAGGCCGAGCCAGTTGCCGAGCAGCTTGCTGGCAATCGGCAACAGCAGCAAGGCCCCCAGCTGCACCCAGCCGAGGCTGTCCATGGCGCTGTGCACGTTGATCTGCACGATGCCGAACGTAAGGATCAGCGGGATGGCGATAAAGGTCTGCAAACGGCTCATCCAGGCTGCCTTTAACGGCAGCACCAGCGGCACCTTGAGGGCGGCCATGCACAGCAGGTAGCCGATGCCGAAAATCAGCGCGTTGAGCTTGTAGTGCTCGGCCACCACCAGCAGGCCGAAGAAACCCAGGCTGTGCAGCAGCGGCTGGCGCAGGCCGAGGCCGCGCAGGAGCAGCGGCAGGCAGGCTGCGGCCAGTGGTAGCAGCAGGCTGCTCAGGTGCAGGCTGCCCTGGGCGATGCCGAACAGGGTCCAGCAACTGAGGTCGATGAGGATCGCGGTCTGTACCAGGCGCCGGGTGGCCAGTGGCGGGTAGTCGATGTGCCGCAGGTACAGGTACAGCACCGGAATCGCAGTAATGGCGAACAGCAGGCCGACCGCCAGGGAGCTCAGCCAGGGTTGCGCCGGCAACAGCCAGACCGCCGTGGCCAGGCCGCAGGCGAAGGGAATGGCGAAGCTCGGCAGGGCGATCTTCAGGCTCTGGCGGTCCAGGCGCAGGTCGATCACGTCGCTGAGGATATGCCCCAGCAGCAGGGCGAAACTCAAGCCGTAGAGGTTCTTCAGCCAGGTCGGCGAGACCAGTTGGGCGCCACTCAGCTGCCAGTGCGGTTCGATCCAGAACAGCATCAGCAGCGGCAGGCCGAAGGTCGCCAGCAGCAACTGGCTGACGATCGGGATCAGGCCAAAACGGCTGCCGATACGGGTGGCGAGCGCGAACAGCAGCAGCGCCATGAGCCAGAACAGGGAGGTCATCACAGGACGGGCTCCGTAACGGGCTGGCGATGGCGCTGGCGACCGGCCCAGGGCGCCAGGATAAAACTGAAGGCCAGGCCCAGGCTCACCGACAAGCCGAAGTTGCTGACCGCCGGGGTGCTGGAAATCGCCAGCAGGCCGAACGACAGCCAGGTGGTCAGCGCTGCAAGTAAGGTGCCGAGCAGGCTCACGGCGGCCCCGCCGACCTGTTCACGCATGAGGATGGCGTAGTCGACGCTGATGGCGGTCACCAGCAACAGGCCGAACAGGCTGAACAGGGTCAGCGGTTGCCCCAGCCAGCCCAGGCTGGCGAGGCTGCACAGGGCCGCCAGCAGCGGCAGGGCGACCAGGCGCAGGGCGCCGCCGAGGCCGAACGGCAGGATCAGCAGCAAGACGATCAGCCCGCAGGAAGCGAGCTTGAGCTCGGCGGCGCTGACCTGGGTGGCGGCGAACACTTGGTTCAGGTCGCCCAGGCGGTCTACCAGTTGTACCCCCGGCAGATCCTGCGCCTGTATCCGCAGCAACTGCGGGTTGTTCAGCCCCTGCAGGCTGACCATCGCCGCCACGCCGTTATCGGTGGGGCCTAGCCACAGGGTGCGGTAAGGCTCGGCCAGCGGGCCTTGCAGGGCCGCGTCGATGTCTTCGCTGGGCAGCGCGCGCAATTGCGCGAGTTCCGCGTTCAGGGCCGCCACCGGGACTCCGAGATCCAGCAGCGGCTGCCAGTGTCGCGGCAGCGCGTCCAGGGCCTGGCGCAGGCGCTGTTGCTCGCTGGGCAGGCTCACCAGCTGGTTGAGCGACAGGTAGCCCTGGAGTTTCTCCAGGTTGACCAGTTGCTCCAGGCGCTCGCTCAGGGCGCCGAGGCGTTCGAACAGCTGTGGCTGATCGGCGCCGCGCACCAGGAAGAACTGGCTGGTGGGCTGGTAGCCGGTGATCCGCGCGATGGCCTGGGCTTCGCTCTGCAGTTGTGGCGGCGCGCCGATCCACTGGCGGATATCGTTTTTGCTCTCGAGCTGCCACAGGCCGCCGGCGCAGAAGGCGATCACCAGCGCCAGCAGCCAGGGGCTGGACACGCGCTTGAGCAACTGGGTGCGCAGGTTCAGCAGCCACTCGGCCACGCGCAGCGGCCATTGCGCCGGTTGCAGCTCGACGCCGCGCAGCAGCGCCGGCAACAGGCACACCGCGCTCAGGTAAGCACCCAGCAGCCCGGCGGCGGAGAACACGGCGATCTGGGTCAGGGCCGGGAACGGTGTCCAGGCCAATGCCAGGTAGCCGATGCAACTGGTGGCCAGGCTCAGGCTCAGCCCTGGCAGGGTCAGGCGCAGCGCCGGCCAGCTGTGCCAGGGACGCAGGCTCCAGCTCTTGGACAGGTAGTGCAGCGGGTAGTCGACGGCGACGCCGATCAGGCTCGAGCCCAGCACCAGGGTCATCACGTGCATATGGCCGAAGAGGGCGACGCAGGCCACCGCGCCGAACAGCATGCCCACCAGCACCGGCACGAACGCCAGCAACACCCGCCAGCGCCGGAAGGCCAGCAACAGCAGCAGGAGGATGCCGACGGTAGCACCGCCGCCGACCCAGGTGATCTCGCGGGAGGCCTGTTGCTGGCCGTTGGCGGCGTAGAGCAGGCCGCTGGCGGCCAGCAACTGGACGTCGGCCTCGGCGGCCTGTTCGCGGCTGTGCTGGAGCAGGGTCGCCACCTGCAGCGGCAGTTGCATGTCGAAGGCGTTGCCGGTGGTGCGCGCCCGCAGCAGCACCCAGTTCTTGCCGTCGGCCTCGGCGACCAGGGTGCCGCTGCCGATGTCCAGTTGTACCGAGCCACGTTGCGGCTGGCTGTTCTGGATGCGTCCGGTCAGGCCCAGCCAGTCGTCCTGGCTCGGGACCAGGCTGAAACTGCTGAAGGGGTCGAACAGCGCCTGGACGCGTTGCTGGATAAAGGCGTCGGGGTGCTCGATCAACTGCTGGCGGTCGGCGGCGCCAAGCATTGCCAGGCGCCCTTGCAGCAATTGCGTGCGCAGCGCCGGCAGGTCGGCCTGCAGGTTCCACTGGACCTTCTCGAACAGCCCGCTGGCCTGCCATTGCTCACCCAGGCGCTGGGCCATGGCGATGGCCTGCTGGCGCTCGGCGTGACCCACCAGCACCAGCATTTCGCGGTTCAGCGGCTCCTGCATGCGCTGCTCGGCCTTGAGCTCCAGGGCATCGGGGTCGGTGCCCGGCACCAGCTCCATGAGGTTGGCCGACAGCGGCGCGCCATGACGCCATTGCCAGCCGGCCAGGGCCAGCACGGCCACCAGCAGGAGCAGGAACAGCCGCGGCCACCAGCGTTCACTCGGCAAAGTCATGTTGCTCCGCGTCGCTCAAAGGCTGGTTGCTGATGCTGTCGTGCATTTTCAGCACGGTGCTGTCGCCCTGGGTTTCCAGCAGCTCGATGCGCTGCACCAGTTCGCCACCGTCGATGTTGATCTGGTTGAACACCTGCTTGAGCAGCAGCGAACGTGGGGTCAGGGTCAGTTTCCAGGCCTTGGCGTCGCCGGCCAGGGCCAGCTCGAAGTCCCGTTGCAGGCCGCTGCTGTCGCCTTGCAGCACGGCGAGGAACAGGCGGTTCTGTTCGGCCCCGGCGCTCTTGTTCGGCAACATTTGCCAGCCGCTGCCGTCCCGGCGGGCGATGCCTTGGCCGGTGATGCGGTAGTCCTGTTGCAGCGGTGTTTTCAGCAGCCACAGCAGGCCATGGTTTTTCGCCAGGACGAAGCTGCCCCTGCTGGTCAGCGGTTGGGGCAGGGCGCGCAGGTGTTTCTCCTGGACGAAGCTGCCGTGGATCACCTCGGGCTTGGCCAGCTGGTCGCTGAGCTGTTGCAGGTCGAAGGCATTGGCCAGGCCCGGCATCCCCAACAGCACGAACACTGTAGGAGCGAGCTTGCTCGCGAAAGAACGCAGAGCACCGCGGGGTGACAGGTAACGTGCGTAATGATTGACGATTTTCGCGAGCAAGCTCGCTCCTACAGGAAGTGGACGCGTCATGGCAGCGATCTCTCGACGGCATCGGTGAACACCTTGGGCGAGGCCAGTTGCATCTCGCGGCTGGCGATCTCCACCGCCACCTGCACCGAGCTGGCGCGGGTCAGGCGTTCGCCGGTTTCCAGGTCGCTGATCAGGTAGTTGATCTTCAGGCGGTTTTCCCACTCCACCAGGCTGGCGCGGACATTGAGCTTCTGCCCGAACACCGCGCCGCGCACATAACGCAGTTGCAGGTCGATCACCGGCCAGGCGTAGCCGGAATCGCGCATCTGCTGGTAGTTGTGGCCGAGCTTGTCGAGCAGGGCGCAGCGCGCCACTTCCAGGTACTTCACGTAATGCCCGTGCCAGACCACATGCATGGTGTCGACGTCGAAAAACGGCACCTGGATCTCAGTGTCCGCGTGCAGCACGCCCCGACTACGCATGCAGCCTCCAGTGTTGCTCGGCAATGCGTTGCAGGCACAGGCGCAGTTCGCCTTCCAGGGCGCGGTCCTCGATCACCGGCGGGAAGTCCTTGGCCAGCTCTTGGTGCATGGCGGCCAGGGCCGGCGGCAATGGCCGTGCATCCTCGGCCCGGCCACGCAGCCAGACGCCCTGGTTGGCGGCCAGCAGGGTAGCGGCGGCGACCTGTTCGGTCAGCTCCAGCACGCGGATCGCATCGCGGGCGGCGATGGTGCCCATGCTCACCTTGTCCTGGTTATGGCATTCGGTGGAGCGCGAGAACACGCTGGCCGGCATGGTGTTTTTCAGCGCTTCGGCGGTCCAGGCGCTGGTGCCGATCTGCACCGCCTTGAAGCCGTGGTTGATCATGGCGCGGTCCGCCGGGGCGCCGGACAGGTTGCTCGGCAGGCCGTGGTTGTAGCGCTCGTCCACCAGCAGCGCGAGCTGGCGGTCCAGCAGGTCGGCGACGTTGGCCACCAGGTTCTTCAGGCTGTCCATGGCGAAGGCGATATGCCCGCCGTAGAAGTGCCCGCCGTGCAGCACGCGTTCGGCTTCGGCGTCGATGATCGGGTTGTCGTTGGCGCTGTTCAGCTCGGTTTCGATGAAGCCGCGCAGCCAGCCCAGGCTGTCGGCCAGCACGCCCAGCACATGGGGCGCGCAACGCAGCGAGTAGCGGTCCTGCAGGCGGTGCAACGGCGCGGTCGGCGCGTCGATGGCCAGGTCCTGGCGCAGCCAGGCGGCGACTTGCATCTGCCCCGGGTGCGGCTTGGCGGCGAACAGGCGCTCGTCGAAGTGCTCCGGGTTGCCCTGCAGGGCGACCACGTTCAGCGCGGTGATGCGCGTGGCCAGTCGCAGCAGGTAGTCGGCGCGGGCGAAGGCCAGGCAGGCCAGGCCGGTCATCACCGCGGTGCCGTTCATCAGCGCCAGGGCTTCTTTCGGGCGCAGCACCAGCGGCTCCCAGCCCAGCTCGCGGTGCACCTCGGCCGAGGTCCGGCGCTCGCCGCGGAACATCACCTCACGCTCGCCGGACAGGGTCGCGGCCACGTAGGACAACGGCGTCAGGTCGCCGCTGGCGCCCACCGAGCCCTCTTCGGGGATCAGCGGCAGGATGTCGTGTTCGAGGAACGCCTGCAGGCGCTCCAGCAGTTCCACGCGCACTCCGGACACGCCATGGCACAGCGACTGCAAGCGCGCCGCCAGTACCGCGCGGGTGGCTTGCGCGTCCAGCAGCTTGCCCAGGCCACAACCGTGGAAGGTGTACAGATGACGGGGCAGCGCCTCGACGTGCTGCAGCGGCACCGCGACCACACAGGAGTCGCCGTAGCCGGTGGTCACGCCGTAGATCACGCCTTCCTTGTCCAGCAGCGAATCGAGGAATTGCGCGCCCTTGGCGATGCGCTGGCGGAATGCGCTGTCGCCTTGCAGTCGGGTCGGCGCCTGACGGTTGGCCAGGGCCAGCACGTCTTCGATGCGCAAAGGGAGTTCGCCGAAGGTTACCGGCTCAAGCGGATGCGTCGTCATCGGTCTTCCAGAAAGGGTAAAAGTTGAACCATTGTTGGGGCGCTTCGAGGCAGTACTGGCCCAGGCGCTCGGCGTAGCGGGCAGTCCACTGGGCGATGACCTGTTCGCGGTCGCTGCGCTTCCACGCCACGGCCTCGGTGAAGGGTTCGAGGAACACTCGATAGCGGCCATTGTTCTTCAGGCACAGCAGCAGGTTGACCGGGCATTTCAGCAGGCCCGCCAGCAGCCACGGCCCTTGTGGGAAAGGGGCCGGATGGCCGAGGAAATCCACCCGCACGTTGCGCCCGCCATGCAGCGGTACACGGTCGCCGGCAATCGCCAGCCATTCGCCGCGATCCAGGCGCTGGCTCAGTTGCAGCATGACCGCCGGATCCAGCTCGCTGACCTGGACCAGCCGCAGGTTGGTGGCCCCGGCCTCGCCCAGCAGGCGATTGAAACGCTCGGCGTGCTTGGTGTGCACCAGCACGTTCATGGTGACCTTTTCGCCCAGCTCGGCCAGGGCGCGGCAGACTTCCAGGTTGCCCAGGTGCGCGCCCACCAGCATCTGTCCGCGGGTGCCGCGCAACTGGTCGCGCAGCCGGGCCGGGTCGACGATCTCGATCTGTTCCAGGCGCAGCTTGCCGTTCCACACGTCGAGCTTGTCCAGCAGGGAGTCGGCGAATGCCATGAACTGGCCGAATACCCGCCAGTGGCTGGGACGCAGTTCGGCCTTGCCGCTCCAGTCGGCCAGGCGCTGCTGGTACAACCAGGCGCTGCGGCGGGCACCGCGGCCGAACAGGAAGAAATAGAACACGATGATGTACAGCACCGGGCTCAACACCCGGCGGCCGAGCACGCGCACGCCGAAGGCGGTGAGTTTCATCAGCCAGAAGCTGCCGCGCTCTTTGTGCTCGGCCCAATGTTGCTTGTCCTGCTTGTCGTGTAGCGCCGTCATGCTTGCCACCGTCGCCAGAGGATCAGCGGCGCGCGCAGCAACATGCCGAAGAACAGCCGGGCGTGCATGCTGGAAATCAGCAGGTTGTCGTGGAACAGGCGAAAGTGCGACAGGCCATCCGCCGGGTAACGGACCTGGGTCGGCAACCAGCGCATCGGCTGGTTGCGCCAGGACAGGCGCACCAGGATATCGGTGTCGAAATCCATGCGCTGGCCGATCTTCACCGAGTCGATCAGCGCCAGGACGGGCGGCAGGGGGTAGACCCGGAAGCCGCACATGGAGTCGGGGATCTGCAACGACAGGGTATTGATCCAGACCCAGACGTGGGTCAGGTAGCGCGCGTAAAAACGGCCCTTGGGCACGCTGGCGTCGTACTGTGGATAACCGCAGACCAGCGCTTCGGGGTGGGTGCGGGAGGTGGCGATAAAGTTATCCACATCGCGCAGGTCGTGCTGGCCGTCGGCGTCCACTTGCAGGGCGTGGCTGAAACCCAGGCGCGAGGCTTCGCGCAGCCCGGCCATGACCGCGCCGCCCTTGCCCTGGTTGACCGCGAGCTTGACCAGGAACACCTGTTCGCGCTCGGCCAGCTGTTCCAGCACGGCGGCGCAGGCCGGGCTGCTGGCGTCGTCCACCAGCACGCAGGGCAGGCCGCTGGCGAGCAGGGCCTCGACCACCGTCGGCACGGCGGCTTCATGGTTGTAGACCGGGATCACGGCGCAGGGGTTATGCATGGGGGTTGCCTCCCAGGCATCCACTGCGCGGCCGATCGCAGCCTTCGGCAGCGGCTACAAGAAGCCGCTGGGGGCTGCGCTTGCCTGGGCTCAATAACTTATCCACAGGCGTTCTCCAGCAGGATGCGGCCGCTGGAGCAGGCGGCGCTGTCATTGCGATAGGCGAAGTAGAGTTTGCCGCGCTCATGATCGAAGCGCAGGTGCAATTGCACCTGGTCGCCGGGGCGCACCAGTTGCTGGAACTTCAGTACTTCCATGCCGGCAAAGCGCCCCGGCAGATCGAGCAACTGCTGGCCCAGGGCCAATGCCCAGTCCACCTGGACCACGCCCGGCAGCACCGGGGTCTGGGGGAAGTGGCCACTGAAGTAGGCCAGGTCCGGTGGGATCGCCAGTTGCAGGCTCCATTCGCCGTCGGCCTCGAGCTGTTCCAGCACTTCCGGCGCCCGTGGGCGCGGGGCCAGCAGCAGGGCTTCGATGTCGGCCTGGGGCAGCTTGCCCTGACTGTTCAGGGGCAACTGGCGCAGCAGGCGCCAGCGGCGCGGGAGCGCCAGGGCCTCGCAATGCTGGCTCAGGTGCTGGCGCAGCGCTTGCGTGAGGGCCCGACGACCCTGATTGCGCAAGGCGTGCAGGCCTTGTTCGCTGAGGACCAGCAGCGCGCCGAGGGAAGCGCGGTTTTCCCGGACCACCCCAAGGCGCGCTTCGGCGACCCAGGCATGCTCGGCCAGGGC
This sequence comes from Pseudomonas sp. FW305-25, assembly GCF_017351415.1. Classification (NCBI taxonomy): domain Bacteria; kingdom Pseudomonadati; phylum Pseudomonadota; class Gammaproteobacteria; order Pseudomonadales; family Pseudomonadaceae; genus Pseudomonas; species Pseudomonas sp. FW305-25. The sequence goes on along the minus strand of NZ_JACNDE010000002.1, from coordinate 106,344 downwards.
CTGTTCCAGCATCGGCAGGGAAATACGTTTTTCTTCCAGCTTGACGATCCGGTCCAGGCGCCCGAGCAGCTCGAAACGCCCATCGGCGGCGATGCGCGCGGCATCGGCGGTGTGTTCGATATGCCCGGCCGGCAGGTAGGGCGAAGCGATCAGCAAGGCGCCGTCGCTGTCCTGGCTCAGCTCGACTCCGGCGAAGGCTTGCCACAGGCTGTCGCCCTGGCGCCAGGCGATGCCGCCGGTTTCCGAGCTGCCGAGGATCTCCGTTGGCCATTGTCCAAGACGCTGGTGCAGGCCTTGCGCGGCGTCGGCAGGCAGTGCGCCGCCGGAGGAAAACACCCGGCGCACCGGGCTCAGGGCCGGCCAGTCGAGGTTGTCGCCCATGCGCTTGAGCAATGCCGGGCTGGCGACCCAGGCAAAGGCCGGGTGTTCGCGGCTGGCGCGCTGCAGGTCTTCCGGGAACGGCAGTTGCCGACGCACGAAGGTGCGCCCGGCGCAGAGCGGCCAGAGCACACGGAACAGCAGGCCGTAGATATGTTGGGTGGCGACGCTGCCGATGATGCAGGCCTGGCCCAATCCCTCGCCCCACAGTTGCTCCAGGGCCTCGACTTCGTTGGCCAGCTGGCGCAGGGATTTGTCGATGCGCTTGGGTTCGCCGCTGGAGCCGGAGGTACACAGGCTCAGGCGGCAGCCGTCGAGATCGAGTTCGGCGGCGGGCAATGGTGGCGAGTCGAAGTCGGCCAAGTGGGCATCGCCCGGCTGGTCGGTCAGCCACAGATCGACCTGGGTCGCCCAGCGTTGCCGGGTCTGCGGTTGCAGGTCGGCGGGCAGCAGTACGCTGACCCCGGCGCGCCAGGCGCCGAGCAGGGCGATGGCCAGTTCGGCGGCATCTTCCAGGTGCAGGGCCAGGCGCTGTACGCCCCTGGCCTGCAAGCCCGCGGCCAGGTTCAGGGCCTGGTGCCGCAGGTGGCTGTGATCGAGTGCCGGTTCGACCGTGACGGCCCGTTCCGGCAGCGACTTGAGCAGCAGCTGCTCAAGCTTTATCCAATTCATGCGCGGCCTCGTACGCGTTGTCGTAACAGCCATTCAATGGCAAACAGCAAACCCATCAACCCGTAGGAGATCAGGCCGTTGTACAACGTCCACCAGCTCAGCGGCGCCCATAGGGTCAGGGCCGCGGCGAGCAATCCGTTACAGAGGAAAAACACACTCCAGGCGACAGTCACCTGGCGGGTATAGCGAATCGCCTTTTCCGGCAGCGCAGGCTCGCTGAGGCGGGCCAGGCGTTCAGCCACCGGCGGGCCGTATTTCAGGCTCAGGCCGAACAGCGTGAGCATGAAGCCGCTGATCAGCACCGGGTACCAGCGCAGTAACAACGGGTTATCGAACAGCGCCAGTAGCAGGCAGAAGGCCAGGGCGGCGCCCGCCATCCACAGGCTGCCGGGACGCCGTTCGCCGGTCAGGGCCCGGGCCAGCCACAGGCCGCCGAGCAACAGGCCGAACTGCCATGGCGCGAAATGCTCCATGCCGAAATACACCGCAAAGGGATACAACAGGCCCGCCAGCAGCAGGCCAAGGCCGATCAGCCGGCTCATGCGGCCGGCTGGACCAGACGGTATACCGCCTCGACCACGTCATTGACGGTACGCACCGACTTGAATTCCTCGGCGGCGATTTTCTTGCCGGTCTTGCGCTTGATGTGATCGATCAGGTCGACGGCGTCGATGCTGTCGATTTCCAGGTCTTGATACAGGTTGGATTCCAGGCTTACGCGTTCCGGTTCCAGTTCGAAGAGTTCCACCAGGGCATCACGCAGGGTGTTGAAGATGTCGTCACGAGTTTGCATGGTCCGGTCTCAAGCTGCCTGTTTTGCAGTGACGAACGCCGCAAGGCTCGCCACGTTGGTGAAGTGATTGCGGGTGTCCTTGGCGTCGGCGTCGATCTTGATGCCGTAGCGTTTCTGGATCGCCAGGCCCAGCTCCAGGGCGTCGACCGAGTCCAGGCCCAGGCCTTCACCGAAGAGCGTCTGCTCGTTGCCGATGTCTTGCACGCTGATGTCTTCGAGGCCCAGGGCGTCGATGATCAGCATTTTAATTTCCTGGTGCAGATCGCTCATCTTCGGCGAGCTCCTTAATGAAGTAGTGATGCAAATAATCGTTGAGCTTGCGCGAGGCCTGCGGTGCGGGGCCTTGGGCGGCAAAGGCATACGGGTCTATATCGGCTCCGACGCGAAAACTGAAGTGCACGCGGCGCATCGGGATGCGATACCAGGGTTCGGCCTTGGTCAGGGTGGTCGGGCTGACCTTGATCACCACCGGGGTGATGATTCTCGCACCCCGCAAGGCGATTGCCGCGCCCCCCCGATGAAAGGCCGGCGCCTGGCCCGGCGGGGTTCGGGTGCCCTCGGGGAAGATCACCAGGGTCTGGCCGTTGCGCAGGGCTTCGCCGGCGGCGTCGAGCATGTCCATGCTGCCGTCGTTGCTGATGTATTCGGCTTCGCGTATCGGGCCGCGAGTGAACGGGTTCTGCCACAGGCTCTGCTTGACCACACAGTTGGCGTTGCGCACCAGGCCGATGAGAAAGACCACGTCGATCAGCGACGGGTGGTTGGCGATGATCATTTGTCCGGGGCGGCCGAGCTTTTGTGCGCCTTCGACTTCATAGGTCAGCACGCCGCTGCGGGCCATGAAACGGATGAACAGCCAGAACAGCCGGCCGATGGTGCGACGCGCGCGCTGGCGGTGTGCTTCGGCGTCGCCGGACAGGCAGGCGAGCAGCGGGAAAATCACCAGGCGCAGGCACAGGCCGCCCAGGCCGAACAAGGCAAAGCTTGCTGCGGTGGCGACCAGGCGCCAGTAGTAGGCGTCGCGGGGCTTTGTATTTACAGGTTGCGTTGCCAGTTCCATACACGGTTCTTCCAGGCATGTTGGCAGGAGGTCTGCTCGCCGAGCAGGGTACGCAAGAGATTCAGGGCATGGGGCCACTCGGCGCGCGGCGCTCCCTCGGTGGCGGTGCCGAGCGTCAGTTGCCACTCTTTGCCGGGGGTCAGCAACAGGCCGACCGCATAGGGGAAGGGCACATCGTCGATCCAGGTGGCATAGGCGGCGGGCGGCTGCTCTTCGGTGACCACCAGCAGCACCGCCGGGGCGCCTTCCTCAAGCAGCGCCGCGGCCTCTAGCATGCCGTGTTCGAGGCCGTCGCCGGCGGCGGCGAGGGCGGTCATTTCGCTGGTTTCGCCACGCATGATCGACCACAGGCCGATCACCGCGTTGTGCACCGAGAGGCTGAACTGGGTCGGGGACAACGGCTGGTCGGCCGCCAGGTCGCTGAGGATGTCGAAGGTGCGCGGCGTTTCGCCATGCCGGGAAATAAAGACCAACGGTAGCTGTTCCAGGCCTTCGGCCAGCGGCCAGCCCACGCTGAAGGCCATGCGGGCCAGGCGGCTGAGGCGCCGGCGCTGCATGGCCGGTAGAAACGACACGTCCGGGGCCGCATCACTGCTCTGGAGCACGACCGGTTGTCGGCTCCAGGCCTGCCAATCGTCCACGCTTTCGAGCCCAGGGGCCCACGCGCGCCATTGGGCGATGTTGAAGTTGATCACTTGAAAAATCATCCCGCCCCTGCGGGCTTACTTGACGTGGTCAGGCGTTTCGATCGCAGACTCACCTGCCACGGAGCTACAGCCGAGTGGCGCGCATTATCCCGGTGTGACTGGCTTGTAGCAAACATTGGTTATGTTTCGCTCAGTGAAAATGACCCGCTCGACAGCACAAAAGTGTCATTTGGCCATTATCGAATGGTACAGGTCGGGAGCGCGGGGGCTTTACAAGAAAGTCTAGGCTGATTCTGGCCACTGGAACTGGTTTGGCGGTCCGCCGTCAGCGAGGTAGCGAAGCGGCGGTACTGGCTACTACACTCGGTGATCTTTGATGCAGGGAGGTTCTGACATGCGGCGCGTGGTGTTCAATCAGAAAGGGGGAGTCGGCAAGTCGAGCATTGCCTGCAATCTGGCGGCCGTAAGCGCCAGCGAGGGGTATCGCACACTGCTGGTGGACCTGGATGCCCAGGCCAACTCCACTCAATACCTCACCGGCCTGACCGGCGACGACATCCCCATGGGGATCGCCGACTTCTTCAAGCAGACCCTGTCTTCCGGACCGTTCTCGAAGAAGAATCAGGTCGATATCTACGAAACGCCGTTCGACAACCTGCATGTGGTGACGGCCACCGCCGAGTTGGCGGATCTGCAGCCCAAGCTTGAGGCGAAGCACAAGATCAACAAGCTGCGCAAACTGCTGGACGAGTTGGCCGAGGACTACGACCGGATCTACCTGGACACCCCGCCGGCCTTGAACTTCTATGCGGTTTCGGCGCTGATTGCCGCCGATCGCGTATTGATTCCCTTCGACTGCGACAGCTTTTCCCGCCAGGCGCTGTACGGCCTGCTGGCGGAAATCGAAGAACTCAAGGACGACCATAACGAGGATTTGCAGGTAGAGGGTATCGTGGTCAACCAGTTCCAGGCCCGCGCCAGCCTGCCCCAGCAAATGCTTGATGAGCTGATCGCCGAGGGCCTGCCGGTATTGCCGGTGTACCTGGCCAGTTCGGTGCGCATGCGCGAATCCCACCAGGCCAGCCTGCCGCTGATCCACCTCGACCCCCGGCACAAGCTGACCCAGCAGTTCGTCGACCTGCACAACCTGCTGGAAAGCGCCTGACCTTCTTCCGTAGGAGCGGGGCCTGCCCGCGATGAGTATCTGACATTCAACATCGTCGTCGGCTGTCAGACCGTTATCGCGGGCAAGCCTCGCTCCTACAGTTCAAGGCGATTTCGAAATAGCGGTCAGATGCCCTGGCTGCGCAGCCAGCTCATCAGTTGCGGTAACGGGAAGGCGCCACTCTGGCGTGCCACTTCCCGTCCGTTCTTGAACAGAATCAGGCTCGGAATCGAGCGAATTCCCAACTGCGCCGACAATTGCTGGTTGGCCTCGCTGTCGAGCTTGGCCAGCCGGCACTTGCCTGCCAATTGCGCCGCCGCCTGCTCGAACACCGGCGCGAAGGATTTGCACGGCCCGCACCAATCCGCCCAGACATCCACCAGCAACGGCAGGTCGCCCTTGATCTGGCTGGCGTAGTCGCCTTGTTTCAGTTCGAAAGGCTGGTTCAGCAACACTTGGCCTTTGCAGCGTCCGCATTTGGGCTGATCGCCCAGGCGCTCGGCGGGGATGCGGTTCAACCCATTGCAATGGGGGCAGGGGATCAGCAGTGGATCGGACATGAGGGGGGGCTCCAGGGTAAGTGGCCAATAGCTCCGATCTGGAGGCTGTGGGCCGGTTTATCAAGCTGTTGCATGCGCTCATACATCTTTGCGCGGCAACCGTCGGCTCGGTTCTAGGCTGGAGAGAGGCGGTGCTCCGTGCCATTGGTCCGAGAGCATTTATAGCAACTTGCGATAAGTTGTCTCACCCTCTAGGCTGCCATAGCAGTATGCGATAAGGACTTTGCATGCGTGTAATCACGGCTAAACGAATTTGGGATGCCAAGGAAAAATGGCCACACTCGGCCAAGGCGTTGGATGATTGGTATCGCGCGCTTAAACGCAATCGGCTTGCGGATTTTGCCGCGATGAAGGCGATGTTTCCGGCGGTGGACAAGGTCGGGCCGCTGCATGTGTTCGATATCGGTGGCAACAAGATACGGCTGATTGCATTGGTCCGTTATACGACGCAAAAGCTCTATATCCGCCATGTGTTGGACCACCGTGAATATGACCGGGGTAAGTGGAAGGAGGATCGAGGATGAGTGCATTGATCGAGCAAGTGGCCGAACACTGGCAGTTCGTTGCGCCATTGCTGCGCAAGCCGAAAACCGAGGCGGATTACGACAGGCTGGTTCAGGCCCTTGACGAGTTGCTGGATCTGACAGGGGAAGACGAGGCCCATCCTCTCAACAGCCTGGTGGACATCATCGGGGACTGGATCGAAGCCTACGATCTTGAACATCGCCCGATGCCTGTCGCCAGCGGAGTAGATGTGTTGCGCTACATGATGCGCGAACACGGCCTGACCCAGAGCGACCTGCCCGGTGTCGGTGCGCAGTCGGTAGTCTCGGAGATCCTGAGCGGCAAGCGTCAGCTCAACCTGCGGCAGATCCGCTGGTTGGCCGAACGTTTCAAGGTCTCGATGGAAACCTTTATCTGACCTCTCAGGACGAGCAACTGATTTCCAGGTGCTTGCCCCATTCGGGCGGTCGTTCGGCGTAGCTGTCCATGCCGGCCTGTTGTTCGAACGGCTTGCTCAGCACCGCGTGCAGGCGGCGCACCTCGGAGTAATCCCCTTGTTCGGCGGCGTCGATAGCCTTTTGTGCCAGGTAATTGCGCAGGATGTACAGCGGGTTGACCGCGTGCATGCGTTCCCGGCGCAGCTCCTGACCCTGGACCGGATCACGGGCGACCCGGGCCTTGTACAGATCGGCCCAGGCATCGAAGCCCTGGCGGTCGACGAAGTCGTCGCGCAGCCGGGCCACGGCCAATTCAGCTGATTCATCCCCCAGGCGGCGGAAGAACAGGCTGTAGTCCACGCCGCTGCCTTGCATCAGTTGCAGCAGCCGTTCCACCAGTTTCTGATCCTCGTCTTCGGCGCTGGTCAGGCCGAGGCGGCGGCGCATCAGGTCCAGGTAATGGGCCTGGAACAGCGGCAGGAACAGGCCGAGGGTTTCCCGCAGGGCCTCGACACTGATGAAGGGCGTCAGCGCCTGGGCCAGGGCGCTGAGGTTCCACTGGCCGATCGGCACCTGGTTGCTGAACGAGTAGCGCCCCTGGTCATCGGAATGGTTGCAGATGAAATGCGCATCGAAATCGTCGAGGAAGGCGAACGGCCCGAAGTCGAAGGTCACGCCGAGGATCGACATGTTGTCGGTGTTCATCACCCCGTGGCAGAAACCGTAGGCCTGCCATTTGGCGATCAGTTCGGCATTGCGCTCGACCACTTCGCGGAACATCGCCAGGTAGGGTTCGGGCTGCTCCAGGCACTCGGGAAAGTGCATCGCCAGCACGTGCTCGCCCAGCTGTTTCTGCTGCTCGGGGCGTTTTGTGTAATAGAAGTATTCGAAGTGGCCGAAGCGGACATGGCTGGGTGACATGCGCAGCAGCATCGCCGCGCGCTCCTGCTTCTCGCGCCAGACCGGGGTGTCGGAGCCGATCACGCACAGCGCCCGGGTGGTTGGAATACCCAGGGCGTGCAGCGCCTCGGAAGCCAGGAACTCGCGGATCGACGAACGCAGTACGGCGCGGCCATCGCCCATGCGCGAGTAGGGGGTCTGGCCGGCGCCCTTGAGGTGCAGGTCCCAGTGCTCGCCGGCGGCGTTGTACACCTCGCCCAGCAGCAAGCCGCGACCATCGCCCAACTGAGGGTTGTAGGAGCCGAACTGATGCCCGGAATAGACCATCGCCCGGGGCTCGGCTTCGGCCCACAGTTTGTGCCCGCCAAACAGTTCGGCGAACACCGGGCTTTGCGCGTCCTCGGGGTCCAGGTCCAGCAACGCCATGGCCGCCGGGCTGGCCACCACCAGGCGTGGGCGGTCAATCGGCTCGGGCAGTACATGGGTTGAGAACGCATCGCCCAGGCGGGCGAAGCGATTGTCGAAGGTCAGTTCGTCGAGGGCTTTCAACGGCCATCTCCAGCAGAGTGTCCGAGCATTCTGCTAGGGATAGCGCCCTTAGTCGAGCCTGCTGGGGGGCGGTTCCTGCAGCGGTTTGCCGTCGGGCAGCGGGACTATGGTCTTGGTCTCCGGCTCGATGGGCACCATCTTGTATTCCTGGCCATGGAGGTTCTTCAGGTAGACCTCCATCTGGCGGAACGAGATGTTGATGTGCTGCTTCTTGAACTCGCGGTTGATGAAGCGGTTGACCTCGTCGAGCACCGGGTTGCGGTCCCCCAGCTCGCGCACGTGCATACGCAATTCGTGGTCCAGGGTGCTTTCGCCGAAGTTGAGGAAGTACACATGGGGCTCGGGTTCTTTCAGTACCCGCGGGTTATCGCGGGCCGCCTTGAGCAGCAGTTCCTTGACCAGGTCCAGGTCCGAGCCGTAGTCGACGCCGAGCTTGAGGGTCACCCGGGTGACGGTGTCGGTCAGCGACCAGTTGATCAGTTGCCCGGTGATGAAGGTCTGGTTCGGGACGATGATGTCCTTGCGATCGAAGTCGGTGATGGTGGTGGCGCGGATGCGGATCCTGCTCACCGTGCCCGACAGGTTGCCGATGGTGATGGTGTCGCCGATGCGCACCGGCCGCTCGAACAGGATGATGATGCCGGAGATGAAGTTGGCGAAGATCGCCTGCATGCCGAAGCCCAGGCCCACCGACAGCGCAGCCACCAGCCACTGCAACTTGTCCCAGCTGACGCCGAGGGTCGACAGGGTCGAGACGAAGCCGACGCCGGCAATCACATAGGACAGCAGCGTGGTGGTCGCGTAGGCGCTGCCCTGGGCCAGGTTCAGCCTGGACAGCACCAGCACCTCCAGCAGCCCCGGCAGGTTGCGCGCCAGGGCGAAGGTGATGCCGACGATGATCAGCGCGCCGAGCATGTCGCCGATGCTGATGGGCACCATGCTCATGTTGGCGCCGGTGCCGCTGGTGTATTCGTAGAGGGTGATGTTGTCCAGGTAGGAGAACACGCTGATCAGGTCCGACCAGACCCAGTACAGCCCGGCCATGAAACCACCGAGCAGGGCCAGGCGGATCAGGCGCAGGGATTGTTCGTTGACCTTCTCGATGTCCAGGGTCGGCTCTTCGACTGCTTCGCCGTCGCCGCTTTCCTTGGCGGCCTGGCGTTTGGCCAGGGCCCGCTGGTAGGCCAGGCGCCGGGCGGCGACGCCCAGTCCGCGGACAAAAGTGGCTTCGATCACCAGCCAGAACATCAGCAGGTACAGGGTATTGATCAGGCGGTCGCTGAGCTTCAGCGCGGTGTAGTAGTAGCCGAAGCACACGGCGATGAACAAGGCGATCGGCAGCGCGGTGAACAGCACCGCCACCGCCTTGCGGAACAGCGAGGCGTTCTGGTGCGTCGGGCTGCTCAGCAGCAGGCGGCTGAGCAGCCAGGCCATCAGGGCGTAGCAGGTCAGGACCACGGCGATGCCGAGCACGTCATCGGCCAGTGCCGCCGGTTGATGTTCGGCCACGGCGACCACGGCCACCAGGGCCATGACCACCAGCCCGAGGCGGCGGATCCAGCCCTGGAGGAATTCGACCTGGGGCTTTTCCCAGCGAAAGTGCAGTTCCGCCACGCCGCCGGGGGCGAGGATCCGGTAGGCGGTATAGAACACCAGCCAGGCCTGGGCCATCTGCAACAGCGCTGCGCCGAGGTTGGCGTTCTGTCCGCGGGCGTCGATCTGCAAGGCCAGGCCGCACAGCGCCAGGCCGAGGGCGACCGGCATCGCCAGCAGGATGTTGACCAGGATCGCCTGCGGCGTGTGCCATTGGCTGTCGCGCTTGAAGTGACCGATGTCCTTGTGAACCTTGGTCAGGCGCTGGTACAGGTTCTTGCGCCGCCACAGCAGGGCCGCGATCAGGAGCAGCAATGGCAGGAACAGCAGCGGCCGTTGCGCCAGGCCGTCGGCCAGCTCGCTCAGGCTGGACGACCAGGGCAGGGTGGTGACCTGTTTCTCCAGGCGCAGCGGCACAGCTTGCAGCCATTCGCCGTCCAGCGGCTTGTTGCTGGGAATCCAGAACATCTGTTCGTCGAGGGTCGCGCGCAGGCTTTGCGAGGTGCTCAGCAGCTGCTTCTGATTGAGCTGCAGGGTGATGGATTCGTTGAGTAGGGCGCTTAGCTCGCGGCTCAGGCGTTCCAGCAGGTCGGCACGGGTGATGGCCAGGTCCAGCAGGGTTTTGCGCAGCTGCGGGGTGATTTGCTCGGACGGCTGGGTCGCCAGCAGGTTGTTGACATAGCTGCTGGGGCTGCTGATCAGTTCGCGTTGCTGGTTGACCTCGAACTGATACAGGCGGATGTCGGCGATCTGGTCCGCCAGGTCGCGGTCGAGCCGCAGGTGCGGCAGCGCCTGCTTCTGTTTATAGAGGATCTTCGACAGCAGCAGGCTGCCCTTGAGCACGCTGATCTGCTCGTCCAGCGCGGCATCGCTCTGGGTCACGCTGTCGAGTTGCTGCTTGGTCTGCAGGTTCTGCTGGGTCAGCTCATTGAGGCGGTCGGTGCTTTTGAGCAGATAGTCGGAGAGCTTCAGGTTGGCCGCGCTTTCGGTGGCCAGGAGGCTGCTGCTGCCGGCCTTTTGCGCTTCGATCGATTGCTGGGTGACGGTTTCCTGGGACTGGGCCAGGCGCTTCTGGTTGATCAGGGTCTGCAGGTCCTGGATTTCCTGCTCCAGGCGCGCGGTCTTTTCCATCAGCAGGTCATGCTGGCTGTTGCCCAGGTCCTGCAACTGGCTGTTGCCGGCCAGCTCCTGGCGGCGCAACGGGATCAGCGCGTTGATGGCCGCCAGTTCGGCATTGAGCTGATTGCGCTGGTCGGCGTTGATCGGCTTGCCGGAGTCCTTGCCGTTCTTGAGGATCGTATTGATCTGCTGGGTGCGGGTCTGGCTGCTGCTGATCTCGGCCTGGGCGCGTTCGGGGCGGGTCTGCGCGGTAATGGCCAGGCTGTTGGCCTCGGCCAGGGCTTTCTGCATGTCGCCCTGCTGGGTGGTGCGTTCGGTCAGCAGTTGTTCGAGCTGCGACACCGGCAGGTTGGCGTAGCGCTGGGCCACCGGCACCACCTTGGTGGCTTTCAGGCGGGTCAGCTCGCGCTGGTTTTCGCTGGTCTGGCGCGGTGCATTGCTCAGTTGCTGCTTGAGGTCGTTCAGGCGCTGCTCGTAATCCTGCTTGTTCGACAGCTGGGTCAGCGTCTGTTGCAGCACCGCTTGCAGGGCCTTTTGATCGGCCTCCGGCAATTTGCGCTCGGCGATTTTATCCAGGCTCTGCTGGACGGACTCGGCACTGGGCGGCTCGGCCGCTTGCAGTGTGCCGACAGAAAGGCTCAGGCCCAGCAGGGCAATGGCGAAAAGGGTACGCAGGGTTGGCATAGAGACCGGTCAAGCTGGATGAGAAGTTAGGCAGTTTAGAGGAAGAGTCCGGGGCCCGGGCGACTTCCTTCGGGGAATCTGACGCCCACTTTGCTGATCTTGTTCCCCTCCATCACGGCAACCGTCCAGATGGTGTTGTTCCATTCCACCTGGTCGCCTACCACTGGAGCACCCCCCACTTTCTGGGTGATGAAGCGGCTCAGCGGCATGTCCGGATCGAGCCCTTCGAGTTTCAGCCCGTACAGCGCCGAAACCGCGCCCAGCTGGGCGTCGCCTTCGAGAACGAAGTCGCCGAAGAAGCGCAGATCGAGGCCTCGTTGCGGTGCCTGGCTGAATAGTTTTCCAAGGGCCGGCAGGTTGTGTTCATGGCCGATGACGCAGAGCAAATCATCGGCTTCCAGCACCGTACTACCCGACGGATGGAGCAGTTGCTGGTGACGAAACAGGGCGGCGATACGGGTGCCTTCGGGCATTTTCAGCTCGCGCAACGCCGCGCCGATGCACCATTTTTCCGCGCCGAGGCGGTAGACGAACAGCTCCCATTCGCTGGTGACATGCACCTCCAGGGCGGCGCGGGAGATCGGCGCGGGCTCCGGTGGCACCGTGACTTTCAGCAGCTTGGCGACCCACGGCAGGCTGGTGCCTTGCACCAGCAGGGACACCAGCACGATAAAGAAGGCCAGGTTGAAGTACAGCTGGGCTTCGGGCAGCCCGGCCATCAACGGGAACACTGCGAGAATGATCGGTACCGCGCCGCGCAGGCCGACCCAGGAAATAAAGGCTTTCTCGCGGCCGTGGAAGGCCTTGAACGGCAGCAGGCCGACCATCACCGACAGCGGACGGGCGAACAGGATCATCCACAGCGCCAGGCCCAGCGCCGGCAGGGCGATGGGCAGCAGGTCGTGGGGCGTGACCAGCAGGCCCAGCACCAGGAACATGCCGATCTGCGACAGCCAGGCCATGCCGTCGAGCATATGCAGGATGCCATGCCGGCTGCGCACCGGGCGGTTGCCGATCACCAGGCCGCACAGGTACACCGCGAGGAAGCCGCTGCCGTGCAGGGCGTTGGTCAGGGCGAAGACCACCAGGCCGCCGGCGATCACCAGGATCGGGTACAGGCCGGTGGCCAGGTTGATGCGGTTCACCAGTTGCAGCATCAGCCAGCCGCCGCTCAGGCCGATCAGGCCGCCGATGCCGAACTCGCGCAGCAGATGCCCCAACAGGCTCCAGTGCAGGCCGGTCTGGCCGCTGGCGAGCATGTCGATCAGGGTCACGGTGAGGAACACCGCCATCGGATCGTTACTGCCCGACTCGATCTCCAGGCTGGCGGTGACCCGTTCGTTCAGGCCCTTGCCGCCCAGCAGCGAGAACACCGCCGCGGCGTCGGTGGAGCCGACGATGGCGCCGATCAGCAGGCCCTGGATCAGGTTCAGGTCGAACAGCCAGGCGGCCGCCATGCCGGTCAGGCCGGTGGTGATCATCACGCCGACGGTGGCCAGCGACAAGGCGGGCCACAACGCCACACGGAAGCTCGAGACCCGGGTGCGCAGGCCGCCGTCGAGGAGGATCACCGCGAGTGCGAGGTTGCCCACCAGGTAGGCGGTCGGGTAGTTGTTGAAAATGATGCCGCCACCGTCGACGCCGGCGGCCATGCCCACGGCCAGGATGATCACCAGGATCGGGATGCCGAGGCGGGACGAAAGGGAACTCACCAGAATGCTCGCACCTACCAGCAACGCGCCGATCAAGAACAGGCTGTTGATGGTCGTCGCATTCAAAGGCAGTACTCCAGAAGCAGAAAGGCGGGCACAAACTGACCATGCAGTCTGCGTGCCAGCGATTCTAACCTGTTGAAATACGATGCTGTCAAAAAGCTTTTGCGCCTGTTTACAGGCGGCGGAAAAGCGTCGCCTGGCGCCGGCCACCGACGGACTTCATGGCGTTCCGCAGTGGCTGGCGCAGGTGGCGATCAGCGCGATTGGCCGGGCATTACAGGGTGAATCGCGCCACCATGCCGTTCAGGTCCACGGCCAGGCGTGACAGCTCGTGGCTGGCATCGCTGGTCTGGTTGGCGCCGGTGGCCGATTGCACCGACAGGTCGCGGATGTTCACCAGGTTGCGGTCCACTTCGCGGGCCACCAGGGCCTGTTCCTCGGCGGCGCTGGCGATGACCAGGTTGCGCTCGTTGATTTCGTTGACCGCGGTGTTGATGGTGTCCAGGGCACCGCCGGCGCCGCGGGCGATGCTCAGGGTCGAGTCGGCGCGCTCGGTGCTGGTGCGCATCGACTCGACGGCGTGCTCGGTGCCGCTCTGGATGCTGCCGATCATGCGTTCGATTTCGCTGGTGGACTGCTGGGTACGGTGGGCCAGGGCACGCACTTCATCGGCGACCACGGCGAACCCGCGTCCGGCATCGCCGGCCCGGGCGGCTTCTATCGCGGCGTTCAAGGCCAGCAGGTTGGTCTGGTCGGCCAGGCCGCGGATCACGTCCAGCACCTTGCCGATGTCGCGCGATTCCTCGGCCAGTTCGCTGATCCTGTTGGCCGAACTCTGCACTTCGCTGCTCATCAGCTCTATGGCGCTGACGGTCTCGCGCACCAGGTTGCGGCCTTCGCTGGCCGACTGGGTGGCGTCGTTCGAAGCCTCGGCGGTGCTCACGGCGTTGCGCGCGACTTCTTCGACGGCGCAGGTCATCTCGTTCACGGCGGTGGCGGCCTGCTCGATTTCGTTGTTCTGCTGGGTCAGGCCGCGGGCACTTTCGTCGGTGACGCTGTTCAGTTCTTCCGCGGCGGAAGCCAACTGGCTGGCGGAGCCGGAAATATGCAACAGGGTCTGGCGCAGTTTTTCCTGCATGCTCGCCATGGCCTGCAGCAGGCGTCCGGGTTCGTCGCACCCGTTGACCCGGATGCTTTGGGTGAGGTCGCCTTCGGCGATGTGTTCCGCGGCATGCAAGGCGCTGGCGATGGGTTGGGTAATGCTGCGGGTCAGCAACCAGGCAAACACCACGGTCAGGGTGGTGGACAGGATCAGCAGGGCGACTACCAGGTTGAATGCCGAAGCGTATTCCTCGGCGGCCTGCTCGTTGGCGGCCTTGGAGCGCTGGCTGTTGATCTGTACCAGCAGGTTCAGAACCTTGTTGATCTGCTGCGAGTTCTTCATCAACTCGTTGTTCAGCATCTCTTGCAGCTCACCCAGCTGGTTGTTGCGCGACAGCTCTTTGATGCGCTCTTCGAGCTTGCGGTATTCGGCCAGCAGCTTGAGGTAGTGGTCGTAGGCCTCGCTTTCCTCCGGGCTGCTGACCAGCTTTTCATAGGTGGTGCGGATTTTTTCGATCTGCTGGTTGCCGAGTTCGAGCGACTCGCGGGTCTTGGCCTGCACCTCGGGGCCGCGGTTGATCACCAGGCGATAGGACAGCACTTGCAGGCGCAGCATCTGCTGGGTGAACTCATCGATGCTCTGGATGCTGGGCATGTTGTCGGTGGAAATGGTGACGGTCGCCGCGCGAATCTTGCTCATCTGGTTCAGGGCGAAGATGCCCAGGAACAGCATCAGGCAGCCGATGAATGCAAAGCCGAGAAATGCCCTCGGTGCAATGTTCATGTTGCGAAGAGACATGGGGATCTACCTCGAGAATGCGCAATCCATGCCGCGGTGGTTGATAGGGCTCCCCAGACCTATCGCGCGGAAAAATGGATTCTTGAAGCAGGAGCGAGAGTTTCAGAAAGATCTGATGAGCGACGAAGTGTCAGGAACCAGATGGGGGAATGACAGTCTTTAAAGTTCGCAGGCAAGGTCACCCGCCAGGCAAATCAAGGCGTTGCGCCGGGAAAATCTGGCATCCAGGGTGACTTTTCTTTATCGTACGCGCCCTTTGAAAAATGCTCGGAAAATCAAAATGTTGGAAGCATCCCTAAGTCAATTGGAACAGCTTGTCAGTGATCTGGTGCAACAGAACCAGGAGCTGTCGGGCACGAACGAAACCCTCAAGGCAGAACTGGCCCAGGCCAAGGATGAGAACGAAAGCCTGCAACTGAGCCTGATGGAACAGGAAGAGAAACAAGGCGCCACCGCGGCCCGCATCCAGGCCCTGGTCGAGCGCGTCAGCGCCGGTCCTGTCAGCGCATGAGGCAGGGTGCCGACGGGGTAAAAGTCGTCTCGATTCTCGGCGAGGACTACTCGATCAAGGCGCCGGCCGGGGAAGAGCAGACCCTGCTGGATGCCGCGTTGATGTTGAAGGCCACCCTGGCCGAGACCAAGAAGAAATACCCGACGCTGATCGGTGACCGCTTGCTGGTGTTGGCGGCGATGAACCTGTGCTCCCAGCAGCTCGAGATGCAAAAGCGTCATCAGCAGGAGCTCGACCGTTACCAAGAGCAAGTCAGCGCCACGGTCGAAGTGATCTCCAAGACCATCAGCCAGAACTGATGGGTTTACCCACAACCTGCAACGCCGTTGCGGTTGTGTCGGACTGATTGTTTTCGCGAGCAGCCGGGCGGCGCTCGATTGCTCGCGATGCTTTTAGCGCTTCAGAACCACTCGTCCTGCATGCCCAGGCAGGTATCGTCCCGCGCCTCCAGCAATGCCAGCTCGTGATGACAGGCCGGCACTTCCCAGGTCAGGAAGTAACGCGCCGCCTGCAGCTTGCCCTTGTAGAAACCCACATCCGCCGGGCTGCCCTTGGCCAGGCCTTCCTGCGCGCGGATCGCCTGTTCCAGCCAGCGCCAGCCGATCACCGTATGACCGAAGGCTTTCAGGTACAGCGCCGAGTTGGCCAGGCTGCTGTTGACCTTGCCCTGGGCGAGGTCGCTGAGCAGGCCCAGGGTCACGCCTTGCAGGCGCGCCACCAGCTTTTCCAGCGGTTGGCGCAGTGCCGTCAGGGCGTCGTGGGCCTGGGCCCGCTCGCTGGTATCGGCGATCAGCCGGATCAGTTGCTTCAGGCCCGCGCCGCCGTTCTGCGCCAGCTTGCGCCCCAGGAGGTCCAGTGACTGGATGCCGTGGGTGCCTTCATGGATCGGGTTCAGGCGGTTGTCGCGGTAGTACTGTTCCACCGGGTATTCGCGGGTGTAGCCATGGCCGCCGAGGATCTGGATCGCCAGTTCGTTGGCCTTCAGGCAGAACTCCGAGGGCCAGGATTTGACGATGGGCGTCAGCAGGTCCAGCAGTTCGTGGGCTTGCTTGCGCTGGTCTTCGCTGGTCAGGGTGGTGGTGTCGTCGAACAGCCGCGCGGCGTACAGGCCCAGGTCGAAAGCGCCTTCGACATAGGCCTTCTGGGTCAGCAGCATGCGCTTGACGTCGGCGTGCTGGATGATCGACACCGGCGCAGTAGTCGGGTCCTTGCTGTCCGGCAGGCGACCCTGCGGGCGTTCGCGGGCGTATTCCAGGGAGTACAGGTAGCCGGCGTAGCCAAGCATCACCGCGCCCATGCCGACGCCGATCCGCGCCTCGTTCATCATCTGGAACATGTAGCTCAGGCCGTGGTGCGGCTTGCCCACCAGGTAGCCGACACACTCCCCGTTATCGCCGAAGTTCAGCGCCGTGGAGGTGGTGCCGCGCCAGCCCATCTTGTGGAACAGCCCGGCCAGCAGCACGTCGTTGCGCGGGCCCAGGCTGCCGTCGTCGTTGACCAGGAACTTGGGCACGATGAACAGCGAGATGCCTTTCACCCCGGCCGGTGCGTCCGGCAGCTTGGCCAGCACCATGTGTACGATGTTTTCCGACAGCGGGTGATCGCCGCCGGAGATGAAGATCTTGTTGCCCTTGAGCCGGTAGGTGCCGTCCGCCGCCGGTTCGGCGCGGGTGCGGATATCCGCCAGCGACGAGCCGGCATGGGGTTCGGTCAGGGCCATGGTGCCGAAGAAGCGCCCGTCGATCATCGGCTGCAGGAAGCGCTGCTTTTGCTCGTCGGTGCCGAAGCTTTCGATCAGGTTGGCCGCGCCCATGGTCAGGAAGGGGTAGGACGTGGAGGCTGCGTTGGCCGCCTGGAAGTGCGCGAAGCAGGCTTGGGACAACAGCGTCGGCAACTGCATGCCGCCGGCCTCGAAGCTGCGCGCGGCGTTGAGGAAGCCGGCTTCGAGAAAGGCATCGACCGCGGGTTTGACTTCCGGAATCAGGATCGCCTTGCCGTCTTCATAACGCGGCTCGTTTTCGTCGCCCTTGCGGTTGTGCGGGGCAAAGAATTTCTCGGCGATGCTGCGCGCGGTGCCGAGGGCGGCGTCGAAGGTTTCCCGGTTGTGCTCGGCGAATCGCTCGCGCTGGGTCAGGCCCTCGGCATCGAGGACTTCATACAGCTCGAAAGCCAGATTGCGGGAACTGAGCAACGTCTCGGACATGGCGGCCTACCTGCTTTATAGGGAATGCGCCGAGTCTAGGCGGGTGAATAAACGCTGAACAGCAAGATTGATGCGGGTGATAAAGATGCCAAACAGGCACAGCCCCTGTAGCCGCTGCCGAAGGCTGCGATCGGTCGGAACGGCCGTAGCGATTTCATTGTCGCCGAAGTCCCTGCGGGACTTATCGCAGCCTGCGGCAGCGGCTACAGGGATTGCATCGGGAAAAAAAAGGGCGCCGGTGAGGGCGCCCTTTTTCATGCCGCTGACTATCGGCTTCAGCCGATGGTCATCAGGCTGGCGTTACCGCCGGCCGCCGCGGTGTTGACGCTCAAGGCGCGCTCGATCACCAGGCGTTCCAGGGCAATCGAGGTTTCGCCTTGCGACAGGCCGTGAACCCCGACGATGGCGCCGGCACGCTTGGCCACTTGCTGGCAGACCGCGCGCAGCTGGTCGGAGTCGCCGTGATGCAGGACCGCATCGAACACCACGTCGTCCTTGGTCCAGTCGGCCACGCGCTGGATGCGCGCTTGCACCTCCGCAGGCAGGCGGGCGTAGAGCGCCTTGCCCGGTTCGCCTTCCGGCCAGACCGCCGAACCACCCACGGCCAGGACCGCAGCCAGTTGAGTCAGCAGGTCGCCTTCGACTTCCGCCAGGCACAGCACGTGTTCACGCGGCAGGATGGCATAGCTGTTGCGTTCGCCGGTCGGGCCCGCCAGCACGCGGGTGACACCGCTCTGCGACTGCGCCGCGAACTGTACGCACAGGGCGCTGAGGTCCGCCAGCTTGTTGCTGTCGGCCCAGGCTTGCAGGGCGTTCAGCGGCTTGCTCATGGCATCACGCAGGCGCACGTCCGGGGCGTTCAGGGCATCGCCACGGGCGAACGACTGCTCGATGGCGTCGGTCGGACGGGTCGACAGCAGGCGGTACAGGTACAGCGGGCCGCCGGCTTTCGGGCCAGTGCCCGACAGGCCTTCGCCGCCGAATGGCTGCACGCCGACCACGGCACCGACGATGTTGCGGTTGACGTAGACGTTACCGGCGTTGACGTTGTCGATCACCTTGGCGATGGTCTCGTCGATGCGGGTGTGCACGCCCAGGGTCAGGCCGTAGCCGGAAGCGTTGATCTGCGCGATCAGCTGGTCGATGTCCTTGCGCTTGTAGCGCACCACGTGCAGCACCGGGCCGAAGATCTCCCGTTGCAGCTCGTCGAAGCTTTCCAGCTCGATCAAAGTCGGCATCACGAAGGTGCCGCGCTTGACCTCTTCGCCATCGGCGATCGCCACCTGATACACGTTGCGACCTTTGTCGCGCATGGCCTGGATGTGTTTCTCGATGCCAGCCTTGGCTTCGGCGTCGATCACCGGGCCGATGTCCACGGACAGGCGCTCCGGGTTGCCCAGGCGACTTTCCGCCATGGCGCCCTTGAGCATTTCGATCACGCGGTCGGCGGAGTCTTCCTGCAGGCACAGCACGCGCAGGGCCGAGCAACGCTGGCCGGCGCTGTCGAAGGCCGAGGAGACGACGTCGATCACCACTTGTTCGGTCAGGGCCGAGGAGTCGACGATCATCGCGTTCTGGCCACCGGTTTCGGCGATCAGCGGGATCGGCCGGCCCTGGGCGTCCAGGCGGCCGGCGACGTTGCGTTGCAGCAGGCGCGCGACTTCGGTGGAGCCAGTGAACATCACACCCTTGACCCGATCGTCGCCGACCAGACGGGCACCGACGGTTTCGCCACGGCCCGGCAGCAGTTGCAGCACGCCTTCCGGAATGCCGGCTTCGAGCATCAGGCGCACGGCCTGCGCAGCGACCAGTGGCGTCTGTTCGGCCGGCTTGGCCAGTACCGGGTTACCGGCGGCCAGGGCGGCGGCGACCTGGCCGCTGAAGATCGCCAGCGGGAAGTTCCACGGGCTGATGCAGACCACCGGGCCCAGTGGGCGGTGCGCGTCGTTGCTGAAATCGTTGCGAGCCTGTACCGCGTAGTAGCGCAGGAAGTCCACGGCTTCACGCACTTCGGCGATGGCGTTGGCGAAAGTCTTGCCGGCTTCGCGGGCCAGCAGGCCCATCAGCGGCTGGATCTCGCCTTCCATCAGGTCGGCGGCGCGTTCGAGGATCGCGGCGCGCTCGGCCGGTGGCGTGGCCTGCCAGATCGGCGCGGCGTTCAGCGCGCACTGGATGGCGTTGTCGACGTCTTCGACCGTGGCTTCCTGTACGTGGCCGACCACATCGCGGTGATCGGACGGGTTCAAGACCGGCGCCGGGGTTTCGCTGCTGGAAGCGCAACCGAGCATCGGCGCGGCTTTCCAGTGGTTGTGGGCGGTGGCCAGCAGGGCGCAGGACAACGACGCCAGGCGGTGTTCGTTGGCCATGTCGATGCCGGCGGAGTTGGCGCGCTCGCTGCCGTACAGGTCGCGCGGCAATGGAATGCGCGGATGCGGCAGGCCGAAGCCGCCTTCCAGGGTCGCCATCTGCTCGATCTGGCTGACCGGATCGGCCACCAGTTCCTGGATGGAGATCGACTGGTCGGCGATGCGGTTGACGAACGAGGTGTTGGCGCCGTTTTCCAGCAGGCGGCGGACCAGGTAGGCCAGCAGGGTTTCGTGGGTGCCGACCGGGGCGTACACGCGGCACGGACGGTTCAGCTTGCCATCGGCAACCTTGCCTACCACCTGTTCGTACAGCGGTTCGCCCATACCGTGCAGGCACTGGAACTCGTACTGGCCCGGGTAATAGTTCTGACCGGCGATGTGGTAGATGGCCGACAGGGTGTGGGCGTTGTGGGTGGCGAACTGCGGGTAGATGACTTCCGGTACCGACAGCAGCTTGCGGGCGCAGGCGATATAGGACACGTCGGTGTACACCTTGCGGGTGTAGACGGGATAGCCTTCCAGGCCTTCGACCTGGGCGCGCTTGATCTCGCTGTCCCAGTAGGCGCCTTTCACCAGGCGGATCATCAGGCGGTGACGGCTGCGGCGCGCCAGGTCGATCACATAGTCGATCACGTACGGGCAGCGCTTCTGGTAGGCCTGGATCACGAAGCCGATGCCGTTCCAGCCGGTCAGCTGCGGTTCGAAGCACAGGCGCTCGAGCAGATCCAGCGACAGCTCCAGGCGGTCGGCTTCTTCGGCGTCGATGTTCAGGCCGATGTCGTATTGCTTGGCCAGCAGGGTCAGCGACAGCAGGCGCGGGTACAGCTCGTCCATCACGCGCTCGTACTGGGCGCGGCTGTAGCGAGGGTGCAGGGCCGAGAGCTTGATCGAGATGCCCGGGCCTTCATAGATGCCACGACCGTGGGACGCCTTGCCGATCGAATGGATGGCCTGCTCGTAGGACGCCAGGTATTTCTGCGCGTCGTGCTCGGTCAGTGCTGCTTCGCCAAGCATGTCGTAGGAGTAACGGAAGCCCTTGGCTTCGAACTTGCTCGCATTGGCCAGGGCTTCGGCGATGGTTTCGCCGGTGACGAACTGCTCGCCCATCAGGCGCATGGCCATGTCGACGCCCTTGCGGATCATCGGTTCGCCGCTCTTGCCGATGATGCGGCTCAGGGACGAGGTCAGGCCGGCTTCGTTATGGGTGGCGACCAGCTTGCCGGTCAGCAGCAGGCCCCAGGTGGCGGCGTTGACGAACAGCGACGGGCTGTTGCCCAGGTGCGGCTGCCAGTTACCGGTGCTGATCTTGTCGCGGATCAGCGCGTCACGGGTGCCTTTGTCCGGAATCCGCAGCAGGGCTTCGGCCAGGCACATCAGGGCCACGCCTTCCTGGGACGACAGGGAGAATTCCTGCAGCAGGCCCTGGACGATACCGGCACGGCCGCCGGCGCTCTTCTGGTTGCGCAGTTTTTCGGCGATGGTCGCGGCCAGCTTGTTAGTGGCTTCGGCCATGGTGGCCGGCAGGCGCGCCTGTTCCAGCAGCATCGGCACCACTTCCGGTTCCGGGCGGCGGTAGGCGGCGGTGATCGAGGCGCGCAGCACCGATTGCGGCAGGATGCTTTCGGCGAATTCGAGGAAGCACTGGTGAGCGTGGTCGGTCTGCACTTCGCCAGCGTCATCGCCGTCGGTGCGGGTCGAACCGCTCAGCTCGGTCAGGGTTGCACCACCCTCGAGTTTTTCCAGGTAATTGAAAATTGCCTGCTTGATCAGCCAGTGCGGCGTGCGATCGATCGAGGTTGCGGCAGCCTTCAGGCGTTCGCGGGTCGGGTCGTCGAGTTTGACCCCAAGGGTGGTGGTAGCCATATTTTTATCCTCATGTTTACCACGGTTGCGTGGCATCAGCTGGCGGCAAGATTAGCCGTGAGCCGAGAGAGGTGCAACCGGGTGCAACCTGTTTTTTATCGGAATAATAGGCAGCTCATCAGGAATTAATTTCCGGTCCCTGGGCGGCGCTTCCGCTTGGTGCTTTTAATTCTGTCGCGATGTGTTTTTGCTCCAAAAAGGAGCAAAAACGGGGCGTTCGCCGGAAAAATCGCTTGGGTGCAACTTATTCTCGCGAAACAGGTTGCACCTTCTTTGAGTTGTTGAATAGCATTCGCGCCCAAGGTGCAACCGGCCCTCGCGACCGGTTCATCGGCTGATGGCTTTCCTGGGGAAACATCAGTCATAAATGCGCGGAGTACCCAACCGTCTCTCAAACGTAGTCGTTTGAGAGCGGTGGTGCTGACCGCCGCTACATAAAAACAAAGCCAGGGCGTAACTCAATGAGTGCAAGCAATCCAACCTTGATCACGTTCGTGATCTACATCGCAGCTATGGTGCTGATCGGCTTCATGGCCTATCGCTCTACCAACAACCTTTCTGACTACATCCTCGGTGGCCGCAGCCTGGGTAGCGTGGTGACCGCGCTTTCCGCTGGTGCTTCCGACATGAGCGGCTGGTTGCTGATGGGCCTGCCGGGCGCCATCTACATGTCCGGCCTGTCCGAGAGCTGGATCGCCATCGGCCTGATCGTCGGTGCCTACCTGAACTGGCTGTTCGTCGCCGGTCGTCTGCGAGTACAAACCGAACACAACGGCGATGCATTGACGCTGCCGGACTATTTCTCCAGCCGCTTCGAGGACAAGAGCGGGCTGCTGCGGATCATCTCCGCGATCGTGATCCTGGTGTTCTTCACCATTTACTGCGCTTCCGGCATCGTCGCCGGTGCCCGTCTGTTCGAAAGCACCTTCGGCATGCCTTACGAGACCGCCCTGTGGGCCGGTGCCGCGGCGACCATCGCCTACACCTTCGTCGGTGGTTTCCTGGCGGTGAGCTGGACCGACACCGTACAAGCCACCCTGATGATCTTCGCCCTGCTGCTGACGCCGATTATCGTGCTGCTGGCCACCGGCGGCGTCGACACCACCTTCCTGGCGATCGAAGCCCAGGACCCAAGCAACTTCGACATGCTGAAAAACACCACCTTCATCGGCATCATCTCGCTGATGGGCTGGGGCCTGGGCTACTTCGGCCAGCCGCACATCCTGGCGCGCTTCATGGCCGCGGATTCGGTCAAGTCGATCGCCAACGCACGTCGCATCTCCATGACCTGGATGATCCTGTGCCTGGGCGGCACCGTGGCCGTGGGCTTCTTCGGTATCGCCTACTTCTCGGCGCACCCGGAAGTGGCCGGTCCCGTGACCGAGAACCACGAGCGTGTGTTCATCGAACTGGCCAAGCTGCTGTTCAACCCATGGATCGCCGGTGTGCTGCTGTCGGCCATCCTGGCGGCGGTGATGAGTACCCTGAGCTGCCAGTTGCTGGTGTGCTCCAGTGCCCTGACCGAAGACTTCTACAAAGCTTTCCTGCGTAAACATGCTTCCCAGCTGGAGCTGGTGTGGGTCGGTCGCGCCATGGTGCTGCTGGTTGCCCTGGTCGCCATCGCCATGGCCGCCAACCCGGAAAACCGCGTATTGGGCCTGGTCAGTTACGCCTGGGCCGGTTTCGGCGCGGCCTTCGGTCCTGTGGTGCTGATCTCGGTACTGTGGAAAGGCATGACTCGCGACGGCGCGCTGGCCGGCATCATCGTCGGCGCCGTGACCGTGATCCTGTGGAAGCACTTCAATGTGCTGGGCCTGTACGAAATCATCCCGGGCTTTATCTTCGCCAGCCTGGCCATCCTGCTGGTGAGCAAGATGAGCGCGCCGAGCGCCGGCATGGTCCAGCGTTTCGAGGCCGCCGAGAAAGACTACAAGCTCAACCACTGATCGGGAGTCGCTGAGACGCTAACCCTGCAGTGATTCGAAAAGCCCGCATTCCCTGGGATGCGGGCTTTTTTATGGGCGTGCCTGCGCCGTGGAAGCTCCCGACACGACCTGACGCCGGCCGTGGCACAGGGTAAACTTCGCCCCCTGCGCAGGAGCAACCATGAACTATCGTCACGCCTTCCACGCCGGCAACCACGCCGACGTCTTCAAACACCTGACCCTGACCCGCCTCATCGCCCTGATGTCGCGCAAGGAGCAGCCGTTCGCCTACCTCGACAGTCATGCCGGCATCGGCCTGTACGACCTCCAGGGCGATCAGGCCAACCGCACCGGCGAGTACCTGGAAGGCATCGCGCGCCTGTGGGGCGAGCAGGACCTGCCAGCGCTGACCGCCGACTACATGGCGGTGCTGCACAAAATGAACCCCGATGGCGAACTGCGTTATTACCCGGGCTCGCCCGAGCTGGCGCGGCGCCTGACCCGTTCCCAGGACCGGGTGCTGCTCAACGAGAAGCATCCGGAAGACGGGTTGCTGCTCAAGGAAAACATGAAGGGCGATCGCCGGGTGGCGGTCCACCTGGGCGAGGGCTGGCATGTGGCGCGGGCGCTGCTGCCGGTGGCCGAGAAGCGCGCGGTGATGCTGATCGACCCGCCGTTCGAACAGCTCGACGAGATGCAGCGTTGCGCCGCGTCGCTGAAAGAAGCCATCGGCCGGATGCGCCAGACGGTGGCGGCCATCTGGTACCCGGTCAAGGATCAGCGGGCGCTGCGCCGCTTTTACCAGGACCTGGCCGGTACCGGCGCGCCGAAGCTGTTGCGTGTGGAACTGCTGGTGCATCCGCTGGATACGCCTAACAGCCTGAATGGCTCGGGCCTGGCGATTGCCAACCCGCCGTGGGGGCTGGAAGAGGAGTTGCGCGAGCTGCTGCCGTGGCTGGCGCAGAAACTGGGCCAGACCCAGGGCGGCTGGCAGATGGATTGGCTGATCGCCGAATAATGGGGGGAGCTACAAGCTACAAGCTGCAAGCTACAAGCTGAAGCAGGACAGCTTGCAGCTTGCCGCTGCTTTCAGATCGGGCAGGTCACGCCTGTGCCGCCGATCCCGCAGTAGCCTTCCGGGTTCTTCGCCAGGTATTGCTGGTGGTAGGCCTCGGCGTAGTAGAAGGTCGGGGCTTCTTCGATTTCCGTGGTGATGGCGCCCAGCCCGGCCTTGGTCAGCTCGGCCTGGAACACTTTTTCGCTGGCCTTGGCCTGCTCCAGTTGGATCGGGTTGGTGGCATAGATTACCGAGCGGTACTGGGTGCCGATGTCGTTGCCCTGGCGCATGCCCTGGGTCGGGTTGTGCAGTTCCCAGAACATCGCCAGCAGTTCCTGATAGCTGACTTTCTCCGGCTCGTAGACCACCAGCACCACTTCGCTATGGCCGGTCAGGCCCGAGCAGACTTCTTCGTAGGTCGGGTTCGGGGTAAAGCCGCCGGCGTAGCCCACCGACGTGCTGAACACGCCCTCGCGCTGCCAGAACTTGCGTTCCGCGCCCCAGAAGCAACCCAGGCCGAAGATGGCGAACTCCACGTTGCCCGGGAATGGGCCCAGCAGCGGGTTGCCGTTGACGAAGTGTTCGGCTGGCACGGTCATTGGGGTTTCGCGGCCAGGCAGGGCTT
The DNA here is from genome assembly GCF_017351415.1 of Pseudomonas sp. FW305-25. NCBI lineage: Bacteria > Pseudomonadati > Pseudomonadota > Gammaproteobacteria > Pseudomonadales > Pseudomonadaceae > Pseudomonas > Pseudomonas sp. FW305-25. The sequence continues at coordinate 81,118 of NZ_JACNDE010000002.1, read as the reverse complement.
GTTCTTTGGTAGGTAGCACGTTTTTGTTCACCAGAATTTCCGAGCGCAGAACCATGATCAGTCCTCTCAGTCAGGGTGGGATTGAGTAATTAACCAGACACGCAGTTTGCCCGAGTGTTACAGCGCTGTCAGGCGATTGGGCCGCGCGGATAACGTTTGAGCTTGTCGATCAGCTCCGAGCCGGGGATCGGCCGGTCGAACAGGTAGCCCTGGCCGACATCGCAGCGGTGGCGACGCAGGAAGGACAGCTGCTCCGCGGTTTCGATGCCCTCGGCCACCACCTGGATTTTCAGGTTGTGGGCCATGGCGATCACCGCCGAGGTGATTTCCATGTCGTCCTGGTTGGCGGGGATTTCGTGGATGAAGCTGCGATCGATCTTGATGATGTCGATCGGGAATTTCTTCAAGTAGCTCAGCGACGAATAGCCGGTGCCGAAGTCGTCCATGGCCAGGGTCAGGCCGAGCTTTTTCAGCTGGTCGAGTTGCTGGTGGGTGTCTTCGGTGGCTTCCAGCAGCAGGCCTTCGGTCAGTTCCAGCTCCAGCAGCGAGGCGGGCAGCTGTTCTTCCTTGAGGATGCTGGCGATGGAGGCCACCAGGTCCGGGTCGGAAAACTGCTTGGGCGACAGGTTGATCGCCACCTGCAGATTGCCCAGGCCAGCGGCGGTGAGCTGCTTGCTCATGCGACAGGCCTGGCGCGCGATCCATTTGCCGATCGGGATGATCAGGCCGGTCTCTTCGGCGACGCTGATGAACTGGTCCGGGCGGATCATGCCCTTTTCCGGATGGTTCCAGCGCAGCAGCGCCTCCAGGCCCAGCAGGCGTCCGCTGCGCAGGCACAGCTTGGGCTGGTAGAACACGTCCAGCTCGTTCTGGGTCAGGGCGCGGCGCAGGTTGTTTTCCACGAACAGCTTGTAGCTGGCTTCGGCGTTCAGGGCCTCGGTAAATACCTGCACCTGATGTTTGCCGTTGGCCTTGGCCTTGTGCAGCGCCAGGCCGGCGTTGCGCATCAGGGTCTGCGGGTCGCGGCCGTGCAGCGGTGCGCAGGCCAGGCCCACGGAGCCGGTGACGCTGATGAGTTGGTTGTCGACGAACATCGGCTTGTCGAGGGTCATCAACAGCTGGCTGGCGATCTGTTGGCCGGCCTCCAGGTCGGTATCGTCCAGCAGCACGGCGAATTCGTTACTGGCGAAGCGCGCCAGGCTGCCGCTCGGGCTCAGGCTGTTACGCAGGCGCCGGGCCAGGCTGATCAGCAGCTTGTCGCCGGTCTGGTGGCCGAGGCTGTCGTTGATCCGCTTGAAGTTGTCGATGTCCACCAGCAGCAGGCTGATGGGGCTGTCGCTGTCGCGGGCGAAGCGTTCGTCGAGGTTGCGGATGAAGGCGGGGCGGTTGCCCAGGTTGGTCAGGTTGTCGGTGTAGGCCAGGCGCTCGATGCGTTGCTGGGCCAGCTTGGTCTGGGTGATGTCTTCGTAGATGCCTATGTAGTGGGTCAGTTCGCGGTTGTCGCCATAGACCTTGGAGATCGACAGCTGGCCCCAGTACGGCTCCAGGTTCTTGCGCCGGCTCTTGAACTCGCCCTGCCAGCTGTTGCTCTTGGCCAGGCTGGAGGGCGCGTCGAACAGCAGTTCGCTGAGGTTCTCCAGCGCCGGCAGTTCCGCCAGCCGATGGCCGTGGACTTCCTCGGTGCTGTACTGGGTGATTGCAGTGAAGCTCGGGTTGACGTACTCCACCACGCCGTCGCAATTGACCAGCAGAAAGGCATTGGCGCTTTGCTCGACCGCGCGCTGGAACAGGTGCAGGGCGCTGGTGGCGGTACGGCGGTTGTGGTTGTTGATGACCTGGGCGAACTGGTCGGCCAGCTCGCCGGCAAAGGCGATTTCATCGGATTGCCAGGCGCGGGTGTTACCCACTTGTTCCAGGCACAGCACGCCGACCACCTGGCCGTCGATGCGGATACTGGCGTCGAGCATGGCGTTGATATTGCGCGGGCGCAGGCTCTCGGCCATTTCCCGGGTGCGCGGGTCGCGCATGGCATTGTGCGCATCGATGGCCCGGCTGGTGTGCAGGGCTTCGAGGTAGTCGGGGAAGTCGCTGGCGTCGATCGTCTCCGGCAGGATGTATTCCTGCAGGTCGCGGTGATACACGCAGATGGGCACCAGCATCTGGCCTTCGAGGTTCCAGATACTGGCGTAGTCGATCTCGTAGATGTTGCAGGCGCTGCGGGTGATCAGCTCGGCGGCTTCCAGCAGGGAGTTGTTGGCGCTATAGCGCTGGCGGGCCAGGAGCAGGATCAGGTCTTGCTGGGCGCGCACCCGTTCGAGGTGCTGGAGTTGTTCCTGCTGGGCGCGCTGATTGAGTTCCAGGGCGATTTGCAGGCGACTGTTCTGGGTTTCCAGGTCGGGCGCGGAGAGCGGCTGATCGTTGTCGAGCAGGCCGTCGACCACCAGAAAATAGCCACGCAGCAGGTGTCGATTGTGTTGTTTGTAGGCTTCGCCGAGTTCCAGCAGGCTGAGTGAGCCTTTGGCGGTGTGCAGGGTGTAGCGAATCAGGTAATGCGGGCTGTGGGTCAGTTGCTGCTGGATCGCATCGTGCAGCTGATAACGGGCTTCCGGTTCCATCAGGCTGGCATAGGGCGAGCCGACCAGGGCGCAGAGCTCGACGGCGGGCAGGCCGAATTGGCGTTCACAGTTTGGATCGAGAAACAGTAGGGCCCAGCTCGCTTCATTCAGCCGTTCGAAACGCAGCATGCCGAGCCGCGAGGGCACGGGCAACTGCGTCACTACCTCGGCCACCATACGGCTGGCGGCATCGGGTTGGCTTTTCATGGGGAAACTCGCTTGGTAAATGCTGATCGCGCCGGGCTCGCGCCCTCTTTACTGTTGCCTGCGGCAAGGTTGCATCATGCGGCACTGACTGACAAGTGAGATGAAGGCTAAGTGCTATAAGAATCTATCGGCAGAACGGAAGATTTCTGAAAGCTAATCTTTCCTGGTGTTTTACCGGGCTTTGGCGGCTGGTTACAGCGATTTTTCGGCAAAAAAAAGCCCCGCCAAATCGACGGGGTTGAGGTACGAGCGTGGCGCTCGAAAAGGGTGCAACGGCCGGCTTCCCCATGACAGGGAAGCCGGCCGAGTCTTACAGCAGGATGGTGCGGATATCCGCCAGCAGATCGCTCAGACGTTTGGTGAAGCGTGCGGCAGCGGCGCCGTTGATCACGCGGTGATCGTAGGACAGCGACAGCGGCAGCATCAGCTTCGGCTGGAAGGCTTTGCCGTCCCAGACTGGCTGGATGGTGGCCTTGGAAACGCCGAGGATCGCCACTTCCGGTGCGTTGACGATCGGCGTGAAGCCGGTGCCGCCAATGTGACCGAGGCTGGAGATGGTGAAGCAGGCGCCCTGCATGTCGTCCGCCGAGAGCTTCTTGGTCCGGGCCTTTTCAGCCAGGGAAGCAGCTTCGGCAGCCAGTTGCAGTAGGCTCTTCTGATCGACGTTCTTGATCACCGGTACCAGCAGGCCATCCGGGGTGTCGACCGCGAAGCCGATGTTCACGTACTTCTTGCGGATGATCGCTTTACCGCTAGGCGCCAGCGAACTGTTGAAGTCCGGCAGTTCCTTGAGCAGGTGCGCGCAGGATTTCAGCAGTAGCGGCAGGATGGTCAGCTTGACGCCGGCCTTCTCTGCAACGGCTTTCTGGGCGATCCGGAAGGCTTCCAGCTCGGTGATATCGGCCGAGTCGAACTGGGTGACGTGAGGCACGTTCAGCCAGCTGCGATGCAGGTTCGATGCGCCAGCCTGCATCAGGCGGGTCATCGGCACTTCTTCGATCTCGCCGAAGCGGCTGAAGTCCACCACCGGAATCGGCGGGATGCCCGCGCCACCGGTTGCGCCGCCAGCAGCTGGCGCTTCCTTGGCCTTTTGCATCATCGCTTTGACGTAAACCTGCACGTCTTCCTTGAGGATGCGACCGTGCGGACCGCTGGCGCCAACAGCGCTCAGCTCGACGCCGAACTCGCGGGCCAGTTGGCGCACTGCAGGACCTGCGTGAACTTTGGCGCCAGGCTTGGCAGGTGCAGCGGCCGGTGCGGCAGCAGGTGCAGCGGCAGCCGGAGCAGCAGCGGCAGGTGCCGGAGCGCTTGGCGCAGCCGCGGCAGCTGGAGCCGGGGCAGCAGCAGGTGCCGCGCCTTTGACTTTCAGCTTGAGGATCAGGTCGCCGGTGCCGACTTCGTCGTCCAGCTTGATAGCAACGCTTTCCACGATGCCGGCGGCAGGCGATGGGATTTCCATGCTGGCCTTGTCGGATTCCAGGGTGATCAGCGACTGGTCGGCTTCAACGCTGTCGCCAGCCTTGACCAGCACTTCGATGATCTTGGCCTTGCCGGCCGAACCGATGTCAGGGACGTGGATGTCCTGGACGCTGTCGGCCACTGGGGCAGCCGGAGCTGCTGCAGGAGCAGGCGCAGCGGCAGGTGCCGGAGCAGCCGCCTGGGCCGGAGCAGCCGCAGCAGGGGCCGCAGCACCTGCCACTTCCAGATCCAGGATCAGGTCGCCGGTGCCGACTTCGTCGTTGAGCTTGACGCTGATGGCCTTGACCACGCCAGCGGCAGGCGACGGGATTTCCATGCTGGCCTTGTCGGATTCCAGGGTGATCAACGATTGATCAGCCTCGACCTTGTCGCCGACCTTGACCTGGATCTCGATGATCTGGGCCTTGCCCGACGAACCGATGTCCGGCACGTGCACTTGCTGAACCGAAGCGGCAGCAGGAGCAGCTGGCGCGGCAGCCGGTTTGGCCTCGGCTTTGGCAGCCGGTGCAGCGGCAGGCGCAGGCGCAGGAGCCGCTTGCGCGGCACCCTCGACTTCCAGTTCCAGCAGCTCGTCGCCTTCTTTCAGGCGATCGCCCAGCTTCACTTTCAGGCTCTTGATGACGCCGGCTTTGGGTGCCGGAACTTCCATACTCGCCTTGTCCGATTCCAGCGTCAGGATGCTCTGGTCGGCTTCGATACGGTCGCCGACCTTCACAAACAGTTCGATTACTTCACCTTCACCGCTGCCGATGTCAGGTACGCGAATGAGTTCGCTCACAAAAAATCTCCTCAGCAGTCCAGTGGGTTGCGTTTTTCCGGGTTGATACCGAACTTGGTGATGGCCTCGGCCACGACCTTAGGTTCGATGTCACCACGGTCAGCCAAGGCTTCCAGGGCTGCCAACACCACGAAATGACGGTCGACTTCGAAGAAGTGACGCAGCTTCTTGCGGCTGTCACTGCGGCCGAAACCGTCGGTGCCCAGGACTTTGAATTCCTTGGACGGGACCCACTGACGAATCTGTTCGGCGAACAGCTTCATGTAGTCGGTAGAGGCGATGACCGGGCCCTTGCGGCCGCTCAGGCACTCTTCGACATAGCTCAGCTTAGGCTTCTGGCCCGGGTGCAGACGGTTGCTGCGCTCGACTGCCAGGCCATCGCGACGCAGTTCGTTGAAGCTGGTAACGCTCCAGACGTCCGCGCCCACGTTGAATTCTTCACGCAGGATCTTCGCCGCTTCACGGACTTCGCGCAGGATGGTGCCGGAGCCCATCAGCTGTACGTGGTGCGCCGCTTCGCGGGTGTCTTCCTCGAGCAGGTACATGCCCTTGATGATGCCTTCCTCGACACCGGCCGGCATGGCTGGCTGCTGGTAGGACTCGTTCATCACGGTGATGTAGTAGAAGACGTCCTGTTGCTCTTCGGTCATCTTCTTCATGCCGTCCTGGATGATCACCGCCAGCTCGTAGCCATAGGTCGGATCGAAGGTGCGGCAGTTCGGGATGGTGCCCGCCAGCATGTGGCTGTGACCGTCTTCGTGCTGCAGGCCTTCACCGTTGAGGGTGGTACGGCCGGCAGTACCGCCGATCAGGAAACCACGGGTACGGCTGTCGCCAGCGGCCCAGGCCAGGTCGCCGATACGCTGGAAGCCGAACATCGAATAGAAGATGTAGAACGGCAGCATCGGCTGGTTGTGGCTGGAGTACGAAGTACCGGCCGCGATGAAGGAGCTCATGGCGCCCGCTTCGTTGATGCCTTCCTCGAGGATCTGGCCCTTCTTGTCTTCGCGGTAGAACATCACCTGGTCTTTATCGACTGGCTCGTAGAGCTGGCCGACGGACGAGTAGATGCCCAACTGACGGAACATGCCTTCCATACCGAAGGTACGGGCTTCGTCGGGGATGATCGGCACGATGCGCTGGCCGATTTCCTTGTCCTTGACCAACTGCGCGAGGATCCGCACGAAGGCCATGGTGGTGGAAATTTCGCGGTCGCCCGAACCGTCGAGGATGGCCTTGAGGGTATCCAGTGGCGGGGTCGGGATGTTGAAGCTCTTGGCGCGACGCTGAGGCACGAAACCGCCCAGCGCGGCACGACGCTCGCTCAGGTAGCGGGCTTCGGCACTGCCTTCTTCCGGCTTGAAGAACGGCAGGTTTTCGATCTCTTCGTCCTTGACCGGAATGTCGAAGCGGTCGCGGAACAACTTCAGGCTGTCGACATCGACTTTCTTGGTGTTGTGCGCGGTGTTCTTCGCTTCGCCGGCGCCGGTGCCATAACCCTTGATGGTCTTGGCCAGGATGACGGTCGGTTGCTCTTTGTGGTTGACCGCTTCGTGGTAGGCCGCATAGACCTTGTACGGGTCGTGGCCGCCACGGTTGAGTTTCCAGATTTCGTCGTCGGACAGGTCTTCGACCATCGCCTTGAGTTCTGGCGTGTTGAAGAAGTGCTCACGTACGAAGGCGCCGTCTTTGGCCTTGTAGTTCTGGTACTCGCCGTCGATGACTTCGTCCATGCGGCGTTGCAGGATGCCGTCGGTGTCCTTGGCCAGCAGTGGGTCCCAGAAACGGCCCCAGATGACCTTGTTCACATTCCACTGGGCGCCACGGAATACGCCTTCGAGTTCCTGGATGATCTTGCCGTTGCCGCGAACCGGGCCGTCGAGGCGCTGCAGGTTGCAGTTGATGACGAAGATCAGGTTGTCCAGCTTCTCGCGGCCGGCCAGGGAGATCGCGCCCAGGGATTCCGGCTCGTCGCACTCGCCGTCGCCCATGAAGCACCAGACTTTCTGCTTGCCCGGCTGGATGAAACCGCGGGCTTCCAGGTACTTCATGAAGCGCGCCTGGTAGATCGCCTGGATCGGACCCAGACCCATGGAGACGGTCGGGAACTGCCAGAAATCAGGCATCAGCCATGGGTGCGGGTAGGAGGACAGGCCGTTGCCATCCACTTCCTGACGGAAGTTGTTCATCTGGTCTTCGCTGATGCGGCCTTCCATGAAAGCGCGAGCGTAGACGCCAGGGGAGGCGTGGCCCTGGAAGTAGATCAGGTCGCCGCCATGTTCTTCGGTTGGCGCCTGGAAGAAGTAGTTGAAGCCGATGTCATACAGCGTCGCACTGGAAGCGAAGCTGGAGATGTGACCGCCCAGGTCAGAATCTTTCAGGTTCGTACGCATGACCATGGCCAACGCGTTCCAACGTACCAGCGAGCGAATGCGGCGTTCCATGAACAGGTCGCCAGGCATGCGTGCTTCGTGGGTGACGGGAATCGTGTTGCGGTACGGCGTGGTGATGGCGTAGGGCAGTTGCGAGCCGCTGCGGGTCGCGAGTTCGCCCATACGGGTCATCAGGTAGTGAGCACGGTCTTCGCCTTCTTTGTCGAGAACCGATTCCAGGGCGTCCAGCCATTCCTGGGTTTCGACGGGATCGAGGTCTTGCATGGCTTGCTCCAGGGCGGAAAGGCTTCCAGAATCGGTTGCCTGAGTTTGCGACTGGCCTTGTGGGCAGACGATAAAATTCTTGGATTGCCGGAGGTTGATACGGCGGCGTGTAGTTTTACTACAAATCGTCGGCCATTTCAGCCTTTCGAATGTATAGACGAGTAGTAAAACTACAGAAGATTGGCTTGTGGCCTCCTGCTGCGTTGTGAGAATAATCGTTACTGTTGGTCGATTTCCAACACCAATGGGTAAGAATTTGATGCTGGCTGCCAAAATAATAAAAAATTCAGCTATTTCTAACTTTTGTTCGACAGTCCTTCAAGGGCCGCGCCCGCAGAATTTGCCCCGACCGCCCCTTTCTACGCCGATCAAGGATAGCCCATGAGCCTGCCCGCGCTTGCCGAACTCCCAGCGACTCTCCTGCCTTTTGTCAGCCGTGCGGAGCAGTCGTTCCGTAGTGCCGTGTCGACCCTGGACGACGATCACGGGCTCGCCGCCTGGACCCCCGAGCGCTGGGCCGAGTTCGCCCGGGTGAGCGCCGCCAGCGACTTTTTCATTGAACAGAGCCTTCGTGACCCTTTGATGTTGCTGGAGCTGGTGCGCGGCGGTGAGCTCGACCGCGGCTTCGGCCCGGGCGAGCTATGCGCGCAGATCGCCGCGGCGGTGCAGCAGGCCACCAGCGAAGACGAGCTGGGGCGGGTGCTGCGGCGTCAGCGCAATCGTCATCAGGTGCGGATCATCTGGCGCGACCTGACACGCCAGGCGGATCTGGTGCAGACCTGTCGCGACCTCTCGGACATGGCCGACGCCTGCATCGACCAGGCCTATCAATGGTTGTACCAGCGCCACTGCGAGCAGTTTGGTGTTCCCACCGGCCGGCGCAGCGGCGAGCCGCAGCAGATGGTCATCCTCGGCATGGGCAAGCTGGGCGCCGTCGAGCTGAACCTGTCGTCCGACATCGACCTGATCTTCGCCTACCCCGAAGGCGGGGAGACCGTGGGCGTGAAGCGTGCGCTGGATAACCAGGAGTTTTTCATCCGCCTGGGGCAGCGCCTGATCAAGGCGCTGGACCCGATGACCGTCGACGGTTTCGTGTTCCGCGTCGACATGCGCCTGCGGCCCTACGGTTCGGCGGGCGCCCTGGTGCTGAGCTTCAATGCGCTGGAGCAGTACTACCAGGATCAGGGCCGCGACTGGGAGCGCTACGCGATGATCAAGGCGCGGGTGGTGGCGGGTGACCAGATCGCCGGCGCGCAGTTGCTCGACATGCTGCGGCCCTTTGTCTATCGGCGTTACCTGGACTTCTCGGCGATCGAAGCGCTGCGCACCATGAAGCAGCTGATCCAGCAGGAAGTGCGGCGCAAGGGCATGGCCGACAATATCAAGCTGGGCTCCGGCGGGATTCGTGAAGTCGAGTTCATCGCCCAGGCTTTCCAGCTGATCCACGGCGGGCGCGACCTGAGCCTGCAGCAGCGTCCTCTATTAAAGGTGCTGACCACCCTGGAGGGGCAGGGTTACCTGCCGCCCGCGGTGATCGCCGAGCTGCGTGAAGGTTACGAATTCCTGCGTTACACCGAGCACGCGATCCAGGCGATCGCCGACCGGCAGACGCAGATGCTGCCGGACAATCCACAGGACCAGGCGCGTATTGCCTTCATGCTGGGTTTTACCGACTGGGCGGCGTTCCATGAGCGACTGATGTATTGGCGCGGTCGGGTGGAATGGCACTTCCGTCAGGTGATCGCCGACCCGGATGAAGACGAAGGCAGCGAATGCGAAGTGGTGGTCGGCGGTGAATGGCTGCCGCTCTGGGAAGAAGCCCAGGACGAAGAAGCCGCCTGCCGGCAGTTGCAGGAAGGCGGTTTCAATGACTCGCCCAAGGCGCTCAGGGCGCTGGCCGGCCTGCGTGGCAGCCCGCAATTGCGGGCCATGCAGCGTTTGGGGCGCGAGCGTCTCGACGCCTTTATTCCCCGCCTGCTGGCCCAGGCGGTAGAGCATGCCGATCCGGACCTGGTGCTGGAGCGGGTGTTGCCGCTGGTCGAGGCGGTAGCGCGGCGTTCCGCCTACTTGGTGCTGCTCACCGAGAATCCCGGGGCCTTGCGCCGCCTGCTGACCCTGTGTGCCGCCAGCCCGTGGATCGCCGAACAGATCACTCGCTTCCCGCTGCTGCTCGATGAATTGCTCAACGAAGGCCGGCTGTTCAAGCCGCCACTGGCGCCGGAGCTGGCCGCCGAGCTGCGCGAACGCCTGACGCGCATCCCCGAGGACGACCTGGAGCAGCAGATGGAAGCGCTGCGCCACTTCAAGCTGGCTCACCGCCTGCGGGTGGCAGCCTCGGAAATCGCCGGCAGCCTGCCACTGATGAAGGTCAGCGATTACCTGACCTGGCTGGCCGAGGCGATCCTCGAACAGGTGCTGGCCCTGGCCTGGCGCCAGACCGTGGCCAAATACGGCGCTCCGCAGCGCACCGATGGCACCTTGTGCGATCCCGGCTTCATTATTGTCGGTTACGGGAAAGTCGGCGGCCTGGAACTCGGGCATGGTTCCGACCTGGACCTGGTGTTTATCCATGACGGCGATCCGCAGGCGGAAACCGATGGGCCGAAACCGATCGACGGCGCGCAGTTCTTCACCCGCCTGGGCCAGCGGATCATTCACCTGCTGACCACCCAGACCAACTCCGGCCAGCTGTACGAAGTGGACATGCGTCTGCGGCCGTCCGGGGCGTCGGGCTTGCTGGTGAGTTCGTTGGGGGCTTTCGCCCGTTATCAGGAGAACGAGGCCTGGACCTGGGAGCATCAGGCGCTGGTGCGCGCCCGGGTGCTGGTGGGTAGCCAGGATGTCGGCCAGGCCTTCGAGAAAGTGCGGGCGGCGGTGCTGGGTCGTGCCCGTGACCTGCCCAAGTTGCAGCAGGAGGTCAGCGAGATGCGGGCCAAGATGCGCGACAACCTGGGGACCAGGGCGACGGCTGCCGGAACCGCGGCAAATGCCTTCGAGGCCACGGCGCCGTTCGACCTCAAGCAGGACGCCGGTGGTATCGTCGACATCGAATTTATGGTGCAATACGCGGCCCTGGCGTGGTCGCAAGAGCACCCGTCATTGCTGCGCTACACCGACAATATCCGCATTCTGGAGGGTCTGGAGGAAGTCGGGCTGATGCCCGCGACCGATGCCAGTCTGTTGCGTGAGGTCTATAAGGCCTACCGCTCCGCGGCTCACCGCCAGGCCTTGCAGAACGAGGCCGGGGTCATCGCTGGCGACCAGTTCGCCAGCGAGCGACGGGAGGTATTGCGGATTTGGCGCGAGCTGGGGCTAAGCTAGGCAGCGTGCGCTGCGTTGCCACAAATGTATCCGGCGAGCCAGGTTGCGGCTCGTCCACAATGAGCTGGCGGTGAATGCCGCAGGGCTGGATTCTCGAGGCGGGGAGGCGTAAGCCTCCCCGGTTCGTTTTTGGAAACCACATGAATATTCTGATCGTTGGGCCCAGTTGGGTCGGTGACATGGTGATGGCGCAGACACTCTTCCAGTGTCTGAAACAGCGCCATCCTCAATGCGAGATCGACGTGCTGGCCCCCGAGTGGAGCCGGCCGATCCTGGAGCGCATGCCGCAAGTGCGGCGGGCCTTGAGCTTCCCGCTCGGCCACGGCGTGCTGGAACTGGCGACTCGTCGGCGCATCGGCAAATCCCTGGTCGGCCAGTACGACCAGGCCATCCTGCTGCCCAACTCGCTGAAGTCGGCGCTGGTGCCGTTTTTTGCCGGCATCGCGCAACGCACCGGCTGGCGTGGCGAGTTCCGCTACGGCCTGCTCAATGACGTGCGCACGCTGGACAAAGAACGTTATCCGCTGATGATCGAGCGCTTCATGGCCCTGGCTTACGAGCCGGGCGCCGAGCTGCCCAAGCCGTATCCGCGTCCCGACCTGCAGATCGATCCGGCCAGCCGCGAAGCGGCGCTGGCCAAGTTCGGCCTGACCCTGGACCGCCCGGTGCTGGCGCTATGTCCGGGTGCCGAGTTCGGCGAAGCCAAGCGCTGGCCGTCCGAGCATTACGCCAAGGTTGCCGAGCTGAAGATCCGCGAGGGCTGGCAGGTCTGGCTGTTCGGTTCGAAGAACGATCACGTGGTCGGCGAAGACATTCGCGCCCGGCTGATTCCTGGGCTGCGCGAAGAGTCGGTCAACCTCTGCGGCGGCACCTCCCTGGCCGAGGCCATCGACCTGTTGTCCTGCGCCGATTCCGTGGTGTCCAACGACTCCGGGCTGATGCACGTGGCGGCGGCGCTGAATCGCCCGCTGGTGGCGGTGTACGGCTCGACATCGCCGGGGTTCACCCCGCCTCTGGCCGACCAGGTCGAGGTCGTGCGCCTGGGCATCGAGTGCAGCCCGTGCTTCGATCGCACCTGCCGCTTTGGCCATTACAACTGCCTGCGCCAGCTGCTGCCCGACTCGGTGGACCAGGCCTTGCAGCGGTTGCAAGGCACCGCGGTCGAGGTTCGGTAAGTGCGGGTACTGTTGATCAAGACCTCTTCCCTGGGTGACGTGATTCATGCGCTGCCGGCGCTGACCGATGCGGCGCGGGCGATCCCGGGGATCAAGTTCGACTGGGTGGTGGAAGAGGGGTTCGCGGAAATCCCGACCTGGCACCCGGCTGTGGATAAAGTGATCCCGGTGGCGATTCGCCGCTGGCGCAAGAACATCTGGCAGACCATCAAGAGTGGCGAGTGGCGGCGCTTCAAGCAAAGCGTGCGTGCCACCAAGTACGATCTGGTGATCGACGCCCAGGGCTTGCTGAAAAGCGCCTGGCTGACGCGCTACGTCAAGGCGCCGGTGGCCGGCCTGGACAAGCAGTCGGCACGCGAACCCCTGGCGGCGCGTTTCTATTCGCGGCGCCTGGCCGTCGCCCGCGGCCAGCATGCCGTGGAGCGCGTGCGCCAGCTGTTCGCCGTGGCGCTGGGGTATGACTTGCCCCAGGGCCTGGGCGATTACGGCCTGAACGTCGAGAAACTGGTGGAGTTGCCGCGGCCCAAGCCGTTCGTGGTGTTCCTGCACGGCACCACCTGGGACACCAAGCACTGGCCGCAAGCCTATTGGCGCGAGCTGGCCGAACGCATGGGCCAGTTGGGCGTCGAGGTCAAGTTGCCGTGGGGCAACCCGGCGGAGAAGGCCCGGGCCGAGCGTATTGCCCAGGGCCTGAGTAACGCCACGGTGCTGCCGAAGCTGAACCTGGCGGGCGTCGCCAAGGTGCTGGCGCAAGCCCGGGCCTGCGTCGCGGTGGATACCGGGCTTGGCCATCTCGCCGCGGCGCTGGATGTGCCGACCATTTCCCTGTTCGGCCCGACCAACCCGGGCCTGACCGGTGCCTATGGCAAGGCGCAGATCCATATGGCCAGCGACTTCCCCTGCGCGCCGTGCCTGCAGAAAAAATGCACCTATCAACCGACGGCTGAAGATCAGCGGCGGTTCGACCTGAAACGCGAGTGGCCGCTGTGCTTCACGCGTCTGAATCCTGAGCGTGTCGCCAGCCGGCTGAGCAGGTTGTTACTGGCTGAGGAGCTGCGCTGATGCAATTGGCTTTTGTCCTTTATAAATACTTCCCGTTCGGCGGTCTGCAACGGGACTTCATGCGCATCGCCCTGGAGTGCCAGAAACGCGGGCACCAGATTCGCGTCTATACGCTGATCTGGGAAGGCGATGTGCCGCCGGGTTTCGAGGTGCTGGTGGCGCCGGTCAAGGCGTTCTTCAACCATCGCCGTAACGAGAAGCTCAGCGCCTGGATGGAGGCCGACCTGGCCAAGCGTCCGGTGGACCGCCTGATCGGCTTCAACAAGATGCCCGGCCTGGACGTGTACTACGCCGCCGACGGCTGCTTCGAAGACAAGGCGCAGAATCTGCGTCACTCGCTGTACCGCCGCTGGGGCCGCTACCGGCACTTCGCCGAATACGAACGCGCGGTGTTCGCCCGGGACGCCAAGACCGAAGTGCTGATGATTTCCGAGGTCCAGCAGCCGCTGTTCATCAAGCATTACGACACCCCGGTGGAGCGTTTCCACCTGCTGCCGCCAGGCATCGCCCAGGACCGTCGCGCGCCGGCCAACGCGGCCGAGATCCGCGCCGAATTCCGTCGTGAGTTCGCCCTGAAAGACGATGACTTGCTGCTGGTGCAGATCGGCTCCGGGTTCAAGACCAAGGGCGTGGATCGCAGCCTCAAGGCCGTGGCCGCCTTGCCGCCGGAACTGAAGAAACGCACCCGGCTATTTGTAATTGGCCAGGACGACCCCAAAGTATTCCAATTGCAGAGCGCGGCATTGGGCCTGGGCGAGCATGTGCAGTTCCTCAAGGGGCGCAGCGATATCCCGCGTTTCCTGCTGGGCGCCGACCTGTTGATCCATCCGGCGTACAACGAAAACACCGGCACCGTGTTGCTGGAAGCGCTGGTGGCCGGCTTGCCGGTGCTGGTCAGCGCGGTCTGCGGTTATGCCCATTACATCGCCGAGGCCGACAGCGGCCTGGTACTGGACGAGCCACTGGAGCAGGGACAGCTCAATCAATACCTGAACACCATGTTGACCGACGACGCTGCACGCGCGACCTGGAGCCGTAACGGCCTGGCGTTCGCCGAGACGGCCGACCTCTATAGCATGCCGCAGCACGCTGCGGATGTGATTCTGGCGGAGCAACACTGATGAAGTTGATTCTTGCCGAACCGTTCAAGACCCTTTGGGCCGGACGCGATGCGTTCGCCGAAGTCGAGCGTCTGGACGGCCAGGTCTACCGTGAACTGGAAGCCCGCCGTACCTTGCGTACCGAGGTGGCTGGCGAAGGGTTCTTCGTAAAGATTCACCGCGGTATCGGTTGGGGCGAGATCTTCAAGAACCTGCTCACCGTCAAGCTGCCGGTGCTCGGCGCGGGCCAGGAATGGCAGGCCATTCAGCGCCTGCAGGAAGCCGGCGTGCCGACCATGACCGCCGTGGCCTATGGCGAACGCGGCAGCAACCCGGCCAACCAGCATTCGTTCATCGTCACCGAGGAGCTGGCGCCGACCATCAGCCTCGAAGACTTCAGCATCGACTGGGTCAAGCAGCCGCCGCAGCCCAGGCTCAAGCGCGCGCTGATCGCCGAAGTGGCACGCATGACCGGCATGATGCACCGCGCCGGGGTCAACCATCGCGACTGCTACATCTGCCACTTCCTGCTGCACACCGACAAGCCGGTGACGCCGGATGACTTCAAGCTCTCGGTGATCGACCTGCACCGCGCCCAGACCCGCCCGGCCATCACCCGGCGCTGGCGCGACAAGGACCTGGCGGCGCTGTATTTCTCGGCACTGGATATCGGCCTGACCCGGCGCGACAAGTTGCGCTTCCTCAAGGGCTATTTCCAGCAGCCGCTGCGTCAGATCCTGAGCGATGAAGCGCCTCTGCTGGCCTGGCTGGAGGGCAAGGCCAACAAGCTGTACGCACGCAAGCAGCGGTACGGAGATGCGCTCTGATGGCGGGTTGGAACCTTGAACCTGGGTATCGGGAGCTGGCGCAGGACTTCGGCAGTCTGGATGCGGTCTTTGCCCTCGAGGGCGAGCACCTGACTCGCGACCCGTTGTCGGAGGTCATCCGGGTCGAGCGCAACGGCATCAACTATTACGTGAAGCGCTACACCGGCGCCGGCAAGAACCTGCGGCGCTATCTGGGCAAGCCGCGGGTCAAGTCCGAGTGGCAGAACCTCAAGCGTTTCGCCAAGTGGGGCATTCCCACGGCGGAGGTGGTGGCCTGGGGCCTGGAGCGCCGTGGCCTGGCTTACGACCGGGGGGCGATGATCACCCGCGAGCTGCCACGCACCGAAGACCTGTCGGTCCTGGCCGAGCGCAACGACCCGCTGCTGGCCGATCGGGCCTGGGTGGACCGGGTCAGCCAGCAGCTGGCGCGCTACACGCGGATCATGCATGAGCATCGCTTCACCCATAACGACTTGAAGTGGCGCAACCTGCTGATCGACGATGAGGTCCGGCTGTACCTGATCGATTGCCCCAATGGCGATTTCTGGCGCGGTTTCTGGCTCAAGTACCGGATCACCAAGGACCTGGCGTGCCTGGACAAGGTGGCCAAGTATCATTTGTCCGCCACCCAGCGCCTGCGCTTCTATTTGCAGTACCGCCAGCGCACCCGGCTGAATGCCGCGGACAAGTGCCGCATCCGGCATGTGCTGAGATTTTTCGAGGGACGCGAATGACCGATTTCCTGGCGGCTCAGGACCGTGCGTTGCTGGAGCGCCACGGCCTCGACAGCTTCGACGCGTTGTGGGCCAAGCAACTTGAGGCGGTGGACGAGCCTAACACCGATGGTGGGGGTTGGAGCAGCGTGTATCGCCTCGACCTGGAAGGCCACGGCTACTACCTCAAGCGCCAGAGCAACTACCTGACGCGGACCCTGCACCGGCCGTTCGGCGAGCCGAGTTTCGCCCGCGAGTTTCGCAATATCAGCCGCTACCAGCAGTTGGGCATTCCAGCGCTGCAGGCGGCCTTCTTTGGCGAGCGCAAGGTGGCAGGCGAAACCCGGGCGATCCTGCTGACCCGGGCGCTGGATGGCTGGAACGACCTGGATTCGCTACTGCAACAATGGGCGCAGCTCAGCCCGGACCAGCACGCGGCGATCCTGCGGGCCTGCGGCCTGCTGGCGCGCCAGTTGCACGCGGTGCGCCAGGTGCACGGCTGCTTTTATCCCAAGCATATTTTCCTGCGGGCCACCGGCGACGGTTACCAGGCGCAATTGATCGACCTGGAAAAGACCCGTCCGCTGTTGTTCGGCCAGCGTGACCGGGTCAAGGACCTGGAGCCGTTGTTGCGTCGCGCCCCGGTCTGGAGTGAGAGCGATGTGCGCGCCTTGCTTGCGACCTATCTGGATCAGCCGCGGGACAGCTCGCTGGTCGATGCCTGGCTGAACCGCCTGAGTGCGCGCCGCAGCCACAAGGAGACTCGTTGATGCGTCTGTCCGAACTTGAACGGGCCGGCCGCGCGCCAAGCCTGCCGTTGAGCCTGGAGCTGGCCGACGCTGCCGGGCCGGCCACGCTGCAGTTGCTCAGCCTGTTGCGGGTGCTACCGGGGCAGCGCTACGTCGGCGCCGGTGTATGGCGCGGGCGTCCGGTGCTGGCCAAGTTACTGGTGGGCGCCAAGGCGGCGCGGCATTTCCAGCGTGAGCTGCAAGGCGTGCGCTTGCTTGAAGAGCAGGGCATGACCACGCCGTTGCTGCTGGCAGACGGCCTGAAGGAAGGCGAGGGCGGCTGGCTGCTGTTCGAGTTCCTGGAAGGTTCCGAGAGCCTGGGCGATGCCTGGAAACAAGTGGAATCGTTGCCAGCGTTGGCCGATGAGCAGCAGGCGGTACTCGCCGAGGCCCTGGCCGCTATCGCCGAATTGCACGGCAAGGGCCTGTGGCAGGAGGACCTGCATCTGGACAATCTGCTGCGTCATCAGGGCAAGCTGTACCTGATCGACGGCGCCGGGATCTGCGTGGAGCAGGCGGGCAAACCGCTATCCCGGCAGAAAGTCCTGGAAAACCTCGGGATGTTTTTCGCCCAGTTGCCCAAGAGCCTGGAGCCCTTCACCGAAGAGCTGCTGGTGCATTACCTGCTGAACAATGCCGAGCATGCCTTGCCGCTGGAAGCCTTGCAGAAGCAGGTGGATAAGGTGCGCAGCTGGCGCTTGAAGGATTTCCTCAACAAGGTCGGTCGCGAGTGCACCCTGTTCAGCGTGCTGCGCGGGCCCTTCGCCTTGCGGGCGATTCGGCGCGAGGAAGAGGCGGCAATGCTGCCGGTGCTGGAGCAGGCCGACGCGCTGCTGGACCGGGGGCACCTGTACAAGACCGGTGGCGCTGCCAGCGTCGGCCGGGTCGAAGTGGCGGGCCGCACCCTGGTGGTCAAGCGCTACAACATCAAGGGTTTTGCCCATTGGCTCAAGCGCTTCTGGCGCCCCAGCCGGGCCTGGCATTCGTGGCAGGAGGGCAATCGCCTGGCATTCCTCGGCATTGCCACGCCCAAGCCGCTGGCCTTGCTGGAGAAGCGTTTTCTCTGGCTGCGCAGCCGGGCCTATCTGGTGACCGAATACCTGGCTGGGCCGGACATCATCGAACGCTTCGCGCCCTATATCGACAGCGGCGCGGCTCCGGAAGCGGAGTTGCAGGCGCTGGACCGGCTGTTTGCCGAGTTGATCCGCGAACGCATCAGCCATGGCGACTTCAAGGGGCACAACCTGTTCTGGCAAGAGGACCGCTGGGCGCTGATCGACCTGGACTCGATGTGCCAGCATCACAGCCTCGGCAGCTTCGCCCCGGCCTACGCCCGCGACCGTGCGCGCTTCATGCGTAACTGGCCAGAAAGCAGCGCGCTGTATCAGGTCATCGACCAGCGCCTGCCTAAAACCGCCGAACCTTTCGCCGGCTGACACCTGTAGCCGCTGCCGCGGCCTGCGGCATCGGCGACGAATCCCGAGGATCATCCCGCGGCAGGTTTACGCTATAATCCCGCCCTTTAGCTGTTTCTCGCCCGTGGCGGGGAGCACATTAATTCCAGGCGCACGTCGCCTGCATGCAGACTTAAGAGGCTAGACCCCTGTGGCATTGACGATTCTTGGCCTGTCCGGCGCCCTTAGCCATGATCCTTCCGCAGCGCTGTACATCGACGGCAAGCTGGTGGCGGCGGCTGAAGAAGAGCGCTTCGTACGCGATAAACATGCAAAGAACCGCATGCCCTACGAATCGGCGAAGTTCTGTCTGGAACAGGCCGGCATCAAGCCTTCCGACGTTGACGTGGTGGCGATCCCGTTCGCCCCGATCAGCCTGTTCGGCAAGGCCCGCTGGCACTACGCCAAGCGTTACTGGTACGCCCCGGACCGCGCCCTCGACGCGATCCTGATGGGCAACCGCCGCTACAAGCGTTATCGCAACAAGATCGTCTGGTGCCTCGAGCAACTGGGCTTCGATCCGAAGAAGATCAAGATCGAGCCGGTCGAGCACCACCTGGCTCACGCTTCCAGCGCCTACCACTGCTCCGGCTTCAAGGAGAAGACCGCGATCCTCGGGATCGACGGCAAGGGCGAGTACGCCACGACTTTCTTCGGCTACGGCGAAAACGGCAAGATCCACAAGATCAAGGAATTTTTCGATCCGGACTCCCTCGGCGGCCTGTACGGCGCGATCACCGAGTTCCTCGGCTTCGAAATGCTCGACGGCGAGTTCAAGGTCATGGGCATGGCGCCGTACGGCGATGCCAGCAAGTACGACTTCTCCCGCCTGGCCAGCTTTGAAAACGGCGAACTGGTGATCAACACCGATTACGCCAACGTCATCGGCCTGCGCCGCTACAAAGAAAAGGGCAAGGGTTTCTACTTCTCGCCGAAGCTGATCGAGTGGCTGGGTCCGAAGCGCGAAGGCGACATCGCCGACGAGCCGTACATCCACTACGCGGCTAGCATGCAGGCGCTGTTCGAGAAGCTGGCGCTGCAGATGATCGACCACTACCTGGGCGACATCCTCAAGGAAACCGGCAAGCTGGCCTTTGCCGGCGGCTGTGCGCTGAACGTCAAGCTGAACCAGAAGATCATCGCCCGTCCGGAAGTCAAAGAGCTGTTCGTGCAGCCGGCGTCCGGCGATGCCGGTACCGCGGTCGGTGCCGCGGCCTATGTTTCCCACGCTCGCGGCGTGCCGGTGGAGAAGATGGAACACGTCTATCTCGGCCCGTCCTACAGCAACGAAGACGTGATCGCCGCCTGTGCCCGCCACCCGAACAAGCCGGCCTGGCGCCAGATCGACAACACCCCCGAGCGTATCGCCAAGATCATGGTCGACGGCAACCCGGTGGCCTGGTTCCAGGGTCGCATGGAGTTCGGTCCTCGCGCCCTGGGCGGTCGTTCGATCATCGGTTGCCCGAGCGCCACCGGCGTAGCCGACCGCATCAACGAGCAGATCAAGTTCCGCGAGCGCTGGAGGCCTTTCTGCCCGTCGATGCTCGACACCGTCGGTCCGCAGATGATCAAGGTCGATCACCCGGCGCCATTCATGACCTTCACCTTCGAAGTGGCGGAAGAGTGGAAGACCCGTGTGCCGGAAGTGGTCCACGAAGACGGCACTTCCCGGGCCCAGGTGCTCAAGCGCGAATACAACCCGCGCTACTACGACATGATGAAGGCCCTGGAAGTCCTGACCGGCAACGGCGTGTCGCTGAACACCTCGCTCAATCGCCGTGGCGAGCCGATGATCTGCTCGCCGACCGACGCCCTGAACATGTTCTTCGGCTCCGATCTGCAGTACCTGATCATGGAAGACATCCTGGTAGTCAAAGACGGCGTGGATCCTTATGACACGCTCGGCTGAGCGTCATGTCCTGCAGTTCTGCCACGGCTATGACGGGCCGTTCCTGGACTGTGCCCGGCAATATGCCAGCCTGTTCGCGGGCAGCGGCTATCGCGTGACCACGGTGTTCCTCACCGGGGTTGCCGATGCCGAGGTGGCCGATGCCTGTGCCAGCGACGAAGTGCTGTTCATGGAATACAGCTCCAAGGCCATTCGTGGCCTGAAGCTGGGGGCGATACGCGACTTGCGCAAGATTGCCGCGTCGCGCAACTTCAGCTTCTGCATCGCCCACCGTTTCAAGCCGATCTACATCGCATTGCTGGGCACCGCGTTGCCGGTGATCGGCGTGCATCACGCGTTTGGCGATTACCAGCGCGGCAGTCGCCGCCTGTTCGCCAGCCTGTTCCGCAAGCGCCTGAGCCTGCTCGGCGTGTCCGACGCGGTGCGCGATGACATGCGCAGTTGCCTGCCACAATGGCCGGCGGCGCGGATTCAGACGCTGTACAACCGGATCGACGTCGAAGCCTTGCAGGCGACCCAGTTGTCCAAGGCCGAAGCGCGCCAGGAGCTGGGGCTGTCGCCTTCCGCCTGGATCGTCGGCAATGTCGGGCGTCTGCACCCGGACAAGGACCAGGCCACCCTGCTGCGCGGGTTTGCCGCGGCATTGCCGGGGCTGCCTCGGGAAAGCCAGCTGGCGATTCTCGGTAGCGGGCGTCTGGAGCAGAACCTCAAGGACCTTTCCCGCGAGCTGGGCATTGCCGACCGCGTGCTGTTCCTCGGCCAGGTCACAGAAGCCCGGCGTTATTTCCGTGCTTTCGATGCCTTTGCCCTGAGCTCCGACCACGAGCCATTCGGCATGGTGCTGCTGGAGGCCATGGCCGCTGGCGTGCCTTTGCTGGCGACGGCCTGTGGCGGTGCCAAGGAAGTGGTCGAAGGCGTCGGTATCCTGTTCCCGCTGGGCGATGCCGAGCATATGGCCCAGGGCCTGCAACACCTGGCCGGGATGGATGAGAACCAGCGCTTGCTGTGCGCCGAGCTGATGTTCGAGCGCCTGCGCGAGCGCTTCTCCGACCGTGCTGTACGCGACGCTTTCTGGCGTCTGCCGCAAGTTACCGATCTGACCGCGAGGCCCTGATGCTCAATCGATTCCAAGGCTGGCGCGAGCGTGGCTGGTCGGTCGTCGACGCCTCGACTTATGCCGCCGCCTGGCAGCGTTTTGGCGGCAGCGTCGCCACCCACCCACTGGTGGTGGAGCGCCTGGCGAACCTGGCGGGCATCCCGGTCCGCTACCTGGCCTGGGAACAGGCCGGTGAACTGCGGGCGGCGATTCCGACCTGGGGGCGCGATCTGGCGCTGTCCAAGGACGTGCTCAAGCGCCGTGGCAAGAAAGGCCTGTTCGACCTGGGCAACGCCGAGTTGATCCTGCCGGCGGCGCCTGAGACCCAGGCCCCGCTGCGTCATCGCGGTCGTTATCTGTCGGCCTTGAACCAGGGCCGGTTCAGCACCCTCAAGCCCCAGGCCGAGCAATTGGCCATGGCCCGCACGCCTGAAGAGCTGTCGAAGAAGTTCCGCTACAACCAGCGCCGCGAACTGCGCCTGCTGGAAGAGGCGGGCGGCGTGGTGCGCCCGGTCAGCGAGTTCTCCAGCCAGGAGCTGGCGGCCATCTACTGCGATCTGTTCCAGCGGCGCTGGGGGTTCCCGGCCACCGGTGCCGAGCGCATGGCCGAAGTCATCGAGTTGCTGCGCGAGCTGCTGATCGGCTCGGTGATTTTCCTCAACGATGCGCCGATCGCCATTCAGCTGGTGTACCGGGTCGAAGCGCCGGAGTGGATCAGCGTCGAATACATCAACGGTGGCGTCGATCCTGAAACCCGTGAGTTCAGCCCTGGCAGCGTGTTGAGTTTCCTCAATACGCAAAGTGCCTGGGAACAGGCACGGGCCATCGACAAGCCGCTGCGTTTCTCCTTCGGTCGCGCCGATCGCGAATACAAGGATCGCTGGTGCAACCCCGTTCCGGTGTTCACGGTATGAATCAGCCGCAGAGTCGCAAGCAACAGTTGCTCAAACGCCATCGCCGGCAGAAGCGCCTGGGCCTGCTGATCGGCCTGCTGGTGCTGGTGGCCATCGGTGTGCTGGTGGCCTGGTGGCTGCCGCTGCTGCTCGCGGTGCTGGCCTGGGTGGCCCATGAGGCCTGGTTCGCCGACCACCTGTTTTATTCGCCCCGGGACGATTATCAGTACAGCTTTCCGTTCGGCACCGAGCAGCCCAAGGTCCACCTGGACCAGCAGCGCTTGGTGCTGGACCAGGCGATCGACCTGGCGGGGGACGAAACCCTGATCCTAGCGGTAAAGGTCAGCAGCAGCTGGCTGGGGCGCTTTTTCGACCCTTGCCTCTCCTTGGCGGGGCAGGATCGGCAGACGTTCGAGCGTGGCGTGAACGGCCTGCGTTATCTCAATCTCAGTGGGCTGGCACGACCTCTGGCCAGCGGCGAGCTGCAATTGCGCGGGCGTTTCTGCCGGGTGCACGGCGAGCCGCTGTTGTCGGTGTTCCGCGAGCCGGACTATCGCCACCAGCGGGTGATGGTCATCGCACCCCACGCCGACGATGCCGAACTGGCGGCCTTCGGCCTGTACAGCCAGGCCGACGAAACCTGGATCGTCACGCTGACCGCGGGCGAGATCGAGGCCGAGCATTACCAGCGGATGGGCATGAACGCTGCCGATGCGGCGCGGATCAAGGGTCGGCTGCGGGCCTGGGACAGCATTGCGGTGCCGCGTTGGGCCGGGGTCGCCGAGGAACGTTGTGTGCAGCTGGGGTATTTCTGCCTGCAACTGCCGGCCATGCAGGCGGCGCCGAACCGGCCTGTGGCGTCCCGCGAGGCCGAGCTGTCGGATATCCGCCTGTTCCGCCAGTTCAACCCGTTCCCGCTGCCGGCGGATGCCGATGGCGCGCCGACCTGGAACAATCTCTTGGCCGACCTGCGGGCGCTGCTGCTCAAGGCCCGCCCCGAGGTGATAGTGCTGCCGCATCCGACACTCGACCCGCACCCGGACCACATCTGCGCCCAGCAGGCGGTATTGGAAGCGTTGCAGGGGCTGGAGTGGCAGCCGACCACCTTGCTCGGTTATGCCAACCATTTGCATGACAACGACCGCTGGCCGATGGGCGATTCAGGGGCGGGCATTGCTCTGCCGCCGGTGTTCGACCCGGCCCAGGTGCTCAGGCCCTGCAGCTTGCAGCTATCGATCGAGCAGCAACGGGACAAGGCGATGGCCCTGGGCATGATGCACGACCTGCAGCCGCGAGCGCCGTTCAAGCGCCGGCTGCGTCGGGTCTTGCAGCGTGTATTGGCCGGTCGCGCCGGTTCGCTTTATGGCGAGAACGAGTTTTTCCGCAAGGCGGTACGCCGGCATGAGCTGTTCTGGCGTTTGTAAATTGATATTGCATGACACCCTTTTGCCTGTCGGCCAGGGTAGTTTCGCTCTTTTGTCGGGTTGCTCACGGCTGCAAGGAAGATGATGAAGGTTCTATTTCTGGTGCAGAAAGAACAGCGGGCCATTCTGGACCGTCTGTACGAAGGCGTTGCCGCCCATTGCGAATGCGACTTGCGGTGGTTGAGCAGTGACGAGCAGCGCAACCTGCGTGGCTATTTCCGCCGTGAGGTGGATGTATCGTGCTACGACCGTATCGTGTTCTTCCTGCGTTTCAAGCAGGAAATCCGCCAGGCGAGCTTTATCCGCAGCATTCCCAACCTGGTGATCCTCGAGCACGACGCCTACCAGAACTACATCCCTTGCAAGTACACCGGCAAGTTCAGCGCGCACTACCGCCGCCTGCCGTGGGCGCGGGTGATCAGTTCGGGCTTCATGGTCAGCGAGCGCTTGCGCGAGGAAGGTTTCGACGCGGTATTCGTGCCCAAGGGCTACGACCAGACCCTGCTGCAGGATCAGGGGCGCGAGCGGGATATCGAACTGGCATTCGTCGGCAGCACCAACAGCGTGGCCTACAGCGGGCGCAAGGCGCTGCTCGATGAGCTCGGCCAGGTCGAACCCTTGGTGGTGACGCGGACCAAGTCGGGCGAAGAGTATTGCGACACCCTCAACCGCATCCGCTTTTTCGTTAGTGCCGACGTCGGCATGGGCGAATACATGATCAAGAATTTCGAGGCCATGGCCTGTGGCTGTGTGTTGCTGGCATTCGACCAGGGTGAGGCGGAAAACCGCGCGCTGGGCTTGCAGGACCTGCACAACGTGGTCTTTTATCAGAACATCCCGCAATTGCAGGAGAAGCTCGCCATGTTGCGCGCCGACCCGGCCCTGGCGCAGAGCATCGCGCGAAACGGACGCGATCTGGCGGTCTCTGGGTTCAGCTTCGCCCGTATCGGGCAGCGTATTGTCGAGGAACTCCAGCCCGCATTGCGGCCTCGTGCACCCTTGAGCTTTATCGAGCGCGTACGTTCGAAACTGGGTGTTTGACAGCGGTCACCGAGCCCTTAATAGTGATCGCACTTTGTCGTAGGTGAGAATCAAGTGCAGTTTAGTCAAGAGAGTGACATCACGTTGGTGGTCACCAGTTGCGGTCGCCTGGACCTGCTCAAGCTCACGCTGGAGAGTTTCGATCGCTTCAACAGTGCGCCGATCCGCGAAGTCTTCATCACCGAAGATGCTGGCGACGAGCGGGTGCGCACGGCTGTGCCCGCCCACTGGAAAGATCACTGTACCTTCTTCGTCAACCGGCCGAAGCTCGGGCAGTTGGCGTCGATCGACCTGGCCTACGAGCAGGTCAAGACCCCCTATATCTTCCATTGCGAAGACGACTGGGAATTCTACCGCCCGGGTTTCGTCGAGGATTCGAAAGCGATTCTCGAGCAACGCCAGGACATCCTGCAGGTCTGGTTGCGCAGTTATGCCCACGACCTGCGAATCCATAGCCCTTACATCCACTTGGGGGCTCGCGAGTTGATCGGCGGTGTGCCCTGTTATCCGCTGATCTCCGACAAACCCGAGTGGCAGAGCTTTTCCCTGAACCCGGGCCTGCGCCGGATGGCGCAATATCGGCTGTGTGCACCTTTCGCCGGGCACGGCGGCGAGAAAGCGCTGTCCAAGCGCTATGCTGAGCTGAACCTGACAGCTGTCAGCCTGGAAGGCGACGCGGTGCTGCATACAGGCTTCGGTCTGCATGTGGAGACTGCCGCCGAGCGGCAGCGTAAGGCTCGGCGCAGTCGTCGCGAGCAAATCAAGCTTGTTTTAGTCCTGTTGGTTGGAGTCGGTATTGGCTGGTTTATCAATTAGTTCTACCGGTTTCACTTTCCCGAATACCGCGAAAGGGCTATGTGCCCAATGAGCATTCTCAACATCATGTGGGCAGGCGGCAGTGCATTTGCCTCCGTTCACAAGGTTCACCAGCAGATCCTCTCTCAGGCCGAGCCAGGCACTGTGGTCAAGACCTGGCTGCTGCAAGGCTCGTCCACCGGATGCGTTGCCGAAGTGGGGGAATGCCGGGAGTGGAACCTGTCGTCGGCGCGGCTGAAGGGCAAGCATTTCTGGCGCTTGCTCAAACCCTGGCTGCGGGCGAGTTTTCGCAAGGCGTTGCAGGAGAGCGATGCCCAGGTGCTGCTGCTCGATGGCCTGGGGGTGGCGCGTACCTTGTTGCCGGTCCTCAAGTCATTGCCGCACATGCGTGCGGTGGTGGTGATCCACGGCTCCACGCGCTTGCACCGCAAGGATCAACAGCTGTTCCGGCAGTTCCCCGCT
This sequence comes from Pseudomonas sp. FW305-25, assembly GCF_017351415.1. Taxonomy (NCBI): domain Bacteria; kingdom Pseudomonadati; phylum Pseudomonadota; class Gammaproteobacteria; order Pseudomonadales; family Pseudomonadaceae; genus Pseudomonas; species Pseudomonas sp. FW305-25. The sequence goes on along the minus strand of NZ_JACNDE010000002.1, from coordinate 55,301 downwards.
TCGCAGCTGACTCTCGCGGCTGTTTCGCAGACCCTGGCTTCATCCCTCGAAGACGATTTGCAGATGCCGGTGACGGCCTTGCGTAGCGCGTTCAATCCGCACGAGTTCAACGCAAGGCTGCTACCGCGTGCCGAGGCCCGGGCCACCCTCGGCCTGCCCGCGGGCGATGCTCCGGTATTCGGCGCGGTCGGGCGTCTGGTGGACGATAAGGGTTTTGCGTGCCTGTTGGAGGCCTTCGCCAAGGCCCTGGCGAGCCGGCCGGAGATGCGTCTGGTGATTATCGGCGAGGGTTCGAATCGCACAGCGCTCGAGGCCCGCATCAACCGGCTGGGCCTGCAAGACAAGGTTTCGCTGCCTGGGCATCTGAAGCATGCGGCGATGCTTTACAAGGCATTCGACTGGGTGGCCATCCCGTCGCTGGACGAGGGCCTGGGGCTGATCCTGCAGGAAGCGGTGATGTCCGGTGTACCGGTGCTGACCAGCGATTTGCCCGTCTTTCGTGAGCAGTTGGCTGCAACCGGGCGTTATGCGCCGGTAAATGACATCGACGCTTGGCAGGAGGCCATTCTTCAGGCCCTCGGCCTGCCCGTCCGGGGTATCGCGGCGGATCAGTACGCTGCTCTGGCCCCCGATCTGGCCTGGCAGCGCTTCAGCCAGGCGGCCACTACCCTGCTGTCATGCCGAAAGTAGGGCCTGTTCCAGCGCTTGTATCGGAAAGCTCCCGTTCAGCTTCTCCCGGGCAATATAGCGAGCGAAGTGTTGCAGGTTGCGTTTGACCAGATGGCGCGGCAATGGCCCGCGGAAGAAGCGCATGTCGGCCACGTCGATCAGGCCGAAGCGGTTATCCGGGGTGATGACGATGTTGCCCAGGTGCAGCGAGCGAAAGTAGATCCCCGAGGTGTGCAGGCTACGAATCAGCTCGACCAGGGTCGGCAAGGTCTGTTGCCAGTCGAAACCTTCCTTGCTGGCGACCTGGCGCAGGGTTTCGCCTGGCAGCGGGCGGTAGAGCACCGCGGTCATGCCGGGTTGTTCCAGGCGGTAGAAGTCCAGAACCTGCAGCGTGGGAACGCCGAGTTGTTCCAGGCGTGCGGCGTTGTCGATAAAACGCTTCGAATAGGGCCGAAACAGGGCGGATGAAAAAAGACGCTTGCGCCGGAACAGTTTCAGAATATTCCCATCCTGCAACAGGTAGACTTTCGGGCCGTAACTGTCGGCCTCCAGAATCCTGGCGCCTTCAATCATCTGATTCAAAGTGGCTTGGGGAAGCCGGGAGCATTGCATCGTAGGAAGCCTTGTCGAAGTGGCGGGCACAGTGACGGGCAATGATGCCGAAAAGTTGTTGTTTTAACCATGCCGGTTTGGCTGGTGAACCATTTAGGAGCGAATAGATGCAGGCCACACGTTGGGCGCAAGTATGGATGACAATCGGGTTGCTATGGTTTTTGCTGGCCATCGCACTGGCGCCCACCAACAAGCTCTACCAACAGGGGCTGGTGGCCTTCCTGTGGTTGCCGGCAATGATTCTGGCCTGGTCCGCGCGTGAGCGCCTGATCGAGTGGTGGCGTGCCCAGCGCTGGCTTGGCCTGGCATTGTTGGGGCTGGCGATATGGGGGCTGATCAGCCTGACATGGACGCAAGCGGCGGACCCGTCGCGCGAGGCCAAGCGCTTGTTGTACATCGCAGTGTTCCTGCTGTTCTTCCCGGTTTTCGCCAATGCCCGGACTGAGCGGGTGATCCGCACCATGCAGTGGGGCGGGCTGGGGCTGGCGGTGACGGCACTGATGGCCATCATCCAGTTCTACTGGATCAACGGAAATGTCTGGTGGGCACGCCTTGTAGGGTTGGGAGAGCTGGCTCATCCGATCCTGGGTGGTTATGTCATCGGCCTGGCCGCGATCTGGCTGCTGCACTGGGTGCCGCGTACTCGCGGTCTTCAAGCCGTATGGCTGGTGGCTTTGGCGCTGCTTGGTGGGTTTGTCGTGCTGTGCCAGAGTCGCGGTGCTGCCCTGGCTCTGTTCCTGACCGTGTTGGCGATGCCGATCTGGTGCCGCGACCGACTCAGCCGTATGTTCGCGGCCGCGGCATTGTTGCTGGCGATGCTGGCGTTCTGGTTTCTCGAACCTTTGGTCATGGCACGTGGCGTTTCCTTCCGCCCGCAGATTCTGATGGCCAGCCTGCAGATGATCGCCGAACATCCATGGACAGGCCTCGGCCTGGGCTCGAGTTATGACGTGCTGGTCGACGGTTTGACATTCGACCATGCCCACAACCTGTTCACCCACATTGCCATTGAACTGGGTATCCCCGGGCTGCTGCTCTGGGTCGTGGCCTGGTTTGCAGCGCTGCGTGAAGCCTGGCGCGCCCGTGAAACGCTTTATGGCCGGGGCGTCATCGGGATCTGGCTGTTCTCTTTCCTGGCCATGCAGTTCGATGCCGCCAGCCTGACCGGAACCCCTCGCGCCGAATGGTTCATCAGTTGGCTGCCGATCGGTCTGGCCACTGTTTTGGTCTGGGCACGGGGCGGTCACACAGGCTGTGATAAAATCCCGCGTTCCTCCTAAACAGTGAGCTCGACGATGAGTGATGCACCGCTCAAAGCGGAACAGGATTCCAGCCTGAAAATCTATTTTCGGCTGTTGGGGTATGTAAAACCCTATATAGGCATTTTCCTGCTGAGTATCGTGGGCTTCGTGATATTTGCATCCACCCAGCCGATGCTGGCGGGCATTCTCAAATATTTCGTCGACGGCTTGAGCAATCCCGAAGCGGTGCTCTTCCCCAACGTTCCCTATCTGCGCGACTTGCAGCTATTGATGGCGGTGCCGCTGCTGATCATCCTGATCGCGGCGTGGCAGGGGCTCGGCTCTTTCCTCGGCAACTACTACCTGGCGAGGGTTTCCCTGGGGCTGGTGCATGACCTGCGGGTCGAGCTGTTCAACAAGCTGCTGGTCCTGCCGAACCGCTATTTCGATACCCATAACTCCGGGCATCTGATTTCCCGCATCACCTTCAACGTCACCATGGTCACCGGTGCCGCCACCGACGCCATCAAGGTGGTGATTCGCGAAGGCCTGACGGTAGTGTTCCTGTTCGTCTATCTGTTGTGGATGAACTGGAAGCTGACCCTGGTGATGCTGGCGATCCTGCCGTTGATTGCGATCATGGTTGGCAGCACCAGCAAGAAATTCCGCAAGCAGAGCAAGAAGATCCAGGTGGCGATGGGCGATGTGACCCATGTGGCCTCCGAGACCATTCAAGGCTATCGCGTGGTTCGCAGCTTCGGTGGCGAAAGCTACGAGCAGCAGCGTTTCGTCGACGCCAGCCAGAGCAACACCGACAAGCAGCTGCGCATGACCAAGACCGGTGCGGTCTACACGCCGATGCTGCAACTGGTGATCTACTCCGCCATGGCGGTGCTGATGTTCCTGGTGCTGTTCCTGCGTGGCGATGCCACCGCGGGCGACCTGGTGGCCTACATCACCGCGGCGGGCCTGTTGCCCAAGCCGATTCGCCAGCTCTCGGAAGTCAGTTCGACCATCCAGAAAGGCGTGGCGGGCGCGGAAAGCATCTTCGAACAGCTGGACGTCGAGCCTGAAGTCGATCGGGGACAGATCGAGCGTGAGCGCATAGAGGGTCGCCTGGACGTGCGCAACCTGAGCTTCACCTATCCGGGCACCGACCGGGAAGTGCTGAAGGACATCAGCTTCTGTGCGGCTCCCGGGCAGATGATCGCGCTGGTCGGCCGCTCCGGCAGCGGCAAGTCGACCCTGGCCAGCCTGATTCCGCGCTTCTATCACCACGAAACGGGGCAGATTCTTCTCGATGACGTGGAGATCGAGGATTACCGCCTGCGCAACCTGCGCCGGCATGTGGCCCAGGTGACCCAGCATGTGACCCTGTTCAACGACAGCGTGGCCGCCAACATTGCCTATGGCGACCTGGCCGGGGCGCCGCGGGAAGACATCGAGAAGGCGGCGACGGATGCCTATGCCATGGACTTCATTTCGCAGTTGCCCGAAGGCCTGGACACCCAGGTTGGCGAGAACGGCGTGCTGCTCTCCGGCGGTCAGCGCCAGCGTCTGGCGATTGCCCGGGCCCTGTTGAAGAATGCGCCGTTGCTGATTCTCGACGAGGCTACCTCGGCCCTGGATACCGAATCCGAGCGGCATATCCAGGCGGCCCTGGACAAGGTGATGAAGGGACGCACCACCCTGGTGATCGCGCACCGCCTGTCGACCATCGAGAAGGCCGACCTGATTCTGGTCATGGATCAGGGGCGGATCGTCGAGCGCGGTACCCATGTCGACCTGCTGGCGCAGAACGGCTACTACTCGCGCCTGCATGCCATGGGCCTGGACGAGCCAGCTTCTGAAGGCATTGCCTGAGCCAACGCCAGGGTGGGCACTGCCCACCCTGGAACCGTCCCGGCGTGCAATGCGCCGGCGGTCTTTGTATCCCGCCCCTTACAGTCTTGACCAAGCCTAAATAATCCAGCGCCTCGTGCTTGTTATGGTTCCAGCCTCAATCGTCGACTGAATCGAGGGGGCCAACCCCGTCGCGCGGGTACTGGAATGCTGCAACGTTATCTGTGGAAATTATTGCCCAAGTCGCAACGGGCGTTTTTGCTTGGGCGCCTGTCGGTGGTGGACCGGCAGGTGGTGAACAAGGCCATGTCCGCCAACGTCCGTTTTCCGGCGCCATTCCGTCAGCGCGGTTGTGTGTTCATCCATGTGCCCAAGTGCGCGGGGAGCAGCCTGTGCTCGGCATTGTTCGACGGCTGGACGCCCGGCCATCTGCCCCTGTACTGGTACGAGCAACAGTTTCCCCAGCAATTCGCCAGCAGTTTCAAGTTCGCCGTGGTCCGCGATCCCCTGGAGCGGGCCTATTCGGCCTATGCCTTCCTGCGTGGCAACGAGCTCAGTCGTCGCGACCAGGCCGCCCAGCGGCTGGTCAGCCACTATCGCGATTTCGACGATTTTGTCGGTCGCTGGCTGCACCCGGAAAATATCCACAAGCAGCTGCACTTCGCCCCGCAGACCGATTTTCTGGTGGACTCCATGGGACGCCTGGACATGGATTTCATCGGCTATCAGGAGCACCTGCAGCGCGACTATCAGTTGCTCAGCGAGCATCTGGGCGTGAGCAGGGCTCTGCCGCATCTCAATGAATCGCGGCAACGGAGCGAGGCGCCCGCCCGGGACTTCTGCACGGTGCGCACTCGACGGTTGGTACGTCGGGCCTACCAGCGCGACTACGAGATGCTCGGCTATGAATGAGCCCCTGCCGCCAAGTTGCCCACAACCGGACATCCGCCCCTGCAGCCTGTCCCTGACCGCGATCGAACGGGCGGCGCTCAAGCAGCAACGTCCGCGGTGTATCTGGCTGACCGGTTTGTCCGGCGCCGGCAAATCGACCCTGGCCAACCTGCTGGAGTTGCGGTTGAACGGGCAGGGCCTGCATACCTTTGTCCTCGATGGCGACAACGTGCGCGGCGGCCTGTGTCGTGACCTGGGCATGGACGCCGAGGCGCGCAAGGAAAATATCCGGCGCCTGGCCGAGGTGGCGAGGTTGATGGTGGAGGCGGGGTTGATCGTGATCGTTTCGGCGATATCACCGTTTCGCGCGGAGCGCGCCGCTGCCCGGGCCTTGTTCGCGGCGGACGAATTTCTTGAGGTGTACGTGAGCACTGCGTTCGCTGTCTGTGCCCGACGCGATCCCAAAGGCCTCTATCAGGCGGCGAGCGAAGGGCGTATCCGGGACTTCACCGGGCTCGACAGCCCCTATGAAGCGCCACTGGATCCTGACTGCGAGATCGATACCGAAACGGTTGGACTGGCCTGCGCGACAGACCGGCTCATGGCGCTTTTGCTCAATAAATGAACAGTTTGGGGCGATCGCGAATACTCGTGCAGTGGTAGAACTAGGCAGCGTTCACCCTGTGTTAATATCGCGCCCCTGTTCATTTTGTATGTGGGTTGCTCCATGAAGTTGTCCATGCCGCGATTCGATCAAGCCCCTGTCTTGGTGGTCGGCGATGTCATGCTCGACCGTTACTGGCATGGTGGTACCTCACGGATTTCCCCTGAGGCGCCGGTACCGGTAGTCAAGGTCGAGCAAATCGAGGACCGCCCGGGCGGTGCCGCGAACGTTGCCTTGAACATTGCCGCGCTCGGCGCACCGGCCTCGCTGGTTGGCGTCACCGGCGACGACGAGGCTGCCGACAGTCTCTCCAACAGTCTTGAGGGGGCGGGCGTCCGCGCCTTGTTCCAACGCATTGCCCACCAGCCGACCATCGTCAAGCTGCGGGTCATGAGCCGGCACCAGCAACTGCTGCGTATCGATTTCGAAGAACCTTTCGCCACCGACGCCCTGGCGTTGGGCGCTGAAGTCGACCGGTTGCTGGACGGCATCAAGGTGCTGGTGTTGTCCGACTACGGCAAGGGAGCCCTGAGGAATCATCAGGCGCTGATCCAGGCCGCGCGTGCCCGTGGCATCCCGGTGCTGGCGGACCCGAAAGGCAAGGACTTTTCGATTTATCGCGGCGCCAGCCTGATCACCCCGAACCTCAGCGAGTTCGAAACCATAGTTGGCGGTTGCATCGACGAGCACGACCTGGTCAGCAAAGGCGCCAAGCTGATGCACGACCTGGAACTGGGCGCCTTGCTGGTGACCCGTGGCGAACACGGCATGACCCTGCTGCGTCCCGATCACCCGGCGCTGCACTTGCCGGCCCGGGCCCGTGAAGTGTTCGACGTCACCGGTGCCGGCGATACGGTGATTTCTACCCTGGCGGCGGCAATCGCGGCGGGTGAAGAGCTGCCGCACGCGGTGGCCCTGGCCAACCTGGCCGCCGGCATCGTGGTCGGCAAGCTGGGTACCGCGGCCATCAGCGCACCGGAGCTGCGTCGCGCGATCCAGCGTGAAGAAGGTTCCGAGCGCGGTGTGCTGAGCCTCGACCAACTGCTGCTGGCGATCGACGATGCGCGTGCGCACAAAGAGAAGATCGTCTTCACCAACGGCTGTTTCGACATCCTCCATGCCGGCCATGTGACCTACCTCGAGCAGGCGCGGGCCCAAGGCGATCGCCTGATCGTGGCGATCAACGACGATGCCTCGGTCAGCCGCCTGAAAGGGCCGGGCCGTCCGATCAACAGCGTCGACCGGCGTATGGCGGTACTGGCCGGCCTGGGCGCGGTGGACTGGGTCATCAGCTTCCCCGAGGGTACGCCGGAAAACCTGCTGGCCCAGGTCAAGCCGGACGTGCTGGTCAAAGGCGGGGATTACTCGGTCGACCAGGTGGTCGGCGCCGATATCGTCAAGGCTTATGGCGGTGTGGTGAAGGTGCTGGGCCTGGTGGAGAACAGTTCCACCACGGCCATAGTCGAGAAGATCCGCAAGACCGAATAAGGCTTGCTGCCTCACCGCCCACTCTCGCGAAAGCTGGAGTGGGCGGTGAAGCGCTCAACGTTGCCGGCTGGTCTTGGTCGGTACCATCTTGCGCAATATCTGCCGTGCCTTGCCGGTAAGACGCTGGAGTTTGGAGTCCTTCTCCGGCGCGCTCAATCCCTGCTGCTTCAGCCAGTCCTTCCAGCGAATCCGCTCGTCACGCACCAGCCAGCCTTGCTGCCGGGCGAAGCTTTCGGCCAGATACAGGCCGCGGGTGCTCGCCGGGTGCAACTGATCCTTCTTCAACGTATAGAGCTCGGCGCACGGCTGACCGTCCTTGAGTGGCATCAGGTACAGGTCCGGGCGCTTGCGATCCAGGCGAGCCACCAGTTGGTCGCCCTCCAGGCGTTCGTCGACATGGAACAGGCTCAGGGACTTGGCCTCTTTCGGCACGTCCAGGCGCAGGTCATAGATCAGCTGCAGTGAAGCGGTGGGCAGGTGCACATAGGCCCGCGGCCGTTCCAGCAACTGCAGGTTGGCGCAGCGTACCGGGCGTGCCGCGCCTGATAGCGGCGTCAGGCGAAAGGGCAGGGCCTCGCGATAGTGCAGGGCGCTCGAGTAGGGGGCGGGCAGCCAGGTGTCGTTGAAGCGCCCGCCGAGCCAGCCTTCCGGGGTTTCCAGCAGGCATTCTTCGGCGATTTCCTGGATGGCGGTATGCAGCGGCAGGTTCAGCTCATGGGCCGGGACGTAGCCGGAAATCAGCTTGAGCACCACGTCGCCGCGATCCTGCCGGCGCTGGCGCACCAGCACCCAATAGTCGCGGTTCTGCCAATGCAGGGTCAGGCGTACCGAGACGCCGAGGTTGGCCAGCTCCAGGGCGAAGCGCTCGGCGTCGGCCACCGCAACCGGGCGCCGGCGCTGCAGGGTCTGCGCAAAGTTCAGCGGCATGCCGACGCTCTGATAGCTGAGGCCTTCGGGCGTCGCTTCGACGAACAGCGGCAGGGTCTTGAAGTTGCTGGGGTTCTTTCTTATGAGCGTACGCGGCATGTCGGCTCCTTCTTGCGTCGGGGTCGGCCGCGTGGGCGGCATCAGTTCTTGCGCAACACCTGCGCGACAGTGGCGACATTATGGGCCAGGTGCAACGGATTGATGGTCCCGACAATAGCACTGGCGACGCCCGGTTGATCGAACAGCAGTTCGAAGCTGGCGCGTACCGGGTCGACACCGGGGCTCAGGCACACATGGCCGCTGGCCAGGGCTTTTTTCACCAGAATGCCCTTGCCGTGGGCTGCGGCGTAATCGATGACGGCTCGCTCGTTCTGTTCGTTCAGATTGTAGGTGACCATGGCACAGTCACCTTGTTCCAGGGCCTTGAGGCCGCCCTCGACGGTTTTCCCGGAGAGGCCGAAGCCACGGATCTTGCCTTCCTGCTTGAGCTCGGCCAGCGTCTGGTACACCTCGCACTGCTCAAGGATGTGCAGGTCATTGCCGTCGGAATGCACCAGCACCAGGTCGATGAAGTCGGTTTCCAGGCGCTGCAGGCTGCGCTCCACCGACAAGCGGGTATGCGCGGCGCTGAAATCATGGCGCGACAGGCCGTTTTCGAACTCTTCGCCGACCTTGCTGACAATCACCCAGTCCTGGCGTTGCCCGCGCAGCAGCGGGCCCAGGCGCTCCTCGCTGCGGCCATAGGCCGGCGCGGTGTCGATCAGGTTGATGCCCAGGTCGCGGGTCAGCTTGAGCAGCGTGCGGGCTTCGGCGTCATCCGGAATCTGGAAGCCGTTGGGGTACTTCACCCCTTGGTCGCGCCCGAGCTTCACGGTGCCCAGGCCCAGTGGGGAGACCAGCAGCCCGGTGCTGCCGAAGGGGCGATGCAGGTCGTGCAGGGTCGCTTGGCTCATGGCAGCAGTTGCTCCCACGCCGGTTGGGCGATGGCGGGTTTGGGCAGCGTCGGCAACGCAGTCGTGGGGCCCGGCTTGATACCGTCGCGCTCGAGGGCAGCGAACACCCGATCGGCGAAGTCCGGGGCCAGGGCCAACTTGGTCGGCCAGCCGACCAGCAGGCGGTCCTGTTCGGCGAGAAAGGCATTGTCCGGACGGGTCAGGCCCGACTGCGCGGGCTCGGCGCGGTCCACCCGCAGGGTGGCCCATTGCGCCTGGCTGAGATCGACCCATGGCAACAGGTTGCCGAGTTCTTTCTGGGCGGCGGCGATCTGCGCCGCCGGCTCGCGCGCCACGCCTTCGGCTTCGGCGATGTCGCCGCCGAGGTACCAGACCCACTGGCCGTCGGCCGCCGGGTGGGTGGTCACAGTGATCCGTGGCTTCGGCCCGCCGCCCAGACAGTGGGCGTACAGCGGTTTCAGGCTCGGGCCCTTGACGATCACCATGTGCAACGGCCGGCGTTGCATGGCCGGCTGGCTCAGGCCGAGGCTGCTCAGCAGCTCGGCATTGCCGGCGCCGGCGCTGAGCACGATGCGTTGCGCGCGGATTTCCCGCTCATCGACCCGCAGGCCCAGCAATTGCCCGTTTTCCAGCAGGGGTTCGATCTTCTGCCCGGCCAGCAGGCTATCGCCGCCCAGTTCGGCCAGGCGCCCGATCAGGCTCGGCACGTCCACCACCAATTCGGCCAGGCGATACACCTTGCCCTTGAAGCGACGGTCCTGCAGGGCTGGCGGCAACTGGTCGCCCTTGACCTGATCGACACGGCCACGCACGGCCTTGCTGGCGAAAAAACTGGTGAGGTTGCCGGCCAGGGTGCCGGGGGACCACAGGTAATGGGCCTCGGACAGCAGGCGCACACCGGACAGGTCCAGCTCGCCGTTGCCGGCCAGGGCCTCGCGCCAGCGGCGCGGCATGTCGGCGATGGCTTCCGAGGCGCCGGTCAGGGCGCCGTGCAGGGCGTACTTGGCGCCGCCGTGAATGATTCCCTGAGACTTGACGCTTTGTCCGCCGCCGAGGCTGGCGCTCTCCACCAGCACGGTGGAAAAGCCCTGGCGACGCAGGCGGGCGTTCAGCCAGAGGCCGGCGACTCCGGCGCCGACAATCAGCACGTCGGTGGAAATAACGGATGGCATGCAGCGACCTCGGAGAACAAATCGAAGGCGCAAGTTTCAAGCCTCAAGCCTCAAGCTGCAAGCGTGACGCTCACTCTTGCTGCTTGAGGCTTGTAGCTTGCCGCTGCTTTTCTAATGCCCGGCGGTCTTGGAAAACAGCTGGATCACCACCACGCCCAGGACGATCAGGGCCATGCCGAGCATTGCCGGGATATCCAGCTTCTGCCCGTAGAGGAACAGCGCGGCCACGCTGACCATGACAATGCCCATGCCGGCCCAGACCGCGTAAGCCACGCCCACTGGCACGGTGCGCACCACCAGGGTCAGCATCCAGAAGGCCACGCCGTAACCGACGATGATCAGCAGCAGCGGCAGTGGAGTACTCAGGCCTTTGACCGCTTTCATCGAAACGGTGGCGATCACTTCGGCGCAGATGGCGATGGCCAGGTAGGTGTAAGCGTTCATGGGAGAGTCCTCGTGTTTGGGCTTGCTTGATGAGGTCGGCATTCTAGAGATTGTGCAGATGGGGTAAAGTCATTACCTATCTGTTTTGAAGATGGGTTGCCTTATGAATGTGCAGTGGAATCTGGAGCAGATGCGGCTGTTCGTCAGCGTCGCCGAGCAACGTTCGTTTTCCGCGGTGGCCCGTGACCAGCACAAGGCGCAATCGGCGGTCAGCAGCGCGATTGCGCTGCTCGAGGCCGATCTCGGCGTGCTCTTGTTCGAGCGCAGCAGCGGTCGCCAGCCGAAACTCACTGAGGCGGGTCGTGCCTTGCTTGCGGAGGCGCGGGAAGTGCTGCGCCAATGCGAGCGCTTGAACGGGCGGGCGCTGGCGTTGATGCGGGGTGAGGAGGCGCGCTTGCGGCTGGCCCTGGACGAGGCCATGCCTTTCCAGCCGGTGCTCGATAGCCTTGAGGCGTTGTCCGAGCGTTTCCCCAGTCTTGAGGTCCAACTGGCCAGCAGCGCCCAGGGTGATGTGGCGCGCAAGCTGCTGGACCGTCGGGCCGACCTCGGTTTGCTGTTTCACCATGAACAGATGTCCGAGGCCCTTGAGCGACGGGCCCTGGGCAGCGTCGAGATGGTCACGGTGTGCGCGGTCGGGCACCCGTTGGCCGGCGAAAAACAGGTGGATCGCCAGCAACTGGGGCGGCATCGACAGTTGTTGATTTCCCCGCAGTTGAGCACTTACCCCAGTGGCGAGCAGGTCAGCCCGCAAGTCTGGCGTGCCGACAGCTTCTACGCGATGGCCGAGCTGCTGATGCGCGGCCTGGGCTGGGCCTGGCTGCCGCGGCATGTGGTGCAGTATCCGACCTATCAGAACCAGATGGTCGAGTTGGCCAGCGAATGGACCCCGCCGGCGCTGGTGGTGGAATTGGTCTGGCGTCGCGATGAACCCCTGGGGCCGGCGGCGCATTGGCTGGCGGAGCGTTTTGCCGTGCACTTGCGGGCGATTGGCTGAAAAAGCCGATAAACTCCGCCGCCATGAATAGAACTCTCTACACCGCGCTGTTTTACCTGGGGCTGCCATTGGTGGCGATTCGTCTGTGGCTGCGGGCGCGCAAGGCGCCGGCCTATGCCCGGCGGATTGGCGAACGTTTTTCCTGGGGGCTGCCGGCGATGCAGCCGGGCGGGATCTGGGTGCACGCGGTGTCGGTAGGCGAGAGCATCGCCGCCGCGCCGATGATCCGTGCCTTGCTGGCGCGTTATCCACAGATGCCGATCACGGTCACCTGCATGACCCCCACGGGCTCGGAACGTATCCAGGCGCTGTTCGCCAACGAGCCGCGCATCCAGCACTGCTACCTGCCTTACGACCTGCCTTGCGCCGCCGTGCGTTTTCTCGATCGGGTCCGGCCGAAGCTGGCGGTGATCATGGAAACCGAGCTGTGGCCCAATCACATTCACCAGTGCGCCAGGCGCGGGGTTCCGGTAGCGCTGGCCAATGGGCGGTTGTCGGAGCGCTCGGCCCGGGGTTATGGGCGCTTTGCCAAGCTGACCGCACCGATGCTCGCTGAAATGAGCCTGTTTGCGGTGCAGACCGAGGCCGAGGCCGAGCGTTTTCGCCAGTTGGGCGCGCGCCCGGAAACAGTCGAGGTGACGGGCTCGATCAAGTTCGACCTGAGCATCGACCCACAACTGCTGGTGCGCGCCAGCGAGCTGCGCGAGCAATGGCAAGCCGGCGAGCGTCCGGTGTGGATCGCCGCCAGTACCCATGAAGGCGAAGACGCCGTGGTGCTGGATGCCCATCGCCAACTGCTGGCCAGCCACCCGGATGCCTTGCTGATCCTGGTGCCGCGTCATCCAGAGCGCTTCAATCCGGTGTTCGAGCTGTGCCGGCAGCAGGGCTTTGAGACCATTCGCCGCTCGAGCGCCGAGCCGGTCACCGCCAGCACATCGGTGCTGCTGGGCGACACCATGGGCGAGCTGCTGTTTCTCTATGCCCTGGCGGACAGCGCCTTTGTCGGTGGCAGCCTGGTGCCCAATGGCGGGCACAACCTGCTGGAGCCGGCGGCCCTGGCCAAGCCGGTGCTGAGCGGGCCGCACCTGTTCAACTTCCTGGAGATCGCGGCGATGCTGCGCGAGGCGGGCGCCCTGCAGGAAGTGGACGATGCCCATGGCCTGGCGGTGGCGGTGCAGCGCCTGTTCGAGTTGCCCCGGGATGCGCAGAAGATGGCCGATGCCGGACTGCGGGTGATGCGCAGCAACCAGGGCGCCCTGCAGCGCCTGCTCGACGGGTTGGATCGCTTGCTGTAGCCGCCGCCGCAGGCTGTGATCGACCGGAACGGTCGTAAAAAAGGCCACCGCCATTCAATTGAATCGCGGTGGCCTTTTTGCGTGTCCTGCGGACAGGATCACAGCCTGCGGCAGCGGCTACAGGTTACTGCCCCGGCCGGGCCTTGAGCTGTTCCGCCGCGGCCTTGGCCAGGTCCGGCGGCAGGAAGTCGCGGTCCGGGTTGTAGTCGGCTTTCAGGTAGCGCGACAGGTCCTGCAAGTCGCCCGGATTGAGGGTGCCGGCGGCTTGCTTGAGGCGCAGGTTGTCGAGGATGTAGTCGTAGCGGCTGTTGTTGTAGTTGCGCACCGAGGTGTACAGCTGGCGCTGGGCGTCGAGCACGTCGACGATATTGCGCGTACCGACCTGGTAGCCGATTTCCGTGGCTTCCACAGCGCTCTGGTTGGAGATGATCGACTGGCGCCGGGCCTGGACCTGCTCGACATCGGTGTTCACCGCACGGTGCAGGTTGCGGGTGTTTTCCACCACCTGGCGCCGCAGGGCTTCACGGCGCTGCTCGCTCTGGGTCAGGCGCGAGTAGGACTCGCGGACCTGGGAGCTGGTCAGGCCGCCGCTGTAGATCGGAATGCTCAGTTGCAGGCCGATGCTGCGTTGTTCAACGTCACTGCCGTAACGCTGGCCCAGCGGGGCCGGGTTGCTGAAGCCGAGGGCGTCGTTGTCGCCTTTCTTGTATTGCGCCACGGCGTCGAGGGTCGGGGCGTGGCCGGCCTTGCGCTGCTTGAGGGTTTCCTCGGCGGCGCTGACCGCGTAGTTGCTGGCCAGCAGGTTGAGGTTCTGCTTGGCCGCGGTATCGACCCAGGCCTTGGCGTCATTCGGGGCCGGAGCCAGCACCGGCAGGCTGTGGACGATGCCCTGGATCGCGTTGTACTGGCGGTTAGTCAGGGTGATCAGGGCTTCGAAGGCGTCATCCACCTGGCGCTGGGCGAGGATCCGGTTGGCCCGCGCGGTGTCGTAGCTGGCCTGGGATTGCAGGACGTCGGTCTTGTCCGACAGGCCGACGTCGAAGCGTTCGTTGGACTGGTCGAGCTGACGCTTGAAGGCGGCCTCTTCGGCCTTGGTCGAGGCCAGGTTGTCCTGGGCGCGCAGCACTGAGAAATAGCTCTCGGCGCTTTGCAGGATCAGGTTCTGCTCGGTGGCCGAGAGTTCCAGCGCGGCTTGTTCGTTGACGTCCTTGGCCGCCTGCAGCTGGAACCAGCGGTCGGCGCGGAAAATCGGCTGGGCCAGGGTCGCCTGGTACACGGTGCCGCTGCGGGTGGCGGTCATCGACGGTTCGTCGAACTTGGTCCGGGTGTTGTTCAGGTCGGCACCGGCCGAGAGGTTGGGCAGCAGCCCGGCGCGCGCCTGTGGCACCACTTCTTTGCGTGCGTCGTAATCAGCGCGGGCGGCGGCGAGGTCGGCGTTGTTGTCCACTGCCTCCTGGTAGACGCTGACCAGGTCGGTTTTGGTGGTCAGGGGCGCTTCTGCTGCCCAGGCCATTCCATTGGACGCACAAGACACGGCGATGGCCAGTGAGAGTTTGCGCAGCATTCGGCGATCCCTAGAGTTGATATTACGAGGATAATTCTGGCGCCAAGGCTAAGTCTCGGCCTGTGCAGCGTCAAGGTTCGACGCAACCCATCGAGTGTAGATGCGCCTGCGAAGGGCAACAATCCTGCATTTACGCCATTCATCATGCTGTTTGCCTTGGGGTTGGCGTTCTGTACCGGCTTTGTCTAGACTGGCCGGGTTCTTGTCGGGGTGCCTTGCTATGAGGCTGAGATCGGATAATCCGGATCCCGTTGAACCTGATCAGGTTAGCGCCTGCGTAGGGAACAAGATTTCTCGTCACCCGGCGAGTCCTCTTGTGCTTCGTCCGGGATGTTGTTCGACAATCGAACACCCCTCGAGCACCAAGCACTGCACCAGCTGGTTTTCGCCTCTGGCTCCAGCCATGGTTGCGTCCGTTCGTTACAGGTTCGCTCCGACAAAAATCCACTGCCTGGATGCTGTCTGGAGAGCCCGTGATGACTACAAAATTAAAAAACGCTACCCACCTTAGCGAATCGGCCAAGGTCGATGAGCAGTCGGTTCAGCCCTTTACCCGCTCGCAAAAAATCTATGTCCAGGGTTCGCGCCCGGACATTCGCGTGCCGATGCGCGAAATCAGCCTCGACGTGACCCCGACCGACTTCGGCGGCGAGATCAACGCGCCAGTCACCGTCTATGACACCTCTGGCCCGTACACCGACCCCAACGTGGTGATCGACGTGCGCAAAGGTCTGGGCGATGTGCGCTCGGCCTGGATCGACGACCGTGGCGACACCGAGCGCCTGCCAGGCCTGAGTTCCAACTTCGGCCAGGAACGCCTCGCCGATCCCGAGCTGACCAAGCTGCGCTTCGCCCACGTCAACAACCCGCGCCGGGCCAAGGCCGGGGCCAACGTCAGCCAGATGCACTACGCGCGCAAGGGCATCATTACCGCCGAGATGGAATACGTCGCCATCCGCGAAAACATGAAGCTGCAAGAGGCTCGCGCCGCGGGTCTGCTTGATCAGCAGCACGCCGGCCACAGTTTCGGCGCCAGCATCCCGAAAGAAATCACCCCCGAGTTCGTCCGTGAGGAAATCGCCCGCGGTCGCGCGATTATTCCGGCCAACATCAACCACGTCGAACTGGAACCGATGATCATCGGCCGCAACTTCCTGGTGAAGATCAACGGCAACATCGGCAACAGCGCCCTGGGTTCGTCCATCGAAGAAGAAGTGGCGAAGCTGACCTGGGGCATCCGCTGGGGGTCGGACACCGTCATGGACCTGTCCACTGGCAAGCACATCCACGAAACCCGCGAGTGGATCATCCGCAACTCGCCGGTGCCGATCGGTACCGTGCCGATCTACCAGGCGCTGGAGAAGGTCAACGGCGTGGCCGAAGACCTGACCTGGGAGCTGTTTCGCGACACCCTGATCGAGCAGGCGGAGCAGGGCGTCGACTACTTCACCATCCACGCCGGCGTGCTGCTGCGCTATGTGCCGCTGACCGCCAAGCGCGTGACCGGCATCGTCTCCCGCGGCGGTTCGATCATGGCCAAGTGGTGCCTGGCGCATCACAAGGAAAACTTCCTCTACACCCACTTCGACGAAATCTGCGAAATCATGAAGGCCTACGACGTCAGCTTCTCGCTGGGCGACGGCCTGCGTCCTGGCTCGATCGCCGACGCCAACGACGAAGCGCAGTTCGGCGAGCTGGAAACCCTCGGCGAGCTGACCAAGATCGCCTGGAAGCATGACGTGCAGTGCATGATCGAAGGCCCCGGCCACGTGCCGATGCAACTGATCAAAGAGAACATGGACAAGCAGCTGGAGTGCTGCGACGAGGCGCCGTTCTACACCCTCGGCCCGCTGACCACCGACATCGCCCCGGGCTACGACCACATCACCTCCGGTATCGGCGCGGCGATGATCGGCTGGTTCGGCTGCGCCATGCTCTGCTACGTGACGCCGAAGGAACACCTGGGCCTGCCGAACAAGGATGACGTGAAGACCGGGATCATCACCTACAAGATCGCCGCCCATGCTGCGGATCTCGCGAAAGGCCACCCGGGCGCGCAGATCCGTGACAACGCGCTGTCCAAGGCGCGTTTCGAATTCCGTTGGGAGGACCAGTTCAACCTCGGCCTCGACCCGGACACCGCGCGCGCCTACCACGACGAGACCCTGCCCAAGGATTCGGCCAAGGTCGCGCACTTCTGCTCCATGTGCGGGCCGAAGTTCTGCTCGATGAAAATCACCCAGGAGGTCCGTGAGTACGCGGCCAACCAGCGCATCGAAGCGGTGGACGTGGATGTCGCCAAGGGGCTGGCGGAGCAGGCTGAGCGCTTCAAGCAGGAAGGCAGCCAGCTGTACAAGAAGGTTTAAGCGACAAGTTGCAAGCTGCAAGTTAAAGGCAACAGTGGTCCTGCTTTTTCTTGCAGCTTGAGGCTTGCAGCTAACGCGCCCTTTTCCTGCCCCGAGATAACCGTCTTGAACACTTATTCACCAGACATCGCGGTCCCCGCCGACAGGCGTGTATTCGGCGCGCGCGATCTGTTTTCCCTGTGGTTTTCCCTCGGCATCGGCCTGATGGTGTTGCAGACCGGCGCGTTGTTGGCGCCAGGCCTGGGTCTGTCCGGTGCCTTGCTGGCGATCTTTCTCGGTACGGCGGTCGGTGTCTTGCTGCTCGCAGCGGTCGGGGTGATCGGCAGCGATACCGGCCTGTCGTCCATGGCGGCGCTCAAGCTCAGCCTCGGTACTTACGGCGCGAGCCTGCCGGCGTTGCTCAACCTGTTGCAACTGGTGGGCTGGGGCTCGTTCGAGATCATCGTCATGCGCGATGCCGCCAGCTTGTTGGGTACTCGTGCGTTCAGCGAAGGCAGCTTGCTGGCCAGTCCTTTGCTCTGGACCCTGTTTTTCGGCGCACTGGCGACTTTGCTCGCGGTCAGCGGGCCGCTGACTTTCGTGCGCAAGGTCCTGCGCAAGTGGGGCATCTGGCTGCTGTTGGCGGCCTGCCTGTGGCTGACCTGGAACCTGTTCGCCAAGGCCGATCTGGCCGCGCTCTGGGCCCAGGCCGGCGACGGCTCCATGCCGCTCGGCGTGGGCTTCGATATCGCGATCGCCATGCCGCTGTCGTGGTTGCCGCTGATCGCCGACTACTCAAGGTTCGGCAAGCGTGCGCGCAATGTCTTTGGCGGTACGGCGCTGGGGTTCTTTATCGGCAATCTGTGGCTGATGAGCCTGGGCGTGGCCTACACCCTGGCCTTTGCGCCGAGTGGCGAAGTCAATGCTCTGTTGTTGGCCCTGGCCGGCGCGGGCCTGGGGATTCCGCTGTTGCTGATCCTGCTGGACGAGTCGGAAAACGCCTTTGCCGATATCCACTCGGCCGCGGTTTCCAGCGGCATTCTGTTGCGCCTGAAAGTCGAGCACCTGGCTTTGGCCATTGGTGTGCTCTGCACCCTGATCGCCTGCCTGGCGCCATTGGCCCAGTATCAGAACTTCCTGCTGCTGATCGGCTCGGTGTTCGCGCCGCTGTTCGGCGTGGTGCTGGTGGACCACTTCATCCTGCGCAAGCGCAGTGCCCAGGTGCCGTCCGTGGGCTTGCGCTGGCCGGCGTTGCTGGCCTGGCTGGGCGGGGTCAGCACCTATCACCTGCTGGCCAACTTCTATCCGGATGTTGGCGCAACCCTGCCGTCACTGGTGCTGGCAGGGCTGCTGCAGGGGCTGCTGGGATGGGCCTTCAGCCACGGCCAGGAAACAGCTCGGGTTTGAGAATGCCGTTCAGGCGGTTGTAAGGGATCTTCAGTTCAATGTGGCCCAGCGCGTAAGGCGCGATCACCGACACGTTGTACTTGAGGATTACGCCGCCGTAGGTCAGCGCCACGTTCGGGGTTTTCTGGAAGGGCCAGCTCTTGATGAACTCCGGCTCCTGGTCCAGCTTGGTGCTGATCAGCCAGCTATTGTGAGCCACCTGGGCAGCTTTCCAGAACGCGGCTTCCTGGCCCGGGCGCAGCATGTCGGACAGGGTCAGCTCCTTGTGCAGCTCGCGGGAGTAGTTGATGAAGCCGCGACCGGGCGTGCCGTGGGCGCCGCCGGTGTCCAGGTAGCTGGCCAGTTCGATGATCACCAGGCCGTCATGCTGTTCACGTACCTTGGCTTGCAGGTACATGCTGTTGCGGCTGTCGGCCTCGCGCAGGAACTTCTCCCGATAGGCGTTCAGCGTCGCTGGCACGGCCTGGTCCGCGGTGGTGCGGGTCATCTGTAGCAGGCGCTTTTCAATCAGCGCATCCAGCTGCGGCTCGTCGGCGAAGTGCACGGTGTCGATGTTCACCAGCGGGCAATCCTGATTGCTGCAGCCGGGCTTGATCTGTTCCGACTTGTCGCTGGTGCTTTGCAGGGGCTTTTGATAGCTGGGTTGGAACAGGCTTTGGCAGGCGCCCAGGGTCAGGGCCAGGCAAGCCACGGAAGCGATTTTAAGAAGCGACATGTGCGTCCTTGATAAACCAGAGGTAGGCAAAAGTTACCGGCTTCGACTGCCTGCGGGGCAATCAGTTCGCCACTAAGCTCAATAGAGGCAATTAGATTAGGTTTGCCCCCTTGCCGTCTATCCCGCTGATGGCAAAGGGGCTGCATCATCGGTCAGCGGCGCGTTAGGATGGCGCGAAGTCGAGGGGGAGCCTCGGATCGAATTGCAGGATACGAGGATTGCTATGACGGACTTTGCCAACACCACGCCGACCACTGTCGATATCGTTCGGCGCGAGAAATGCTTCCAGGGTTTTTATCAGCTTGATCGTGTGCACCTGCGCCACGAACTGTTCGCCGGTGGCATGGGGCGCGAGATCAGTCGTGAAATCTTTGTCCGTCATGATGCTGTCTGCGTGCTGCCGTACGATCCGCAACGCGATGAAGTGGTGTTGATCGAGCAGTTTCGCGTCGGCGCCATGGGGAAAACCGCGAACCCCTGGTTGATCGAGCTGGTCGCCGGTCTGATCGACAAGGACGAGCAGCCGGAAGAAGTTGCTCACCGCGAGGCGCAGGAGGAAGCTGGACTGACATTCTCCGCGCTGTGGCCGATGATCCAGTATTTCCCGTCGCCGGGGGGCAGTACCGAGTTCGTGCATCTGTACCTGGGGCGCTGCGACAGCAGCGGTGCCGGTGGCCTGCACGGATTGGAGGAAGAGGCGGAGGATATCCGTGTGTCGGTCTGGGCTTTCGAAGACGCACTGCAGGCGGTAAGGGATGGGCGGATTTCCAACGCGGCGAGCATTATTGCCTTGCAATGGCTGGCTTTGAACCGCGTTGAAGTGAGGGGGTTATGGTCGTAAACAAAGTGCGCGATCGCTATCGGGTCGATCTCGTGGGGCTGCAAGCGTCCTGCGAGGCGAACTATGCCCGGCTGATGCGCCTGTTGCCCGACATGCGCAACCAGCCGGTGGCGCGGCGGATCGCGGTGACCCAGGGCGACCAGATGCTGGGCGTGCTGGCGCTGGAGGTGCTGCTGGCCTGCCCCTATACCACCACCCTGCAGGTGCGTCAGGAACACAGCCTGCCCTGGCTGCCGGTGCCGCAGCTGGAGGTCCAGGTCTACCACGACGCGCGCATGGCCGAGGTCATCAGTGCCGAGCACGCTCGGCGCTTTCGTGGTATCTATCCGTATCCGAATGCCTTCATGCACCAGCCGGACGAGAAGGCCCAGCTCAATGTGTTTCTCGGTGAATGGCTGAGCCACTGCCTGGCTTGCGGTCATGAGTTCGAGGCCGTGCGGTAGATGTGAACTGCGTCCGGTTCGCCGGTTTCCTCTTTTGAATTTCCCCCAGCATAATTGCCCCCATTCCTCACTTCCCGTGACACGCCCTGGGAGGCCGCCTTGCCGAGCGTATCCACTCTGACCACCGACGATCCCGTGTTGCTGGTGCAGTTGTCCGACAGCCATCTGTTCGCCGAAGCGGACGGCACGCTGTTGGGCATGAATACCCGCGACAGCCTGCAGCGGGTGATCGACCTGGTGCTGGAACAGCAACCGCGGATCGACCTGATGCTGGCCACGGGCGATTTGTCCCAGGACGGTACGCTGCAGTCCTATCAGCTGTTTCGTGACATGACCCGGCAGATTCCGGCGCCGGCGCGCTGGATTCCCGGTAACCACGACGAGCCGCAAATCATGGCGCAGGCGGCGACCCAGAGTTCGTTGCTGGCACCGGTGGTGGACATCGGCAACTGGCGGATCATCCTGCTCGACTCGGCCGTACCCGGTTCGGTGCCGGGCTATCTGCAGGACGATCAATTGCAGCTGCTCGCCAGTGCCCTGAGCGAAGCCCCCGAACGCCATCACCTGGTATGCCTGCACCATCATCCAGTCTCCATCGGGTGCGCCTGGATGGAGCCCATCGGGCTGCGCAATCCGCACGCGCTGTTCGCCGTGCTGGAGCGCTTTCCACAGGCGCGCGCGGTGCTCTGGGGCCATGTGCATCAGGAAATCGACCGCCAGCAAGGGCCTTTGCGCCTGCTGGCGTCGCCCTCGACCTGCATCCAGTTCGAGCCGGGCAGCGAGGATTTCCAGGTCGGCGAGACCGCGCCGGGTTATCGCTGGCTGCGCCTGCTGCCCGACGGGCGCCTGGAAACCGGTGTCGAGCGGGTCACCGGCTTCGATTTTGAGGTCGATTACGGCAGCGACGGCTACTGATTCCGGCCCGGAGCCGCAGTCTGCGGCGGCAGGACAAAGGGATACACCTGAACACAAGTCAAGCGGCGATACACCCTGTAAACTGCGCCTTTTTGCACGATGCAAAGGGAGTGCGCATGTCCGGTTCGATCCTGTATATCCACGGCTTCAACAGCGCACCGGCGTCGAAGAAAGCCAGCCAGCTAATCGCTGTCATGGAGGCGATCGGCCGCGGTGAACAGCTGCGGGTGCCGGCCTTGCATCATCATCCACGCGAGGCCATTGGCCAGTTGGAACAGGCGATTGCCGAACTCGGACGGCCGCTGCTGGTCGGCAGCTCTCTCGGCGGCTACTATGCGACTCACCTTGCCGAGCGTCACGGCCTGAAAGCCCTGCTGATCAACCCCGCGGTCAGTCCGCACCGGATGTTCGACGGTTTTCTGGGCACGCAGACCAACCTCTATACCGGGGAAACCTGGGAACTGACCCACGACCACGTGACGGCCCTGGCCGAGCTGGAAGTGCCGGCGCCCCAGGACCCGCAGCGGTTCCAGGTCTGGCTGCAGACAGGTGACGAGACGCTGGACTATCGCAGCGCCCAGCTGTATTACCGAGCCTGTGCCTTGCGCATCCAGGCCGGCGGCGACCATAGTTTCCAGGGTTTTGCCGGACAATTGCCGGCGTTGTTGAATTTTGCCGGCATCGGCCCGGATCAGTACCAGGCGATCGATTTCACCTCGCTGTGAACCCTCGCTTCTATTTCATTGAACGACTAACGACGAGACCCCATGGCCACTCCCAGCGCTAGCTCTTATAACGCAGACGCCATCGAAGTCCTCTCGGGCCTCGACCCGGTGCGCAAACGCCCGGGCATGTACACCGACACCACCCGGCCGAACCACCTCGCCCAGGAGGTCATCGACAACAGTGTCGACGAAGCCCTGGCGGGGCACGCGAAGTCGATCCAGGTCATCCTGCATGCCGACCATTCCCTGGAAGTGTCCGATGACGGCCGCGGCATGCCAGTGGACATTCACCCCGAAGAGGGCGTGTCCGGTGTCGAGCTGATCCTCACCAAGCTCCATGCGGGCGGCAAGTTTTCCAACAAGAACTACCAGTTCTCCGGCGGTCTGCACGGGGTGGGTATTTCCGTGGTCAACGCCTTGTCGAACCAGGTGCGGGTGCGGGTCAAGCGTGATGGCAACGAATACCAGATGACCTTCGCCGACGGCTTCAAGGCCACCGAGCTGGAAGTAGTCGGCAGCGTCGGCAAGCGCAATACCGGGACCAGCGTGTACTTCGCCCCGGATCCGAAATACTTCGATTCGCCGAAATTCTCCGTCAGCCGCCTCAAGCATGTGCTCAAGGCCAAGGCCGTGTTGTGCCCGGGGCTGCTGGTCAGCTTCGAAGACAAAGGCACCGGCGAGAAGGTCGAGTGGCATTACGAAGACGGCCTGCGCTCCTATCTGGTGGACGCGGTCAGCGAATTCGAACGCCTGCCGGCCGAACCTTTCTGCGGCAGCCTGGCCGGTAACAAGGAAGCGGTGGACTGGGCCCTGCTGTGGTTGCCGGAAGGCGGCGACAGCGTGCAGGAAAGCTACGTCAACCTGATTCCGACCGCCCAGGGCGGTACCCACGTCAACGGTTTGCGCCAGGGCCTGCTGGACGCCATGCGCGAGTTCTGCGAATTCCGCAACCTGCTGCCGCGTGGCCTGAAGCTGGCACCGGAAGATGTCTGGGAGCGCATCGCCTTTGTTCTGTCGATGAAGATGCAGGACGCGCAGTTCTCCGGCCAGACCAAGGAACGCCTGTCGTCCCGCGAGGCGGCCGCCTTCGTTTCGGGCGTGGTCAAGGACGCGTTCAGCCTGTGGCTCAACGCCAACCCGGAACTGGGCATGCAACTGGCGGAGCTGGCCATCAGCAACGCCGGCCGTCGCCTCAAGGCCAGCAAGAAGGTCGAGCGCAAGCGCATCACCCAGGGCCCGGCATTGCCAGGCAAGCTGGCGGATTGCGCCGGCCAGGACCCGATGCGTTCCGAGTTGTTCCTGGTGGAAGGTGATTCCGCCGGTGGTTCGGCCAAGCAGGCGCGGGACAAGGAGTTCCAGGCGATCCTGCCGCTGCGCGGCAAGATCCTCAACACCTGGGAAGTCGACGGCAGCGAAGTCCTGGCCAGCCAGGAAGTGCACAACATCGCCGTGGCCATCGGGGTCGACCCGGGCGCCGAGGACATGAGCCAGCTGCGCTACGGCAAGATCTGCATCCTCGCCGACGCCGACTCCGACGGCTTGCACATCGCGACGCTGCTCTGCGCGCTGTTCGTTCAGCATTTCCGTCCTCTGGTGGATGCCGGTCACGTCTACGTGGCGATGCCGCCGCTGTACCGCATCGACCTGGGCAAGGAGATCTACTACGCCCTCGACGAAGCCGAGCGCGATGGCATCCTCGATCGCCTGGTGGCCGAGAAGAAGCGTGGCAAGCCGCAGGTCACCCGATTCAAAGGCCTGGGTGAAATGAACCCGCCGCAACTGCGCGAAACCACCATGGACCCGAACACCCGGCGCCTGGTGCAGTTGACCCTCGGTGAAGACTTCGCCGCGACTTCGGAAATGATGGACATGCTGCTGGCGAAGAAACGCGCCGGCGATCGCAAGAGCTGGCTGGAGTCCAAGGGCAACCTGGCCGAGGTTCTGGCCTGATGCGCAGAGGCTTTGCCCTGGCGTTACTGCTATTGGCAACCTCGGCGATGGCCGACCCCTTGCCCGAGTTGAGGCTGCTGGCCGAGCATCCGGTGGACGGCATGCGTGGCGGCAACCTGTCGGGGCTGGCGTTGTGCGGCAAGGAGCTGTGGACGGTCTCCGACCGCGACGACGATCAGATCTATCGGCTCGATACCAGCGACCGCGTCTGGCAGGCCGAAACCGTGCGCATCGACGTGCCGCCGGTGCCGGACAGCGGTTTGCCCTGGGGCTTGAACTCGCGCACCTGGGTCGCGTCGTTCGTGCGCGGCGGCGACCTGGATTTCGAGGGCATTACCTGCGACAGCGCCGGCAACAAGTATGTGGTCAGCGAGTCCCACGCGGCAGTGTTGCAGCTGCCGCCGATGGGTTCGGCCGCCTGGCTGAAGATTTCGCCGATCATGGTGCGCGAGGCGCGGGCCAGCGGTATGTTGCTGCACTTCAATGCCCTGTTCGAAGGCCTGGCGGTCAACCCGGCCGGTGACCGGATCTGGCTGGCCGCCGAGCGCGAGCGCCGCGGGCTGCTGTTGATCAAGCGCCAGCAGAGCGTCTGGGATTGCGACGGCGGCTGTGTGCTGCTCAGCGAGGCCGGGTTGGAAATGCAGCCACCACAGATGCCCAAGGCCAAGGCGGTGTCCCGGGATTTCGCCGACCTGTCGCTGTTCGAGGGCAAGTTGTTCACCCTCGAGCGCAATGCGTTCCAGGTCTGTCGTCGTGATGCGTCGACGGCCAAGGTCGAGCGTTGCTGGTCGTTCGCCGCCGAGGCGTTGCAGGAAAACCGGCGTTATCCACAGGCCTATGGCCTGACCGAGGCCCTGGTGGTGGATGCCGACGGCGCCTGGATCGGTGTGGATAACAACACCGGAGCCCGTGCCGACGGTGAAAAACGCCCGATCGTCTGGCGCTTCGCTGCGCCCGAGGGCGGTTGGAGTGCCAAGCCGTGAGCCAGCAGGCACCGGGCAAACGTGCCGGGCGCGTGCTGCTGGTGCTGGCCTGGGGTGCCGGACTGTTCCTGGCAACACGTTTTTTTGGCGAGTGGGAACAGCGTCAGGAGAACCCCAATGCTGTCGTCACTTCGCAACAACATGAGGGTTACATCGAAGTGAAACTGGTCGGCAACGGCCAGGGGCATTTCGTCGCCAGCGGCCAGATCAACGGCCAGCCGGTGAATTTCATGCTCGATACCGGAGCGACCGATGTGTCGATCCCGTCCGGGCTGGCCGAGCGTCTTGGCCTGGAGAAGGGCGCACCGGTGACCCTGAGTACCGCCAACGGTCGTAGCGAGGGTTATCGAACCCGCCTCGACCGCCTGCAACTGGGCGATATCGTCCTGCGGGATGTCCGTGCGCTGGTCGCGCCGGGCCTGGGTGGCGAGCAGGTGTTGCTGGGCATGAGCGCTTTGAAAAAACTTGAATTTACCCAGCGCGGCGGCACTTTGCTGCTGCGCCAGACAACGAACTGATGAGGCCCGCATGAGCGACTCCCTGGATCTCAGCCTGGATGGCGTAGAACGCCGATCGCTGGCTGACTTCACCGAAAATGCCTACCTCAACTACTCCATGTACGTGATCATGGACCGTGCTTTGCCGCATATCGGCGACGGCCTGAAACCGGTACAGCGGCGTATCGTCTACGCCATGAGTGAGCTGGGGCTGGATGCCGATTCCAAGCACAAGAAGTCCGCCCGTACGGTGGGTGACGTGCTGGGTAAATTCCACCCCCACGGCGACTCGGCCTGCTACGAAGCCATGGTGCTGATGGCGCAGCCTTTCAGCTATCGCTACACGCTGGTGGACGGCCAGGGTAACTGGGGTGCGCCGGACGATCCCAAGTCCTTCGCCGCCATGCGTTACACCGAAGCGCGCCTGTCGCGTTACTCCGAAGTGCTGCTCAGCGAGCTGGGCCAGGGCACTGCGGACTGGGGGCCGAACTTCGACGGTACCCTGCAGGAACCCCTGGTATTGCCGGCACGTTTGCCGAATATCCTGCTCAACGGCACCACTGGTATCGCCGTGGGCATGGCCACTGACGTGCCGCCGCACAACTTGCGCGAAGTCGCCACCGCTTGCGTGCGCCTGCTGGATGAGCCCAAGGCCACGGTCGAACAGCTCTGCGAGCACATTCAGGGCCCGGACTATCCGACCGAGGCGGAAATCATCACGCCGCGCGCCGACCTGCTGAAAATCTATGAAACCGGTCGCGGCTCGGTGCGCATGCGTGCCGTCTATCGCATCGAGGATGGCGACATCATCGTCACCGCGCTGCCGCACCAGGTGTCCGGCGCCAAGGTGCTGGAACAGATCGCCGCGCAGATGCAGGCCAAGAAGCTGCCGATGGTCGCCGACCTGCGCGACGAGTCGGACCACGAGCACCCATGCCGGATCGTGATCATTCCGCGTTCCAACCGGGTCGATCCCGACGAGCTGATGCAGCATCTGTTCGCCACCACCGAGCTGGAATCCAGCTACCGGGTCAACGTCAACATCATCGGCCTGGACGGCAAGCCGCAACTGAAGAACCTGCGCGCCCTGCTGGTGGAGTGGCTGGAGTTCCGCGTACTGACGGTGCGCCGCCGCCTGCAGTTCCGCCTGGACAAGGTCGAGCGCCGCCTGCACCTGTTGGACGGCTTGCTGATCGCCTACCTCAACCTGGATGAAGTGATCCACATCATTCGTACCGAGGACCAGCCGCGAGCCAAGCTGATCGAACGTTTCGCCCTGAGCGAAGTGCAGGCCGACTACATCCTCGATACTCGCCTGCGTCAGTTGGCGCGGCTGGAAGAGATGAAGCTGCGCGCCGAGCAGGACGAGCTGCTCAAGGAGCAGGCCAAGCTGCAAGCCCTGCTCAACAGCGAAGCCAAGCTGAAGAAGCTGGTGCGCACCGAATTGCTGCAGGACGCCGAAACCTACGGCGACGACCGTCGTTCGCCGATAGTCGAGCGCGCCGAGGCCAAGGCCCTGTCGGAAAACGAGCTGATGCCGACCGAGCCGGTCACCATCGTTCTGTCGGAAAAAGGTTGGGTACGTTGCGCCAAAGGGCATGATATCGACGCCACGGGGCTGTCCTACAAGGCCGGCGACGGCTTCAAGACCTCGGCCATCGGGCGCTCCAACCAGTTCGCGGTGTTTATCGACTCCACCGGGCGCAGTTATTCGGTGGCGGCGCATACGCTGCCATCGGCCCGTGGCCAGGGCGAGCCGCTGACCGGACGCCTGACGCCGCCGCCTGGGGCCAGTTTCGAATGCGTGCTGCTGCCGGACGATGAGGCGCTGTACGTGATCGCCTCCGACGCGGGTTACGGCTTCGTGGTCAAGGGCGAGGATCTGCAAGCCAAGAACAAGGCCGGCAAGGCGTTGTTGAGCCTGCCGAACAACGCCAAGGTGCTGTTGCCGCGGCCGGTGAGCGATCGTGAACAGAACTGGCTGGCTTCGGTGACCACCGAAGGGCGCTTGCTGGTGTTCAAGATCAGCGACCTGCCGCAGCTGGGCAAAGGCAAGGGCAACAAGATCATCGGGATTCCGGGTGAGCGAGTGGCCAGCCGCGAGGAGTACGTGACCGATATCGCGGTACTGCCGGAAGGCGCGACACTGGTGCTGCAGGCCGGAAAACGTACCCTGTCGCTCAAGGCTGATGACCTCGAACATTACAAGGGCGAGCGCGGTCGCCGGGGTAACAAGCTGCCACGAGGCTTCCAGCGAGTGGATGCGTTGTTGGTAGAAACTCTCAATTGATGCGGGTTAGAGCGTCCGATCTGCGATTTAACCGGTAGATCGGCGCTACAACACTGGAGTCATGGCGCATATTCACGGATGATATGCGCTTTCAAGCGCCGGCGTGGCTGAGCGTTATTCAGGGTTATTTTGAGTATTTACACTGTGGCTAGCCTTGTGGCCGCCACCTGGATGGGATGATGACTGCTCTGCGCCTTCCTCTTGTTTTCTTGCTCGCTGGCGTTCTTGGCCTGGCGGGTTGCAGCGTACACCAGCCGGTATCGCTGTATCAGCTGGACAGCGGAAGTCCAGCTCAACCGGCACAAAGCGCCGGTATGGCCGTATTGCTGGGGCCGGTACTGGTTGCCGACTACCTGCAACGTGAAACCTTGCTGCAACGTCAGAACGACGGCAGCCTGCTGGCTTCGACCGACGGTCGCTGGGCCGGCAGCCTGTCTTCCGATATCGATCAGTTGCTGTTGCGTCAGGTCGCCGGCCAGCTGGACAGCCAGCGTGTAGTGCTGGCGCCGGCGAGCACCGGTTTCACTCCGGATGTTCAGGTGTTGCTGTCGATCACTCGCCTGGATTCGGGCGCCTCGCAACCGGCGGTTCTCGATGCGCAATGGCGCCTGATCGATCGCCGTGGGCAGGTTCGCGACAACCGTATCGTTCATCTGCAGGAGCAGCATGCGGGTACCACCGCGTCCCAGGTCCAGGCCCAGGGCGTATTGCTGCAACGCCTGGCCGAGCAGCTGTCGGGTGCCCTCAAGCCGCTGGCCAACCAGCCTACGGTAGCCGAGGTACCCCGCAAGGCGGCGCCTGCGCCGGCGGCAAAGCCGGCCGAGCAGGAGAAGCAGCCGAAGATTCCAATGGCCACGCCTATCCGCACGGATATGGAAGTGTTCCGCTTCTGAGTGTTGCGGTTCCAGGACAAAGCCCGCTGATCAGCGGGCTTTGTCGTTTCTGGGGAGTTGTTCGGTGGCTCGGGCGCTCTGCGGTGTTCTGCAGATTGCTATTGCGGGCAATCGAGCGTCGACCGGCCGCTCCTACAGAAGCAGATAGGTGCGAGGCTTGCCCGCGATGGCGTCAGCCCGATCAACGCCCAACAAAAAGCCCGCATCGCTGCGGGCTTTTTGTTGGGCGGCTGGCTTAGAGCTTGGCTCGGGTCTCGTGCATCCGCGCCAGTTGCCGTTCCAGCATTGATGGGTAGGGCTCCATCAGGCGTTCGACGCAGCAGGCGCCTTCCGGGCTGGCGATCGGACGGATGCGCGCGCGCTGACGAATCAGGGCGTCATCGTTGATCTTGCGCTCGACCAGCAGCAGGTTGCGGCTGTGCTGGGACAGCGCCAGGGCGTCCTGGGCGGTCTCGGTCAGCAGCAGATCGATCTGGCTCAGGCCGAACAGCTCTTCGCCAAGGGTCAGGCCCAGTTGCAGCTGCAGGGTGATGCCGCTGTCGGCCACTTCGATTTGCAGGGCGTGGCCCAGGGCGCGCAGCAACTCGCCACAGCAGATGGCATTGGTCAGGTAGTCGTCGCCGCTGTCTTCGCTGTGGAACAGCATCAGCGTGCTGCCGTCGTTCAGGGTATGCAGTTCGCTCTGGTACAGCGAGGCGGCTTGGTCGAGGCAGTCGCGATAACGTTCCAGCAATTCCGTCAGACGGGCGCGGGGCAGGCGGCGCAGTTGCTCCTGGGCGCCCAGTTGCACAGCCAGTACCGCACTGTGCTGCGGCTGTGCCGGTATCGTGGGTTTCACGATCGGCTTGGCAGCGGTCGCGGTGGACGAGCTGTCGCGAAGGTCGGCGAACGGGTCTTCATCGTCGGCCAGGTCCTCTTCGGCATTGATCACGTGCCGCGGCGCGGGCTTGAGCCCGGCCACCGGAGCACTTTCATCGAAGCTCGGGTCACGCAGGTTGCGCACCTCGAAGGTCGGTTCCGCGTCTTCGCTGTCGTCGTAGTCGGTGTCGTCGATCTCGGCTTCCGGTTCGGGTTCCGGCTCGACCTTCTCGGGGGCGAAGCTGGCGTGCAGCTGGCGCGCCAGGTCGCCGATCTCGTCCTGGCGCTGGGTGGCCGGGGTGTTTTCGTCGATATCCCGCAGCCAGACCCGCAGTTGCATCAGCGGTGTGGAGATGTGCCGTCCCAGGCGCAGGCTCAAGGCCAGGGCCAAAGCCAGCAGGATCGCGCTGAGAATGCCCATGCTCTGCAGGCTGATGGTCATCGGCTGCTGGAATTGTTCCATGTCCAGGCTGATGCGCAGGTTGCCCGCGGTCACGTCCTGGAAGGTGATCTTGGTCTGGTAGACGCCTTCGGTTTCACCCAGCAGGCTGCTTTTCGGGCGCTGACCGGCTTCGGCGAGGATGCGGTTGTCCACGCTGTAGATCGCCGCATGGGCAACCAGCGGGTTCTTGGTCAGGTTATTCAGCAGCACGTTGAGGCTGAGGATGTCGTTGGACACCAACAGCTCGGTGGCCGAGGTCGCGGTCTGGGTAGTCAGGCTCTGACCCAGGGCGTCGGCTTGTTCGTGCATGGCCTGCTTGAACTGCAGGCCCATCACGCAGGCATAGATCACCAGGGCCAGGGCGACCAGGATCACGTTATGGCTGGCAATGCGCAATGCAATCGGTACACGGCGGTGACGCAGTGCACGGAAGATCAGCAGGAAGAAGTTATCGGTTTTAACTGGCGTGGGCCGGTTCACTGAGCTCGGCTCTTTTGTCCGTGAAGTTGAGGCGCAGTATAGCGACAGGCCCTAGACCGGCAAAGCGCTGGCTGTGCCCGATGGTCACTGAAAGTGGGTAGAATGCGGTTTTTTTCCACCTGCGGGGGTGCGCCTTGCGCGAAATTGTCCTGATAAACATCACTGGTGAAGACCGTCCGGGTCTCACTGCGGCCATTACCGGCGTTCTGGCCCAGGGTGGTGTGAACATTCTCGACATCGGTCAGGCGGTGATTCACGACACTCTGTCGTTCGGCATCCTGGTTGAAATTCCGGACAACGAGCAGAGTTCGTCGGTGCTCAAGGACATTCTGTTCACCGCCTATGAGCTGGACCAGCAGGTCCGTTTCACGCCGGTTTCCGAAGAGGATTACCAGCAGTGGGTCGGCGGCCAGGGCAAGAAGCGCCATATCGTCACCTTGCTGACCCGCAAGGTCACGGCCGAGCAGTTGCAGCGCGTCAGTTCGATCACCGCCAAGTACGGCTTGAACATCGACCACATCGATCGCCTCTCCGGGCGCATGCCGCTGGACACCCCGGCCGACAAGGGCAAGGGGTGCATCGAGTTCTCCGTGCGGGGCGAAGCGGCCGATCCGCAGGCATTGCGTGCCGAGTTCCTCAGCGTCGCCCAGGAGCTGAACGTCGATATCGCCTTCCAGGAAGACTCGCTGTTCCGTCGCAACCGCCGCCTGGCGGTGTTCGACATGGACTCGACGCTGATCGAGGCGGAAGTCATCGACGAACTGGCCAAGGCGGCCGGCGTGGGTGACCGGGTGGCGGAAATCACCGAGCGGGCCATGGCCGGCGAGCTGGACTTCCGTGCCAGCTTCAAGGAACGCCTGGCCTTGCTCCAGGGCCTGGACATTAAGGTGCTGGACTCCATCGGCGCATCGCTGCGCCTGACCGAAGGGGCCGAGACCCTGTTCGCCGAACTCAAGCGCCTGGGCTACAAGACTGCGATCCTCTCGGGTGGCTTCACCTACTTCGCCAAGCAGCTGCAGGTCAAGCTGGGGATCGACTACGTATTCGCCAACGAGCTGGAAGTGGTCGACGGCAAGGTGACCGGTGTCGCGGTCGAGCCGATTGTCGACGCCCAGCGCAAGGCCGATCTGCTGCGCGAGCTGGCCGCCAAGGAAGGTTTGCGCCTGGAGCAGACCATCGCGGTCGGCGACGGCGCCAACGACCTGCCGATGCTGGCGATTGCCGGCCTGGGCGTGGCCTTCCGCGCCAAGCCGCTGGTCAAGCAGTCGGCCAAGCAGGCGATTTCCACCCTGGGCCTGGATGGCGTGCTTTATCTGCTGGGCTTCCGCGATCGCGACGGCCAGCTCTGAGCTGAATCCAAGGCAAAAAAAACGCCGCGATCTGCGGCGTTTTTTTATGTCCGGCTTTTTATGCCCAAGGCTCAGGCCTTGGCCAGGCCGATGCCCTGGCCCATCTGCACTGGCGAGCCGGCCGCCAGTTCTTCGGCCCACTGCACTTGCTCCGGCCCGAACAGCACGATCGCGGTGGAACCCAGCTTGAAGCGGCCCAATTCGGCGCCCTTTTCCAGATGGATCGGCGCGCGGGCGGCTTCGTCGTAGCGCACGGTCTTCAGTTCGCGCTTGGGCGGAGTCACCAGGCCGGCCCAGACGGTTTCGATCGAGGCCACGATCATCGCGCCGACCAGGACCACGGCCATCGGGCCGCGCTCGGTATCGAAAACGCATACCACGCGCTCGTTGCGGGCGAACAGCTCCGGCACGTTTTCCGCGGTGGTCTGGTTGACCGAGAAGATCCGTCCCGGCACGTAGACCATTTCCCGCAGGGTGCCGGCCAGCGGCATGTGCACGCGGTGGTAGTCCTTCGGCGACAGGTAGATGGTGGCGAAATCGCCGCCCATGAACGGGGCTGCCAGGGCCGAGTCGCCACCCAGCAGTTCCAGCACGCTGAAGCTGTGGCCCTTGGCCTGGAATACCCGACCGTGCTCGATCGGGCCAAGTTGGCTGACCGCGCCGTCGGCTGGGCTGAGGATCGCGCCCGGGGTCTGGTCCAGCGGGCGGGCGCCGTCTTTTAACGCGCGGGTGAAAAAGGCATTGAAGTGCTCATAGGCGGTCAGGTCTTCCACCAGCGCTTGGGACATGTCCACCTGATAACGCTTGGCGAACCAGGCGGTGAAGGCATTCTTGAACCAGCGCACGCGGCACTCGGCAATGCAGCCGGCCAGGCGCGACAGCAGGTGGTGAGGCAGCAGGTACTGGCTGAGGATAAACAAACGCTTTTTCATTAACTGTCCTTAAAACCTTAAATCTCTACGGGCGTGTCAGGGTGGTTGCCCCATTCGCCCCAGGAACCGGCATAGCCTTTGACTCGCGGATAACCGAGCGCCTTGGCCACCAGATAGGTGAAGCCAGAGCGATGGTGAGTCTGGCAGTGGGTGATCACTTCTTTGTCTTTGCTGATGCCGAGCTGTTCGAGGATCTGCGGCATGTCGCTGCGGATCCGCAGGTTGCGCGCCGGGTCCATGCCTGCCGTCCACTCGAAGTTGATCGCGCCGGGAATGTGCCCACCCTTGGCGGCGAGGACTTTCTCCCCCGAGTACTCCAGGGGGCCGCGGGCATCCCAGATCGCCAGGTCGGCCGCGCCAAGACGGCTTTGCAGGTATTCGCGGGTGGCGGTCGGTTCGTCGTGCAGGGTCAGGGCGATAGGGCCGCCGACGGCCGCCGGGACTTCATTCGAGACCGGCAGGCCGTCGGCCAGCCAGGCCAGCAGCCCGCCGTCCAGGTAGTGGTAACGGGAGTGGCCGATGACATCCAGCAGCCAGATGAAGCGCCCGGCCCAGCCGCCGCCTTCGTCGTCATAGACCACGTAGACCGCGTCCGGGTTATGCCCCAGTTCGCCGAACAGGGCTTCAAGGGCTGCCTGTGGCGGCATCAGCCCTGGCGCCGGTGCCTGACCGAGCTGGGTACGCTTGGGGTCGACGAAGTGCGCGCCGGGGATATGGCCCGCGGCATAGCGGGCGGCGCTGGTCAGGTCCACCAGAATCAGTTCGCGGGCGTCGAGGCGAGGGAGCAGGTCGCTCGGCTCGATCACCAGCGGCAAGCCAGAGAAGTCAGGCATGTGAGGTCTCCAGGGCACAAAGGGAGGGATTGTAGCGCAAGCTTCAGCGGCTGCGGTTGGTAAAGCTGTGCAGGGCCTTTTCGATGCACTGCGCGGTCTTGCCGAACGCCTGTACGGAGATTTCCGAGAAGGGTTGGCCGCCCTGGTCGGCGACGATCAGCATGATTGCCCGGCCATTGCTGGGCACCGAGCGCATCAGCAGGTGCTCGCCACGAAACAGCGTGCGCAGGCTGGCGGGTAGACGGGCGGAGAACTGGGCGTTGTTGGTCGGCGTCAGGCGCACTTGCGCCGGAGCGTCCAGCAGCCTTTGCAATACGCTGCTCTGGTTGATCGTCAATGCCAGGTTCATGGCGGGGGCGGGCAGCCCGGCGATCTGATGCACGCGCAACTGGGTCCGCGTGCGGTCGACCATCAGCAGCATCACCCGGCGCATGCCGCACGCCACCAGGGCGTCGCGGGCAAAGGTGGTCAGGTGCATGGCATTGCTGAAGCGGCTGGGTTCCACCAGCAATTCGCTGCATTGCTTGCGCCACTTGGCCAGATCTTCTGCGGTCGGTGCGGGAACCGGGAGCTCGCCGCGATGCGCGCGCCGGGCCTCCCAGGGCCAGAGCAGCGCCTCGGCCGGATGCCACAGATCGGGCATGCGGTGATGCCGGGCACTCTGCGCGGCTTGCTGGTGCAACTGTTGTTGCAGTTCGTCCATCGGCATTTGCAGGTACAGGCTGGTCAGGTATTGCCAGCGCATGCAGTGCGGGCCGGTCCAGGACTCTTGCGCCGACAGGGCCAGGGCGTTGGCCAGCAGCACGCTGTTGGCCGGCTGGTTCAGCCAGCGCTGCAGGGCCGGATCGGCATCCAGGCATTGTCGCTGGTGCAGCGGATGGGCATTGTCCCGGGCGATATGCAGGGCCTTGACCAATTGGTCCTGCTCGTCGATCAGCAGGCGGTAGCCTTGCTGTACCCAGATCGGCAAGTGCCAGACCTCCACCAGGGCCTGGCCCAACTGAAGCAGGCCGACGCCGAACAGTTCCTGCTCGACCTCCTGGGCCGGTTCGGCTTTATGGACGACACGCAGCTCCCACTCTTCGAGCAGTTTTGGATAGGCCAGCGCCAAGGGCCACAGCGGCGAGAGAAACAGCAGGCTGCCCCAGTGAATGTCCTGCCAGAGCCTGGCCAGGCGCCCGGCAAAAAAGCCGTTGGCCTGTTGGGTTGCGTGCTGGCTGATCAGTTGCAACTGGCGCAGCCCGACCGGGATCTCCTGCTCGGGCTGGGCGGGCAGGCGGGCGAGCAATTCTTCGGTACGCGCCAGGCCCAGGCGGTTGAGGGCGACCTCGAGGTTCTCGGCCGGCTCGCTCATGCTGCCGTGGGTGTGGCGATTGGCTTCGCGAATCACGCTCAAGGCCAGCGCGGGGCTGTCCTGCATCAGGTCGGCAATGTCGCGCAATGAGCTGCGATTGTCCCTGATGGCTTTGCAGACCCGGTCATGGCTGGCCTGCGGCACCGGCAGGCGGACCGCGTCAAGCAGCTTTATCCAGGATTCGAGGGAGTGGGGGGCGGTAGTTGGGACTGTCGTTTCATTAGACATGGCTGGGCGCAATCATCGTCTGCTGTAAACACGCCCAGAGCGGGCCAAACTGGCTTTTCGCCTTAACGGCCTATAGTCTGGCGCAGTTTTGCCGATAAGTAGAAGAAGAGTTTTAAGAACTTCCGAATATGACCTTGAACCCGACTCAGTAAGTACCTTCCTACCTATGGCTAAAATTATCGGCATCATCGTCGTGTTCGCGAGCGTGCTCGGCGGATACGTGCTTTCTCACGGCAAGATTGCCGCCCTGATCCAGCCTTTCGAGGTCTTGATTATCGGCGGCGCCGCGCTGGGGGCGTTCCTGCAGGCGAACCCCGGCTACATGACCATGCACGTGCTCAAGAAGTCCTTGGGGATGTTCGGTTCGCGTTTTTCCCAGACCTTCTACCTGGAAGTGCTGGGCCTGATCTACGAGATCCTCAACAAGAGCCGCCGCGAAGGCATGATGGCGATCGAGGGCGATATCGAAGACGCCGCCGCCAGCCCGATTTTCGCCAAGTATCCATCCGTGCTCAAAGACGAGCGCATGACTGCGTTCATCTGTGACTACCTGCGCATCATGTCCTCCGGCAACATGGCTCCCCACGAACTGGAAGGCCTGTTCGACATGGAGCTGTTCAGCCTCAAGGAAGACCTCGAGCATCCATCCCATGCGGTCAACGGCATCGCCGACGGCATGCCGGGTTTCGGTATCGTCGCGGCGGTACTGGGTATCGTGGTGACCATGGCGTCCCTGGGCGATGGCGACCAGAAGTCCATCGGTCTGCACGTAGGTGCGGCACTGGTCGGTACCTTCTTCGGTATTCTCGCGGCCTACGGCTTCTTCGGCCCGCTGGCCCATTCCCTGGCCCACGACGCCAAGGAAGAGCTGAACGTCTACGAAGCCATCAAGGCCTCCCTGGTGGCCTCGGCTTCCGGCATGCCGCCCTCGCTGGCCGTGGAGTTCGGGCGCAAGGTCCTGTACCCGGCGCACCGTCCGAGCTTCGCCGAGCTGGAACAAGCGGTTCGCGGTCGCTAAGCCATGGAAAACAATCAGCCGATTATCATCAAGCGCGTCAAGCGCTTTGCCGGCGGGCATCACGGCGGGGCATGGAAGATCGCCTTCGCCGACTTCGCCACGGCGATGATGGCGTTCTTCCTGGTGCTGTGGCTGCTATCCACTGCCACCCCGGAACAGAAGATCGCCATTGCCGGTTACTTCAAGGACCCGATCGGCTTCTCGGAAAGCGGCACGCCCTACATCATCGACCTGGGCGGTTCTCCCGAGCTGGCGCCGGAAAACACGCTCAACCCCGAGATCAAGTCGCAGCCGCAGCCGGACAAGGTTACGGTC
The DNA here is from genome assembly GCF_017351415.1 of Pseudomonas sp. FW305-25. Lineage (NCBI taxonomy): Bacteria > Pseudomonadati > Pseudomonadota > Gammaproteobacteria > Pseudomonadales > Pseudomonadaceae > Pseudomonas > Pseudomonas sp. FW305-25. The sequence continues at coordinate 18,732 of NZ_JACNDE010000002.1, read as the reverse complement.
GATACCGACCAGGTCGAGAGCATGGCCGAGCAGGTTGAGAGGGAGCGTCTGGAGCTGTTGCTTCAAGAGCTGCAGAACAAGGTCGAAGAAAACCCGCAGTTGCAGAAGTTCAAGGACCAGATTCTGTTCGAGATCACTCCGGACGGCCTGCGTATCCAGATCATCGATTCGGAAAACCGGCCGATGTTCGACTCCGGCAGTGCACGCCTGAAGCCGTACTTCGAGGACATCCTGCTGGCCATGGCCGACACCATCAAGGCGGTGCCGAACAAGATCAGCATCAGCGGTCACACCGATGCCAAGCCTTACTCGGGCACCGGCGATTTCGGCAACTGGGAGCTTTCGGCCAACCGTGCCAACGCCGCGCGTCGGGCGCTGGTGGCGGGCAGCTATCCGGACGGCCAGGTGGCTCGCGTGGTGGGGTATGCCTCGTCATCGCTGTTCGATCGCAAGGACCCGTTCAACCCGATCAACCGGCGTATCGACATCGTGGTGCTGACCAAAAAGGCCCAGCGCGCGATCGAAGGCGAAGTCGCTCCCGAGGCCCCGGCACCGACCCAGGGCCAGGGCGCCCCGGGCGAAGTGCCGGTCGACCCGAACGCCTTGCCGCCGGAGCAGGAGCCGCTGCCGGCCCATGAGCTGCGCGAGCGCCTGAATATCTTCGACGACGCAGCTCCGAAGACCGAAGGCGCGGCTGCACCCGCAGCTACGCCTCCAGCCGCGCGGTGATTGGTAACGGCGGGCTCTGTATAAAGAGTGCTCGATAAAAAAGGCCGCGATCATCGCGGCCTTTTTTTTCAGCGTGGTGCTACCTATTAATAGCTGCTGTCCGGCAGGCTGGCGATGATCGAGCGATAGCTGTTCATCCGTTGCTGCTGGATCCGCCCGTCTTCCAGGGCCTTGAGCAGGGCGCAGCCCGGTTCGCGGTCATGCTTGCAGTCGCGGAAACGGCAGGTGCCCAGCAGGTCGTTGAACTCGATGAAACCTGCTTCGACATCGGCGCGACTGACGTGGCCCAGGCCGAATTCGCGAATCCCCGGGGAGTCGATCAGTTCGCCACCGCCCGGGAAGTGGAACAGGCGCGCGGTGGTGGTGGTGTGGGTGCCCTGGCCGGACAGCTCCGACAAAGGCCCGACGCGGGTTTCGACTTCCGGCAGCAGGCTGTTCACCAGCGACGACTTGCCCACGCCCGACTGGCCGACGAACACGCTGATCCGTCCGTCCAGCTGCGCTTGCAGCTGTTCCATGCCGTCGCCGTGGTGCGCCGAGACTTCCAGCACCGGGTAGCCCAGTTGCCGATAGACCGCCAGCAAGGCGTTCAGGGCGGGGGCATTCTGCTCGTCGATCAGGTCGAACTTGTTGAGCAGCAGCAGCGGACGGATGCCGGCATGTTCGGCGGCGACCAGGTAGCGGTCGATCAGGTTGGCATGGGGCTCGGGCAGCGGGGCGAAGACGATCACGATCATGTCGACGTTGGCGGCCACCGGCTTGAGCTGGCCGCGGCTGTCGGGACGGCACAGCTCGGTGTGGCGCGGCAGTTGCGCGACGATCACGCCGATACCCTGGTTGCCCGGACGCCAGACCACCTGATCGCCGGTCACCAGCGCCGGCAGGTTGGCCCGCAAGTGGCAGCGGAACACCTGGCCGGCCAGTTCGCCCTCGCGCGCCTCGACCTCGACCTGCACACCGAAGTGGGCGATCACCAGGCCGGTCTGTTCGGGGCCGAGATCGCCGCCTTCCAGTGCTTCCACGGCAGAGGATTCACGTTTGGCGGCGCGGGCGGCGCGTTCGCCTTGAATCTTTTCGATGCGCCAGTTTTGGCGACGATTGAGCTGGCGTTTGGCCATTGGTGTTCCGTGTCGATAATGCGGCGGTTAGGTAAAACGGCCGCGAGTTTAGCACGCCGGCAGGTCCCTCTAGGCTAAACTGCGCAACTACGCCGAGGAGCCCACACATGCAAAACCCGCAGAATCTGATCTGGATCGATCTGGAAATGACCGGTCTGAACCCTGATACCGACGTCATCATCGAGATGGCGACCATCGTCACCGATAGCAATCTCAATACCTTGGCTGAAGGTCCGGTCATCGCCATCCACCAGAGCGATGAAATTCTCGCCGGCATGGATGAGTGGAACACCCGCCAGCACGGCGGTTCGGGGCTGACCCAGCGCGTGCGTGAAAGCCGCATCAGCATGGCTGAAGCGGAAGCGCAGACCATCGCCTTCCTGGAGCAGTGGGTGCCCAAGGGCAAGTCGCCGATTTGTGGCAACAGCATCTGCCAGGATCGCCGCTTCCTGTATCGCCATATGAAGGCGCTGGAAAGCTACTTCCACTACCGCAACCTTGATGTTTCCACCCTCAAGGAACTGGCGGCCCGCTGGGCGCCGGACGTGCGCGACAGCTTCAAGAAGGGCAGCACCCACCTGGCCCTGGACGACATCCGTGAGTCGATCGCCGAACTGCAGCATTACCGCAAGCACTTCATCAAGCTCTGATGGTGCGCTGGCGCCGGTTCTGACGCCATCGCGGACAAGCCTCGCTCCTACGGGGTCGCGCAAGGCTTGCTCGCGATAGATCGCTCCAGGGGGCTCCAGCAATTCCAGCCGGTGCCCCCTTTTGGTGCCGACAGCAACTGAGTAGACTGCGCGCCTTCCTGTAAGGACCGCCATCATGCTGCTGATGCTTTACCTGATTGCCATTACCGCCGAAGCCATGACTGGCGCCTTGTCCGCCGGTCGTCGCGGCATGGATTGGTTCGGGGTGGTGTTGATCGCCTGCGTCACGGCCCTGGGTGGCGGTTCGGTGCGTGACGTGCTGCTGGGGCATTACCCGCTGACCTGGGTCAAGCACCCGGAGTACCTGGTGTTGACCTCGGTTGCGGCCCTGGTGACGATCTTCATCGCACCCTTGATGCGCCACTTGCGTTCGCTGTTCCTGGTGCTCGACGCCGTGGGGCTGGTGGCGTTCACCCTGATCGGTTGCATGACCGCCCTGGAAATGGGCCACGGCATGGTGGTGGCTTCGGTCAGCGGGGTGATTACCGGGGTGTTCGGCGGCATCCTGCGGGACATCTTTTGCAACGATATTCCGCTGATCTTCCGGCGTGAGTTGTATGCCAGCGTCTCGTTCGCCGCGGCCTGGTGCTACATGCTCTGCATCTATCTGCAATTGCCCGGCGAGCAGTCGATCCTCATCACCCTGTTCGGCGGTTTCCTACTGCGCCTGCTGGCGATCCGTTTTCACTGGGAAATGCCCAAGTTCGTCTACAACGACGAGCAATGACGGCTGGCGTGCTGCTTCAGCGCCCATTCCACGTGTTCGCGCACCAGTTCTGACGGGTAATCCCGCCGGGCTTTCAGGGCTTCCAGCACCGGAATGCTCGACGGTGCGTTACCCAGCCCCACCGCCAGGTTGCGTAGCCAGCGCTCATAGCCGGCGCGGCGCAGCGGCGAGCCTTCGGTGCTGCTGAGAAACTTGTCCTCGTCCCACATGAACAGTTCGGCCAGCTCGGCATTGTCGAGGTTGTGGCGTGGCTTGAAGTCGCCTTCGCCGGAAGGGCGGGCGAAGCGGTTCCACGGGCAGACGATCTGGCAATCGTCGCAGCCGAACACCCGGTTGCCGATCAGCGGGCGCAGATCCTCGGGAATGGCGTTTTTCAGTTCGATGGTCAGGTACGAAATGCAGCGCCGGGCGTCCAGTACATAAGGGCCGACGAAGGCCTTGGTCGGGCAGATGTTCAGGCATGCCGTGCAGCGGCCGCAATGCTCGGTGGCGTGTGGCTCGTCCACCGGCAAGGGCAGGTCGACGAACAGTTCGCTGAGGAAGAAATAGCTACCGGCCTTGCGGTTGAGTACCAGGGTGTTCTTGCCGATCCAGCCGAGCCCGGCTTGTTCGGCGATGGCTTTTTCCAGCACCGGGGCGCTGTCGACGAAGGCGCGATAGCCGAACGGGCCGATTTCCTTCTGGATGCGCTCGGCCAGTTGCTGTACGCGCTTGCGAATCAGCTTGTGATAGTCGCGGCCCAGGGCGTAGCGCGAGACATAGGCCTTTTCCGGCTGGGCCAGGCGCTGCGCCATCTGGGTGTCGCCGGGCAAGTAATCCATGCGCAGGGACACCACGCGCAGGGTGCCGGGCACCAGTTCATCCGGATGGGAGCGTTTGCTGCCGTGGGCGCCCATGTAGTCCATTTCGCCGTGGTAGCCGGCCTCGAGCCAGCGTTCCAGGTGCTGCTCATGCTCGGCCAGGTCCAGGCCGCTGATGCCGACTTGCTGAAAGCCCAGCTCGCGGCCCCAATCCTTGATCGATTGGGCGAGGGCGGGCAGATCGGTGGTAATGGCAGGCATGAGGCGAGAGAAACCGGGGCTGAGGTGCGTATAATTCTGCCAGACATCGGAGCCCGAAGACGCATGCCGCAGACAAAACACCCTTTACCCGACATTCAGCCGTTGATGCCCGACACGCTGCCGCGGCTGGCTGCCCGTTCGCCAAGCGCCCATAAAGGCCAGTTCGGGCACCTGTTGCTGATCGGCGGCGATCGCGGTTTTGGCGGCGCGGCGCTGCTCTGCGCCGAGAGCGCCCTGCGCAGCGGTGCCGGGATGGTTTCTCTGGCGACCCGCAGCGAGCACGTTGCGGCCGCTCTGGCGCGGGTCCCGGAGGTCATGGCCCTGGGCACCGACTCGGCCAACCAGTTGATGGGCTTGCTGGAGCAGGCGTCGGTCATCGTGGCGGGCCCCGGGCTGGGGCAGGCGGCCTGGGGGCGCAGCCTTTTATCTGCCGCCGCCAATGCGCCGCGGCCCCAGGTCTGGGATGCCGATGCGCTCAATCTGCTGGCCAAAGGCGGTTTGACCTTGCCGTCGGGCAGCGTGATCACCCCGCACCCGGGGGAGGCCGCACGGCTGCTGGGGGTTTCCACCGCGCAGGTGCAGGCGGACCGCCCGGCCGCCGCGCGGGCGCTGAGCAAAAAATACACAGCTGTCGCCATCCTGAAGGGCGCCGGAAGTCTGGTGGCCAGCCCTGATGGCCGCCTGGCCCGTTGCGACCGGGGGCATCCGGCCATGGCTACGGCGGGGCTGGGGGATGTACTGGCCGGTCTGGTCGGGGCGCTGCTGGCCCAGGGGATGCCGGCGTTCGATAGCGCTTGCCTGGCGGTCTGGCTGCATGCCGTCGCGGGCGAGCATCAAGGTAAATTGGGCCGGGGGCTGGCGGCCAGCGATCTGATCCCGGTCATTCGTCAGTTGCTGGAGGAGCAATCACCGTGTCTGAAATAACCCTGTATCTGGCAGACGAAGACGCCATGATCGCCTTTGGCGCGCGCCTGGCGCAGGTCACTCAAGGGGTGGGTGTGATCTTTCTGGAAGGCGATCTCGGGGCGGGGAAAACCACATTGTCCCGGGGGCTCATCCGTGGCCTGGGACATGCCGGCGCGGTGAAAAGCCCGACCTTTACCCTGGTCGAGCCCTACGAGATCGGCGATGTGCGGGCCTTCCACTTCGATCTTTATCGCCTGGTCGATCCGGAAGAGCTGGAGTTTCTCGGCATCCGCGATTATCTCGAGGGCGATGCACTGTGTCTGATCGAGTGGCCCCAGCGTGGTGCGGGCTTTTTGCCAAAGCCGGACCTGACCATTACCATTAGCCCGCATAACAGCGGGCGTTCCCTGCATTTGTTGTCGCAAGGCTCGCGTGGCGAGGCCTGGTGTGCCGCTTTGGCGTTGGAATTCAAATAATTGATGGGGTTAGGTATGCGCATTCGCGCGTTGGTTGCTGTCGTAGGACTGTTGCTTACGGCATTGGCCGTCGACGCTCTGGCCGCTACACAGGTCCGCAGCGTTCGCCTGTGGCGGGCACCGGATAACACTCGACTGGTATTTGACCTGTCCGGGCCGGTCCAGCACAGCGTTTTCACCCTGACGGCCCCTGATCGTCTGGTGATCGATATCAACGGTGCGACCCTCGGCGGGCCGCTGAATGTCTCCACGGCGAATACGCCGATTACCGCCATGCGTTCGGCCCAGCGCACGCCTACCGACCTGCGGGTGGTCATCGACCTGAAAAAGGCCGTCACCCCCAAGAGTTTTACCCTGACGCCCAATGCCCAGTACGGCAATCGCCTGGTGGTCGACCTGTTCGACAACCCGGCCGATGCTGCGCCGACACCACCGCCCGCGCCGAATGTCGCGACTGTGCCGGCGGTCCCGGTAACGCCGACCAAGCCTGAGATCAAGCTGCCACCGGCCCCGGCCGGCAAGCGCGATATCGTCGTGGTCATCGATGCCGGTCACGGTGGCGAGGACCCGGGTGCCTCCGGCTCGCGCGGCCAGCATGAGAAAGACGTGGTGCTGGCCATCGCCCGCGAACTGCAGCGCCAGATCAACGGCCTCAAGGGCTTCCGCGCCGAGCTGACCCGTACCGGCGACTACTTCATCCCGCTGCGCGGCCGCACCGAGATCGCCCGCAAGAAAGGCGCCGACCTGTTCGTCTCGATCCACGCCGACGCGGCACCGTCCCGCGCGGCCTTCGGGGCCTCGGTGTTCGCGCTCTCCGACCGTGGCGCCACGTCCGAGACGGCCCGCTGGCTGGAGGACAGCGAAAACCGTTCAGACCTGATCGGCGGGGCCGGCAACGTCAGCCTCGATGACAAGGACCGGATGCTCGCCGGCGTATTGCTGGACTTGTCCATGACGGCCTCGCTGACTTCCAGTCTCAACGTCGGCCAGAAAGTGCTCAGCAACATCGGCCGGGTCACCCCGCTGCACAAACAGCGCGTCGAACAGGCCGGGTTCATGGTGCTCAAGTCTCCGGACATTCCGTCGATCCTGGTGGAAACCGGCTTTATCTCCAATGCCAACGAAGCGTCCAAGCTGGCCACTGTCAGCCACCAGCAGGCATTGGCGCGCTCCATCAGCAGCGGTGTGCGGCAGTTCTTCCAGCAGAGTCCACCGCCGGGCACCTACATCGCCTGGCTGCGTGATTCCGGGAAAATTGCCCAGGGACCTCGCGACCACCGCGTGAGCCCGGGGGAAACCCTGGCGATGATCGCCGTGCGTTATCAGGTTTCCGCCGCCACCCTGCGCAGCGCCAACAACCTGAGCAGCGATGAGCTGAAAATCGGTCAGACCCTCACCATCCCGGGTACAGAACTGGCGGCCAAGGAATGAATGACGCAGTCATCAGCAGCGCCCGCATCGAGCTGCTCAGCCCGCGACTGGCGAACCAGATTGCCGCCGGTGAGGTGGTCGAACGTCCGGCCTCGGTGATCAAGGAGTTGCTGGAAAACAGCCTCGACTCTGGAGCCAAGCGCATCGATGTGGATGTCGAGCAGGCGGGTGTCAAGCTGCTGCGGGTACGCGACGACGGCAGCGGCATCTCCGCGGACGATCTGCCGCTGGCCCTGGCGCGCCACGCCACCAGCAAGATTCGCAACCTTGAGGACCTGGAGCAGGTCATGAGCCTGGGCTTCCGTGGAGAGGCACTGGCTTCCATCAGCTCGGTCGCGCGCTTGACCCTGACTTCCCGTACCCGCGACGCCGACCAGGCCTGGCAGGTGGAAACCGAAGGCCGCGACATGGCTCCGCGCGTGCAGCCGGCGGCCCATCCGGTCGGTACCTCGGTGGAAGTCCGCGACCTGTTCTTCAATACCCCGGCCCGGCGCAAGTTTCTCAAGGCCGAGAAAACCGAGTTCGATCACCTGCAGGAAGTGATCAAGCGCCTGGCCCTGGCGCGTTTCGACGTGGCCTTTCACCTGCGCCACAACGGCAAAAGCGTCCTCAGCCTGCATGAAGCCAACGACGATGTGGCGCGTGCACGGCGGGTTGCCGCGGTGTGCGGTTCGGGCTTTCTCGAGCAGGCGCTGCCGATCGAGGTCGAACGTAATGGCTTGCATCTGTGGGGCTGGGTAGGCTTGCCGACCTTTTCCCGCAGCCAGGCGGACCTGCAGTATTTCTACGTCAACGGCCGCGCGGTGCGCGACAAGCTGGTGGCCCATGCGGTGCGCCAGGCTTACCGCGACGTGCTGTTCAACGGTCGGCATCCGACCTTTGTGCTGTTCTTCGAAGTCGACCCGGCGGTGGTCGACGTCAACGTGCACCCGACCAAGCACGAAGTGCGCTTTCGCGACGGACGCATGGTCCACGACTTCCTGTATGGCACCCTGCATCGCGCCTTGGGCGATGTCCGGCCGGAAGACCATCTGGCGGCGCCGGCCGCGGTCGCCGGCATTGTGCGGCCGAGCGGGATCGAGGCCGGCGAGTTCGGCCCCCAGGGCGAAATGCGCCTGGCGGCGAACATGACGCTGGAGCAGCCGCAGGCCCAGCCGGCGTTCAATCCGCCGGGGACTGGCTCGGGTGCGGGTTATCAGTATCAGTACACGCCGCGTCCGCAGCCAGTGTTGCCGGCGGCCGAGGCGCAAAGCGCCTATCGTGAGTTCTTCGCGCCACTGCCGGAATCCGGCGCAGCGTCCTTGCCGGATGCCCAGGGCGATATCCCGCCGCTGGGCTATGCGCTGGCGCAGCTCAAAGGCATCTATATCCTCGCGGAAAACGCCCAGGGCCTGGTGCTGGTGGACATGCACGCGGCCCACGAGCGGATCATGTACGAGCGCCTGAAGGTGGCGATGGCCAGCGAAGGCCTGAGCGGCCAGCCGCTGCTGGTGCCGGAGTCGATCGCTGTCAGCCAGCGCGAAGCGGATTGTGCCGAGGAGCATGTCAGCTGGTTCCAGCGCCTGGGCTTCGAGTTGCAGCGCCTGGGCCCGGAATCGCTGGCGATCCGGCAGATTCCGGCCTTGCTCAAGCAGGCGGAAGCCAATCGCCTGGTGCATGACGTCCTGGCCGACCTGATGGAGTACGGCACCAGCGACCGTATCCAGGCGCACCTCAACGAGTTGCTGGGTACCATGGCCTGCCACGGTGCGATCCGTGCCAATCGCCGCCTGGCCCTGCCGGAAATGAACGGCTTGTTGCGCGACATGGAAAACACCGAGCGCAGCGGTCAATGCAACCATGGCCGACCGACCTGGACCCAGTTGGGCCTGGACGATCTGGACAAACTCTTCTTGCGCGGTCGTTGATGAGCCAGCTTCCTCCAGCGATCTTCCTGATGGGCCCGACTGCCGCTGGCAAGACCGACCTGGCCATCGAGCTCACCAAGGTTCTGCCTTGCGAACTGATCAGCGTCGATTCGGCGCTGGTCTACCGTGGCATGGACATAGGCACCGCCAAGCCGTCCAAGGAAATCCTGGCCGAGTTTCCACACCGTCTGATCGATATCCTCGACCCGGCCGAGAGCTATTCGGCGGCGGATTTCCGCACCGATGCGCTGGCCGCCATGGCCGATATCACCGCGCGCGGCAAGATTCCGCTGCTGGTGGGCGGCACGATGCTCTATTACAAGGCTTTGCTCGAAGGCCTGGCAGACATGCCGCCGGCCGACCCACAGGTTCGTGCGGAGCTGGAAGAAGAGGCCGCACGCCTTGGCTGGCAAGCCTTGCATGACCAACTGGCGATAATCGACCCCGAATCGGCGGCGCGGATTCATCCCAATGATCCGCAGCGCCTGACCCGGGCCCTGGAAGTCTATCGGGTCAGCGGCCTGAGCATGACCGCCCACAGACTGCGACAATCTGCGCAAAGTACTGAAGCAGCCGCTTCGGGACGGGGACAATTGCCCTATACTGTCGCGAACTTGGCCATTGCCCCGGCAAACCGTCAGGTACTGCATGAGCGTATTGCACAAAGATTCACAATTATGTTGGAACAGGGATTCGTCGACGAGGTCGTAGCTCTGCGTTCTAGAAGTGACCTGCATGCCGGGTTGCCGTCTATACGTGCTGTAGGCTACCGACAGGTCTGGGATCATCTGGATGGCAAGCTGACATTCGCCGAGATGCAGGAGCGCGGCATCATTGCCACGCGCCAATTGGCGAAGCGCCAGTTCACCTGGTTACGCAGCTGGGCTGATTTACACTGGCTGGACAGCCTGGATTGCGACAATCTGCCACGCGCCTTGAAATACCTGGGAACGGTCTCCATATTGAGCTGAGTCCTTGCAATTGCCGTCTATCCTTGGGGGTGGGGCGGTTTTAGCCATCTGTTTTCCGATTTTTTATTATTGATCCTTAAAGGAGTGCGGCACATGTCAAAAGGGCATTCGCTACAAGACCCTTACTTGAATACTTTACGTAAAGAGAAAGTTGGGGTTTCCATCTATCTGGTCAACGGGATCAAGCTGCAAGGTACGATCGAGTCTTTCGACCAGTTCGTCATCCTGCTGAAGAACACCGTCAGCCAAATGGTTTACAAGCACGCTATCTCGACAGTGGTGCCGGTTCGTCCAATTCGCCTGCCTAGCGCATCCGAATCCGAACAGGGTGACGCTGAGCCAGGTAACGCCTGATAGGAGTCTCCTTTGTTCTTTGAGCGCCACGGTGGTGGTGAACGTGCAATTCTCGTTCACTTGGATGGTCAGGACCCTGAGGCGCGCGAAGATCCGCAGGAGTTTCAGGAGTTGGCAATATCGGCCGGCGCCGAGACCGTCGCGTTTGTTAACGTGCCGCGTCATCGGCCAACCGCCAAGTACCTGGTTGGCAGCGGCAAGGTCGAAGAATTACGCGACCTGGTCAAAGCCGAACAGGTCGACCTGGTGATTTTCAATCACATCCTCACACCCAGTCAGGAACGTAACCTCGAACGTGCTTTCGAGTGTCGCGTGATTGACCGCACGGGTCTGATTCTCGATATTTTCGCCCAGCGCGCCCGCACTCACGAAGGCAAGCTCCAGGTAGAACTGGCCCAGCTTGAATATATGAGTACCCGTCTGGTTCGTGGCTGGACTCACCTTGAGCGGCAGAAGGGCGGTATCGGCCTGCGTGGTCCGGGTGAAACCCAGCTCGAAACCGACCGGCGTCTTCTGCGGGTTCGCCTGCGGCAGATCAAGGCCCGGTTGGAGAAAGTTCGCAGCCAGCGTGAGCAGGCCCGTCGCGGGCGCAAGCGTGCCGACATTCCTTCGGTATCGTTGGTGGGCTACACCAACGCCGGCAAGTCCACCTTGTTCAACTCCGTGACCGAGTCCGATGTGTTTGCGGCCAACCAACTGTTCGCCACCCTTGATCCGACCTTGCGCCGGCTCGAACTGGACGATCTTGGTCCGGTCGTGTTGGCCGATACCGTGGGGTTCATTCGTCATCTGCCGCACAAACTGGTCGAGGCGTTTCGGGCTACGCTCGAAGAGTCGAGCAACTCCGACCTGCTGCTGCATGTGATCGATGCTCATGAGCCGGAGCGCATGGCCCAGATCGAACAGGTCATGGTGGTGCTCGGCGAGATCGGGGCCCAGGACTTGCCGATACTGGAGGTCTATAACAAACTCGATTTGCTCGAGGGGGTAGATCCGCAGATCCAGCGCGATGCCGATGGCAAGCCGCAGCGGGTCTGGTTGTCGGCTCGTGAAGGGCAAGGGCTGGACCTGCTCAAGCAGGCCATTGCCGAGTTGCTCGGCGAGGATTTGTTTGTAGGCACCTTGCGCTTGCCGCAGCGTTTTGCTCGACTGCGAGCGCAGTTCTTCGAGTTGGGCGCAGTGCAGAAAGAAGATCACGACGAGGAAGGTGTCAGCCTGCTGGCTGTCCGCTTGCCGCGAGTCGAGTTGAATCGACTGGTAAGCCGCGAAGGCATGCAGCCGCTGGAGTTCATCGAGCAACACACTTTGCAATAAAAGCCTGAGAAAGCGGTTGTGCCGCTGTAGCAGGCATTCTGTAGCATTGGTCGGCGCGCCGTGGGTGCGTCTTTGCTTTATCAGATGGAGAGCGCTATGGCTTGGAATGAGCCGGGTGGCAACTCGAATAATCAGGATCCTTGGGGTGGTAAGCGCCGCAACAATGGCGACCGCAAGGGGCCACCGGATCTCGACGAGGCCTTCCGCAAGCTGCAGGAAAGCCTGAATGGGTTGTTCGGTGGTGGCAAGAAACGTGGTGACGATGGTGGCAGTTCCGGCAAGGGCGGCGGTCTCGGCCTGCTCGGTATCGGTCTGGTCGTGCTGGCGGCCGTGTGGCTGTACAGCGCGGTGTATGTCGTGGACGAGCAGGAGCAGGCCGTGGTGCTGCGCTTCGGCAAGTACTACGAAACCGTCGGCCCGGGCCTGAACATCTACTTCCCGCCGATCGATCGCAAGTACATGGAAAACGTCACGCGCGAGCGTGCCTATACCAAGCAGGGTCAAATGCTGACTGAAGACGAGAACATCGTCGAAGTGCCGCTGACCGTGCAGTACAAGATCAGCAACCTGCAGGACTTCGTGCTGAACGTCGATCAGCCGGAAATCAGCCTGCAGCACGCCACTGACAGTGCGCTGCGCCACGTAGTGGGTTCCACCGCGATGGACCAGGTGCTGACCGAAGGTCGTGAGTTGATGGCCAGCGAAATCAAGGAGCGTCTGCAACGCTTCCTCGATACCTATCGCACCGGTATCACCGTTACCCAGGTGAACGTACAGAGCGCAGCGGCACCGCGTGAAGTGCAGGAAGCCTTCGATGACGTGATCCGTGCCCGTGAAGACGAGCAGCGTTCGCGCAACCAGGCTGAAACCTACGCCAACGGTGTCGTGCCGGAAGCCCGTGGTCAGGCCCAGCGCATCATCGAGGATGCCAACGGTTACCGTGGCGAAGTGGTTTCCCGCGCCAAGGGTGAGGCCGATCGCTTCACCAAGTTGGTGGCCGAATACCGCAAGGCGCCTGAAGTGACCCGTGAGCGTCTGTACCTGGACACCATGCAGGAAGTCTTCAGCAATACCAGCAAGGTTCTCGTGACCGGCAACAAGAACGGCCAGAGCAATCTGCTGTACCTGCCGCTGGACAAAATGGTCGAAAGTGGCCGCAGCACCAGTGCTCCGGTGACCGGCGCAGCAGCCAGCAGCAACGAAGCGAATGCGCGTGCGGCAGCTGATCTGCAGCAACAGCAAGCGCGTACCAGGGAGAGTCGCTGATGAGCAATAAATCGCTGATCGCCCTTATCGTTGGCGTCGTCGTGGCGATCGCTGCCTGGAACTGCTTCTACATCGTCGCTCAGACCGAGCGCGCGGTGTTGCTGCAGTTCGGTCGTGTGGTCCAGGCTGACGTTCAGCCGGGCCTGCATGTGAAAGTGCCCTATGTGAACCAGGTGCGTAAGTTCGACGCTCGCCTGATGACCCTGGATGCACCGACCCAGCGTTTCCTGACGCTGGAAAAGAAAGCCGTGATGGTCGATGCCTATGCCAAATGGCGTGTGAAGGATGCGGAGCGTTTCTATACCGCGACTTCCGGCCTCAAGCAGATCGCCGACGAGCGTCTTTCCCGTCGTCTGGAGTCGGGCCTGCGTGACCAGTTCGGCAAGCGCACCCTGCACGAAGTGGTTTCCGGTGAGCGTGATGCGCTGATGGCGGACATCACGGCTTCGCTCAACAAGATGGCCGAGAAAGAGCTGGGCATCGAAGTGGTCGATGTCCGGGTCAAGACCATCGACTTGCCGAAGGAAGTGAACCGCAGCGTCTTCGAGCGTATGAGCACCGAGCGTGAGCGTGAAGCGCGTGAGCATCGCGCCAAGGGTAACGAGCTGGCGGAAGGTATTCGTGCCGACGCCGATCGTCAGCGCCGCGTACTGCTGGCCGAAGCCTATCGTGAGTCGGAAGAGATTCGCGGTGATGGTGACGCCCAGGCCGCAGCCATCTACTCCAAGGCCTACGGTCAGGACCAGGAATTCTACGGTTTCTACCGTAGCCTGCGTGCCTATCGTGAAAGCTTCGCGAACAAATCCGACGTCATGGTCCTGGATCCAAGCAGCGACTTTTTCCGTTACCTGGAAAAGGCCAAGCCTTGATGCGACGTTGACCTGAATCGCCCCGCCCGGCGGCTAAAGTGTCTGGCGGGGTGATCCTTTGGGAAAACGAGTGTATGATGCGGCAGCCGGGAAATTCCCGGCTTTTTTGCGTCTGCACGTTTGATTGTGGTTGTTGGTGCAAGACGGCGAGTTGAACGACTCGACAGTTTTTTTCGAGGAAAGTGAGTGGCGAAGCCGGGTTCAGGCTTTTCGCCCCGTCGCCCATGCGCGTGGTTTGCACATGGGCCGATCATTTTCTGCTTCACTCAAGGCCCGCCCATAGGCTGGCCGCCTGGATCACAGGGGAATGGCGTAATGGCAACGGTAGACCGCTGGCTGCTGCCAGATGGCATCGAAGAAGTACTGCCACCTGAGGCGGCGCGCATTGAAGTTGCGCGTCGCCAGGTGTTGGATCTGTTCCAGAGCTGGGGTTACGAGTTCGTCGTGACCCCTCATATCGAGTACCTGGAATCCTTGCTGACTGGCGCGGGCCAGGACCTCGATCTGCGTACCTTCAAGGTCATCGACCCGCAATCGGGTCGGCAGATGGGTTTCCGCGCCGACATTACGCCGCAGGTGGCCCGTATCGATGCGCATACCCTGCGTCGCGAAGGCCCGAGCCGCCTGTGTTACGCCGGTAGCGTGCTGCATGCGCAGCCGCGTGCCTTGTCGTCCTCGCGCAGCCCGATCCAGCTGGGTGCCGAGTTGTATGGCGATGCGAGCCCGAGCAGCGATGTGGAAGTCATCAGTCTGATGCTGGCTATGCTGCAACTGGCCGATGTGCCGGATGTGCACATGGATCTGGGGCATGTCGGTATCTACCGTGGCCTGGCCCGCGCGGCCGGTCTCTCCGGCGAAGTGGAACAGCAGCTGTTCGATGCCCTGCAACGCAAGGCCATCGACGAAGTCATTACCTTGACCGAAGACCTGCCGGCCGACTTGTCCGGCATGCTGCGGGCGCTGGTCGACCTGTGCGGCGGCCGTGAAGTACTGGCTGCAGCCCGCGAACGCCTGGCCAATGCGCCGGCGCCGGTACTGGCGGCCCTGGATGACCTGTTGGCGATTGCCGAGCGTCTTTCTGTGCGTTTCCCTGAATTGCCGCTGTACTTCGACCTGGGCGAGTTGCGTGGCTACCACTACCACACCGGTGTGGTATTCGCGGTGTTCGTGCCGGGCGTTGGCCAGTCCATTGCCCAGGGCGGTCGTTATGACGACATCGGCGCCGACTTCGGTCGCGCCCGTCCGGCAACCGGCTTTTCTACCGATTTGAAAACCCTGGTGACCCTGGGGCGTGCTGAGATCGAGCTACCGTCTGGCGGTATCTGGATGCCGGACAGTACGGATGCAGCCCTCTGGCAGCAGGTTTGCCAGTTGCGCAGTGAGGGTCAGCGCGTGGTTCAGGCCTTGCCTGGACAACCATTGGCCGCCGCCCGTGAAGCGGACTGCGACCGGCAATTGATTCAGCAGAACGGGCTTTGGCAAGTATTGCCGCTGGCTTCTTGAGTTTTCCCGCCGGCCGTTGCCGGCACCAAGTTTGCGCGAATGAGGACAAGTGTTATGGGTAAGAATGTCGTAGTCCTGGGCACCCAGTGGGGTGATGAGGGCAAAGGCAAGATCGTTGATCTGCTGACCGAACATGCTGCCGCCGTAGTGCGCTACCAAGGTGGCCACAACGCTGGCCACACCCTGGTGATCGACGGCGAGAAAACCGTCTTGCACCTGATCCCTTCGGGTGTGCTGCGCGAAGGCGTCCAGTGCCTGATCGGCAACGGCGTGGTGGTTGCGCCGGACGCCTTGCTGCGTGAAATCGTCAAGCTGGAAGAGAAAGGCGTACCGGTGCGTGAGCGCCTGCGTATCAGCCCATCCTGCCCGCTGATCCTGTCCTACCACGTAGCGCTGGATCAGGCGCGTGAAAAGGCCCGCGGCGAGCAGAAGATCGGTACCACCGGTCGCGGCATCGGCCCGGCTTACGAAGACAAGGTCGCTCGTCGCGGCCTGCGTATCGGCGACCTGTTCCACCGCGAGCGTTTCGCCGCGAAGCTGGGCGAGTTGCTGGACTACCACAACTTCGTACTGGTCAATTACTACAAAGAGCCGGCCATCGACTTCCAGAAGACGCTCGACGAGTGCATGGAATACGCCGAGCTGCTCAAGCCGATGATGCTGGACGTGACCGCCGAGCTGCACCAGCTGCGTCGCGCGGGCAAGGACATCATGTTCGAAGGCGCCCAGGGCTCGCTGCTGGACATCGACCACGGTACCTATCCGTACGTCACCAGCTCCAACACCACTGCCGGCGGCATCGCCACCGGTTCGGGCGTTGGCCCGATGTACCTGGACTACATCCTCGGTATCACCAAGGCTTACACCACTCGTGTAGGTTCGGGTCCGTTCCCGACCGAACTGTTTGATGACGTGGGCGCTTTCCTGGCCAAGCGTGGCCATGAGTTCGGTGCAACCACCGGCCGTGCCCGCCGTTGCGGCTGGTTCGATGCCGTCATCCTGCGTCGCGCCATCGACGTCAACAGCATCTCGGGCCTGTGCCTGACCAAGCTGGACGTACTGGACGGCCTGGAAACCATCAACATCTGCGTGGGCTACAAAAACCAGGATGGCGCAGTCATCGACGCGCCAACCGACGCTGACAGCTATATCGGCCTGGAGCCGGTATACGAGCAGATGCCAGGCTGGAGCGAGTCGACCCTGGGGGCCAAGACCCTGGAAGAGCTGCCGGCCGCTGCCCGTGCCTACATCAAGCGTATCGAAGAGCTGGTCGGCGCGCCGATCGACATTATTTCGACAGGCCCGGACCGCAACGAGACCATCGTTCTGCGTCACCCGTTTGCTTGATAAGCTATTGATGTAAAAAACAAAGGCCCCTTCATAGGGGCCTTTGTCGTTTCTACCTGCCGGGCGGCACGACCCTTGCTGTGATTTGCTCTTCCAGAGTGCCATTAATTTGATGGCGTTGAAGTAGAGGGATTTCCTGTGTCGGCCGTTCTCTCACTGTTACAAAGCCGTTTGTTGCGACCTGTGTTCGTTACCCTTGGTATCGCCCTTTTGGTGCAGGTGCTGGTTGCCGTTGCCCTGACCCGGAGCACGGTAACGGCGCTGGAGGCGGATCTGGCCGCTCGTCTGGGCGTCGATAGCCAGAAGCTGTCCGGCGAACTGGAACAGGCGGCTCGTGAGGTCACCTCGAGCCTGGAAAGCCTTTCCAGCAACACCCGGCAACGCTTGACCGCCGGGCTCTCCTCGCGCCTGGAAGAGGAGCAGGCGCAATTGCGCGCGACGCTGGAGAAGGATCTCAAGGATTCAGCCAACGATATGGCCCAGTTGCTCGCTTCGGTGGCCCCGCGCGCCATGTGGGACAGCGACGTTCCGACCCTCTCCGAGTTCGCCCGGCGCGCCCAGCGCAATCCCAACGTGCTGTTCGTGGTGTACGACGATGCCAATGGCGAGCACCTGACCCGCTATCTGAACCGGGAAAACCCGATCAACAAGGCGCTGCTGGAGAAGGGCAGGGGCGAGCGTGCCCTGGACAAGGTGCTGGACGCGGCCAAGAACGATCCATCGGTCTACTACCTGGAGGCCTCCATCAGTCCTAACGGCGTGGAGATCGGCAAGGTGCTGATGGGGGTTTCCACGGCGTCGGTCGAGGCTGATGTGGCGGCGCTGGACAAGCGTTTCGAGGCCTTGATCGCCAGCAGCGACCAACTGGTTGGCGATAGCCTCAAGGGCGCTTCGGCGGACAGTTCGGCGGCCATGCGTGCGCGCCTGCAGTCGGCGCAGACCACTGCTTCGGACATGCAGGCCAACACTGCGGGTACCGTGCAGGACGCGGCGGCCACCCTGCGCTGGCGCATCGGCATGGGCCTGGCGCTGGTCGGCTGCGGGGTCTTGCTGTTGCTGGCGGTGGTGCTGGGGCGGCGAGTGGTCAGCAAGCTGCATCTGCTGATCGCCGCGTTAAACGATCTGGCCGCCGGTGAGGGTGATCTGACCAAGCGGGTCCAGCTCAACAGCAATGACGAGATCGGCGACATGGCCTCGGCGGTCAATCGTTTTGTCGACAAGTTGCAGCCGATCGTGCGTGAGGCCGGCGATGTGGCGCAGCGTACTGGCGTCGAAATCGGCGCGATGAGCCTGCGTAATGCTGGGGCGGACGCCGCGGCCGAGGCCCAGCGTGACGAGGTGGCGGAGAGTTTGCGGGCGCTGTCGCAGATGGCTGACGAAGCCCAGGCGGAAAGCCAGGCGATGCAGGCGGCCTTGCAGCAGGTGGTGGAGATCCGTCAGGCGACCGACGAAAACACTCGGACCTCGGCCCAGGTGGGCGGTCTTATCGAGGCACTGGCGGGGCAGGTCGACACGGGGGCCAAGGTCATCGAACGCCTGGCGCAGCAGAGCGAACAGATCGAGGTGGTGTTGACGGTGATTCATGGGATTGCCGAGCAGACCAACCTGCTGGCCTTGAATGCGGCCATTGAAGCGGCGCGGGCCGGGGAAACCGGGCGCGGCTTTGCGGTGGTGGCCGACGAGGTCAGGGCGCTGGCGAGCAAAACGCAAAGCTCTACCGGCGATATCCAGGCGCATATCGGTGCGCTGCAGCAGGGCGCGCGCGAGGCGGTGGCGGCGATCGGCCAGGCTGGAAGGCAGGCCAACGAAGGGTTGCTGGTGTTGCGCGACAGTGCGCGGTTGCAACAATCGGTGCAGTCGTCGGTGGAGCAGGTGCACGCGGCGATTGGCCTGGCGACCCAGGCGGCCGCCCATCAGGCTCAGGGCGCGCAAGCGGTGCGCGGCCGGGTCGAGACCATTCATGCCCAGGCTGAGCGTGCAGCTCAGGCTGTGGTGGAGACCACGGCCAGCGGCAAGGTACTGGATAGCCTGGCAGCCCAATTG